>JABXIA010000340.1 GCA_013373325.1 Paracoccaceae bacterium
CGAGATGCGCGCGCGCGGCATGAAGTCGACCTTCCGCGCCACAGGCCAGACCGGCATCCTGATCACCGGCCACGGTGTGCCGCTGGACGCTGTGATTGCCGACTTTATGGCGGGTTCGATCGAATACCTGACCCCGGACAACGACGACGACCACTGGGACCTGATCGAAGGCCAGGGCTCACTGTTCCACGTTTCATACTCCGGCGTCACCATGGCGCTGGTGCACGGCGGCCAGCCGGATGCGCTGATCCTGTGCCACGAGCCGACCCGCACCCATATGCGCGGCCTGCCGGAATATGACGTGCCGACCCTGGAAGAGCTGCGCGACGTGGCCCTGCCGCTGGCACAGCGTGCCAACCCGGCCTGCCAGATCGTCGGTATTTCGGTGAACACCCAGCACCTCAGCGAAGACGAAGCCGTGAAATACCTGGCCGAAGTCGAAGAGCGTATGGGCCTGCCCGCTGTTGACCCGTACCGCCACGGTGCAGGCCGCCTGGTGGACGCACTGGCTGCAGTCTGATCTAACACCCCCGCCGGGCGCGCGTGCCGACAGGGCAGGGCCTCCGGCGGGAGTATTTTTGGAAAGATGAAAAGGCAGGTGCAAGGAGTTCCCGGCGCCGTGCCACGGCCCGCCGCGGCTCGCGCGCAGGGCCGCAGGAAAGGGCAGCTTCATGAACATCACCGTCACCCCGGACGTCTTCAAACTGGCGCAGGTCTTCACCATCTCGCGCGGCTCGCGCACCGAAGCCAAGGTGCTGACCGTCCGAGTCGAGAAGAACGGCGTGACCGGCTGGGGCGAATGCGTGCCTTATGCCCGTTATAATGAAACACTGGAAAGCGTGACCGCAGAGATCGAGGGCCTGCCTGCCGATTTCACCCGCGAAGAGCTGCAGTCGCTGCTGCCCGCCGGCGCCGCCCGCAACGCGGTTGACTGCGCACTGTGGGATCTGGAGGCAAAACAGGCAGGCAAACGCGTCTGGGAACTGGCAGGCCTGCCGGAGCCGAAGCCGGAGATCACCGCCTATACGCTGTCGCTCGACACGCCTGAGAACATGCAGAAGCAAGCGGCGGAAAACGCGCACCGGCCGCTGTTGAAGATCAAGCTCGGCACCCCCGATGACATGCCCCGTCTGGAAGCGGTGCGCGCGGGTGCGCCCGATGCCAAAATCATCATCGACGCCAATGAAGGCTGGTCTGCTGCGGTTTACGCCGAACTGGCGCCGCATCTGGTGCGCCTGGGCGTGGAACTGGTCGAGCAGCCGCTGCCTGCGGGCGAGGATGAGGCCTTGACCGGCATGGAGCGCCCGGTGCCGGTCTGCGCGGATGAAAGCTGCCATGACCGTGAGAGCCTGCCTAAGCTCAAGGGCAAATATGACGTGGTCAACATCAAGCTGGACAAGACCGGCGGCCTGACCGAGGCGCTGAAGCTGCGTGAGGCGGCACTGGCCGAGGGCTATGAGGTGATGGTCGGCTGCATGGTCGGATCCTCGCTGGCGATGGCGCCCGCGACGCTTGTGGCGCAGGGTGCGGCGGTTACGGATCTTGACGGGCCCCTGCTTCTGGCCGAAGACCGCGAGGAACCTTTGACATTTGATGCCGAGGGCGTGCACCCGCCCAAGGCTGCCCTGTGGGGTTGAGGAGACAACAATGACCCGTACTGTTTATGTGAATGGCGAATACCTGCCCGAAGGCGACGCCAAAGTTTCGATCTTTGACCGCGGCTTCCTGTTTGCCGATGCGGTTTATGAGGTGACCTCGGTCCTCGACGGCAAGCTGATCGACTTTGAAGGCCACGCCGTGCGTCTGGACCGCTCGCTCAAGGAACTGGACATGGCGTCGCCTTGCTCCAAGGAGGAGCTGCTGGAGATCCACCGCAAACTGGTGGAGCTGAACGGCATCGAAGAGGGGCTGGTCTATCTGCAGGTCTCCCGCGGTTCTGACGGCGACCGGGATTTTGTGTTCCCTTCCGCCGACACCCCGCCGTCGCTGGTGCTGTTCACCCAGAACAAGCCTGGCCTGGCCGACAGCCCGGCGGCGCAGAAAGGCGCCAAGATCATCTCGATTGAGGACATCCGCTGGGGCCGCCGCGACATCAAGACCGAGCAGCTGCTCTATCCGTCGATGGGCAAGATGATGGCCAAGAAGGCCGGCTGCGACGATGCCTGGCTGATCGAGGACGGCTATGTGACCGAAGGCACCTCCAACAACGCCTATTACGTCAAGAACGGCAAGATCGTGACCCGGCCGCTGTCCAATGACATCCTGCACGGCATCACCCGCGCCGCGGTGCTGCGGCTGGCGGCGGAAGCGCAGATGGAAATCGAGGAGCGTCTGTTCACCGTCGAGGAAGCCAAGGAAGCGGACGAGGCCTTTACCACCTCTGCCAGCGCCTTTGTGATGCCGGTGGTGGAAATCGACGGCGTGACCTTGGGCGACGGCACCCCGGGCCCGATCGCCAAGCGCCTGCGCGAAATCTACCTGGAAGAAAGCCGCAAGAAGGCCGTCTGAAGCTGCTTGCTGCACTGCTGAGAAAGGCCGTCCCTTGCGGGCGGCCTTTTTTGTTAAATAGAGAATCGATTCTGCGATTTCCGGCCCGCCGGGCGGGTGCAAAAGCCCGGTTCACAGGATGCTGAAACGGCGTACTTTCCCCGTCTTGGAAACAAAGGGCGCCTTGGTTTTGGGACTGTTTTGCAAACCCCCCGTTTCAGCTCTGGATTTTAACTAATTTTACACAAAATGCGCCCGTAGGCGGCGCCTTGCGGTATTCTGATCTCAGGCGATGGAAACCGGCCAGGGGGGCCGCTGGCCAGAGCCGCAAACCGTGGAGGTGCCAGTATGCAACAGTGTTACCAGCCGGAGATGGGGGAAGCCATGAACAGCGAGGCCGCTGAGCCGAGCGACGTGGAAATCCTGGCTGCTGTACGTCAGGTGCTGACCGCGGATGAGGCCGCGCATCCCGATTTTGCTCAGGCGCCTGCCAGCCAGGGGTGGCTCGCTGGCAAGCTCCTGGCGCGGGAGCGCACGGCCTCTGGCGCGCTGGCAGCGCGTCTTCTGGGCCGCTTGCGCGGTTAGGCGCGCCTTCGGGGGTGCGCGCCCAGCCGCGGATGTGTGGTCCGGGGTATTTCCAAAAAGACATTTTGCAGCGGCCGCCCAGAACGGGCGGCCTTTTTCATGGCGGCAGCGCTGCTGGCGGTCTGTGCTAGGGTAGAGTGCGAACCGGACAAAGGAGGGGCAGATGCTGAAACGGGGTCTGATGCTGCTGGCCGCGGCTTTGCTGTGTGTGCCGGCAATTGCGGCGGCGCAGGACGCGCCGTGCGGCGGAGAAAGGCCGTGCCGGATTGACGGCGGGACGTATCACCTGGCCTTGCCGGACAGCTGGCAGGGCGGGCCTGCGGTGATGTTCCTGCATGGCTATGGCGGCAGCGGGGCCAAGGTTGCTGCCAATAGCGGGCTGGTGGCGGCGTTCATACAGCGCGGCTATGCGGTGATTGCTCCCAGCGGCCTGCCATGGGCAGAGGGTAAACCGGCGGATTGGTCGGTGCGCGACGGCTGGAGCACCTATCCCCGCAACGATACGGACTTCCTGCGCGCGGTGCTGGCGGATGCCGCGCATCAGGCTGGCGTGGATCCGGAGCAACTGCTGCTGAGCGGCTTTTCCCGCGGCGGCTCGATGGTCTGGGACATGGCCTGCCACGTGCCGGAGTTTGCCGCCGGGTATGCGGCGGTTTCCGGCGGCTTCTGGCTGCCGATGGCGCGCGACTGCAAGGGGCCGGTGCGGCTGCTTCACATCCACGGGTTTGCCGACACCGTGGTACCGTTGGAAGGCCGCGCCATCCCCGGCACCAGTGTGGTGCAGGCCGACGTTTGGGAGGGGCTGCAACTGTGGCGGCGCGAAAACGGCTGCCCCAGCAACGCCGCATCGCATGAGGTTGAAGAGGGGCTCTGGCGCAAGCGCTGGGACTGTGAGGCGGGCGGCCTGGAGCTGATCCTGCACAAGGGTGGCCATGGCTTGCCCAAGGGCTGGAGCAAAATGGCGCTTGATTGGTTTGAAAGCCCGAAGAACTGAGGCGGCAGGGCGGGGCTGGCCTGCCTTGCCGCCCCTGGTATCAGCGGCCCGCCGTCAGCCGCTGCCTGAAGAACCCCAGGATCTCATCCCGCGCTGCCAGGGTCGGGCTGCCTGCCGTATCCACCAAATGCGCGGTGACCACGCTGTGCGGGGTGGGGACGTGTTTGGCAAAGAACGGCGGCACATCGGCGGCGGCGGCGCTGTCCGGCAGGGTGCGGGCGTCGAACCGGTCCCCCAGCGCCTCAGCATAGGCCGCAAACCGCTGGGCCTGGCAAAAGGCGTCGCCCTGGAACCGGTAGGCAAGCACCGTGAGGTCCTCACGCTCCAACCGCGCGCGCACTGCGGCCAATTCTTCGGGCGGGCTTTCGATAGCTGCCGGATTGTCCAGCGGCAGCGAGGGCTGCGCTAAAACCGGCGCCAGCATGGAAGGCTCCAGCATCATCGACAGGGCGAAATTGCCGGTGAAACACATGCCGATGGCGCCGGTTCCAGGCCCGCCGCATTCGCTGTGCGCCAGCCGCGCAAGCGCCCGCAGCCACAGGGTGACGGGGCTGGACCCATTGCCTGCAAAGGCGCGGAATTCGGCGCTGACGCAGGCGCGGCGGAACACCTCGGCACCGTCCTCCGCCGTGGCCGCGGAACCGTCACGGCCGAACAGCGAAGGCATGTAAACGGTGAAGCCTGCGTCGCGCACCCAGCGGGCAAAGCGGGCCACATGCGGGCTGATCCCCGGCATTTCCGCCATCACGATCACCGCCGGGCCCTGGCCGGAAACATGCACGGTTTTCTCCGCATCGTTGAGGGTGATCCGGCGCGGCTTGAAATCTTCGAGCGTGTCATCCTGGTCCGTCGGGCGATTGGTCATCGGGTCTGTCCTTCCTGCTGGCGAATCTGAGTCTTAATTTTGAACTTAGATAAAAATCCCTTATCTGGGTCCGCATGTCAAACTCAGCTTCTGATTCCCGTGAAACCCCGCCCGCCGTCCGCCGCCGCGCCCTGGTGCCCAAGGAGCAGTGCCCGATGGCACTGGCTGCGGAGATCCTTGGGGACCGCTGGACGCTCCTGATCCTGCGGGAGGCCTTCTATGGCGTCTGCCGCTATGACGACATGCGCGAGGATCTGAAGGCGCCGCGCTCGACGCTGACGGACCGGCTGAACATGCTGGTGGCGCGGGGGATACTGGAGAAACAGCCCTATCAGGAGGCGGGCGACCGGGTGCGCCGGGCCTATGTGCTGACCGAAGCCGGGCGCGGACTGGCGCTGACCTTCCTGGCGCTGGCGCAATGGGGAGAGGCGCATGTGACCGGCGGCGCGGCGCCGGTGGGGGCGGCGGACCGGGAGACCGGCGCGCCGCTGCGCGTGGCATTGGTGGATGCAAATGGCGCGCCGGTTGATCTTGGGCGGGCTGCGTTGCGGCTGAGGGGCTGATACGGCCTCCAGCCAGCCCTTTCACCTTTGCGCAAATACTCCGGGGTGAATTGGCCGAAAGGCCAAGAGGGGCAGAGCCCCTCTGTCCCGGATCAGCAGAGCGGCCGCTTAATGCTTGTCGGTCACGTTTTCCTTGAAGGCGACTTCGAAGGCCGCCTGTTTCTCGGCGCTGGCCTCGGTCTGGTAGTTGGCCTTCCACTCATCCATGGTCATGCCGTAATAGATTTCACGCGCCTCGGTCTTGCCCATGTCTATGCCGCGCTCATTGGCGGCCTCCTGGTACCAGCGGGCCAGGCAGTTGCGGCAGAAGCCGGCCATGTTCATCAGGTCGATGTTCTGCAC
>JABXIA010000050.1 GCA_013373325.1 Paracoccaceae bacterium
CCCTCGGGGCCGCCGGGGATCTTGGCCAGCACCAGGTGCACGATGTTTTCCGCCATGTCGTGATCGCCGGAGGAGATGAAGATCTTCTGCCCGGAAATCTTGAAACTGCCGTCCCCCTGCGGTTCCGCCTTGGTGCGCATCAGGCCCAGGTCGGTGCCGCAATGCGGTTCTGTCAGGTTCATTGTGCCGGTCCATTGGCAGCTGATCATGTTGGGCAGATAGGTGGCCTTCTGCTCATCGGTGCCATGCGCCAGAATCGCCGAAGCCGCCCCATGGGTCAGGCCCTGGTACATGGTGAAGGCCTGGTTCGCGGCCGAGAAGAACTCGCCCACTGCAGTGCCCATCACATAGGGCATGTTCTGGCCGCCGAACTCTTCCGGCATGTCCAGCCCGGTCCAGCCGCCTTCCTTCCCCTGTTCAAAGGCCTCGAGGAAACCCTTCGGTGTGTAGACCACGCCATTTTCCAGGCGGCAGCCCTCCTGGTCGCCCACCGTGTTCAGCGGGTGCAGCACCTCGCTGGCGATCTTGCCTGCCTCTTCCAGCACGGCGCCGGTGAAATCCGGTTCCAGCTCACTGTATCCGGGAATGTCCTGGCCGGAGACCTTCAGCACGTCGTGCAGGATGAACTGGGCGTCTTTGGCGGGGGCTCGATAGGATGGCATGTCGGTCCTCTTCAGGGTCTTGGTGATCGTGGTCAGTGCCGGTCAGGCCGGCGGTAAAGGGCGGGGCGGCAGCCTATTCGGCCGCCTCCTGCTTGGCCCTCATCGAGGCGATCATCTTCTCGCCCCAGGCCAGCTGGTCCTTCAGGTCCTCGATTGCCTCGGTCAGCTCCTCGCGCTGGCGCTCCATATCGGCGAGCCGGTCGCGCGCGACCTCATAGGTCTTGGTGAGCTGGGTCACTTGCTGGTCGCCGACATGGTACAGCTCCAGCAGCTGGCGGATTTCCTCCAGGCTGAATCCGAACCGCTTGCCGCGCAGGATCAGCTTCAGCCGGGCGCGGTCGCGTTTGGTGAACAGCCTCTTCTGGCCGTCGCGGATCGGGAACAGAAGTTCCTTGGCTTCGTAGAACCGGAGCGTGCGGGGCGTCACGTCAAAGGCCTCGCACATCTCGCGGATGGTCATGGTTTCTTCGGTCATCATCGTCACTCTTACGGCTTGGTGCAGGACCAAGCTGTGCGCAGTTCAGATTTCGATCAAGACTGACTTTACGTTTACGTAAGTTGTACGTTGCGTCACTTTTCGGAGCGTTACAAGTTCGCAAAGCGCACATAAAGTGACGTAACGTTACGGGTCAGCCAGCTGTCTGCCAGCGGGTTTCAGCAACGCATTTTGCCCGCAAGGGGACGAATCCGGTTACCGGTTAAGCCAAAGAAAAACCCCGCCACAGGGGACGGGGTTTCGTGTCAGAAAAGAATGCGTTCACCTACTTCAGCAGCGCCCTTGTGCTTTCGCGCAGCTCGCTCAGCTCATCAATCGCCTCGTTGATCTGCTCTCGCTGCTTCTCCAGCTCCACCAGTTGCCGGTCGGCCATTTCCATGAACGCGTGGTTCTGGGCGTCGTTGCCCTCTTTTTCATAGATCAGCAGCCACTGGCGGATCTCTTCCAGCTGAAAGCCGAACTTGCGCCCGCGCAGGATAAGCTTCATCCGGGCACGCTCGCGCGCGCCGTAGAACCGGGACCGGCCCTCGCGGTCCGGCTGCAAAAGCTCGATGTATTCATAGTAGCGCAGCGTCCGCGGCGTGACCTCGAACTCGGCGCACATTTCCTTGAATGACAATCTTTTGTCGGTCATCCGTCGTCTCCCTTGCCGGGAACCTATGCACTTGCAGCGAACGTTGCAACCTCCGCGGCGGCACACTTGCGCTTTTGCCGGCGCAGGGCCAAAGATGGGGCAGAGATTTCAAAGGACAGCCTCATGGCCGACAAGACCGACCTCGCGCGCCAGTTCATCGAAGCGATCCCCCATGCCAAGCAATTGGGAATGAAGCTGACGGAGATCGGTGACGGCACTGCCGAGATCCGCATGGCCTATGACAAGAAGCTGATCGGCGATCCCGCCACCGGCGTCATCCACGGCGGTGCGGTCTCAGCGCTGATGGACACATGCTGCGGCGCAGCAGTGATGAGCCACCCGTCCGCTCCCGGCGGAACCGCCACCATCGACCTGCGCATCGACTACATGCGCCCGGCAACGCCGGGGCAGGCAATCACCACCCGTGCCACCTGCCACCACATCACCCGCACCGTGGCCTTTGTCCGCGCCGTGGCGATGGACGAGGACTCGGACCGCCCCGTCGCCACCGCCTCCGGCGCCTTTACCGTGGAGAAGAAGTTTTGAGCCGCCCCCGTCCCGAACCGATCCAGGTGGTCAAGCAGCGCCGCGATGCAGCCCTGTCGGCGCTGGTGGATTCGGTGCCCTACATCCGCTTCCTGAATGTCACCTTCGAACGCCGCGGTGATGAGCTGACGGCGGTGCTGAACTTCGACGACAAGCTGATCGGCAATCCCTTCCTGCCCGCCATCCATGGCGGGGTGACGGCAGCTTTCCTGGAAACCACCGCGATGATCACGCTCAACTGGTCGCACCTGTGGCAGCGCATCGAAAACGGCGATCTGGACCCGGCGGAGATGGCCAAGGGCAACCTGCCGCGCCAGCCCAAGACCATCGATTTCACCGTCGACTACCTGCGCTCCGGCCTGCCGCGCGACGCTTATGCCCGCGCCCGGGTGAACCGTTCGGGGCGCCGCTATGCCTCGGTGCATGTGGAGGCCTGGCAGGACCACAAGGACAAGCTGTTTGCCCAGGCCACCGGCCATTTCCTGATGCCGCAGGAC
>JABXIA010000099.1 GCA_013373325.1 Paracoccaceae bacterium
ACCGGCACCGCGGTGATGTTCATCACCCACGACATGGCGGTGGTCGCGCAGATGGCCGACCGCGTGGTTGTCATGTTCCGCGGCAACAAGGTTGAGGAAGGCACCGTCGAGGAGATCTTCGAGAACCCCAAGCACGACTACACCAAGGCGCTGCTGGCGGCGGTTCCGAAGCTGGGCGAGATGCGCGGCAAGCATTACCCCGAACCAATGAAGCTGATGGGCGTCGAAAACCAGAAGATCGAGCCGATCAAAGGCACCGAAGAGGTGCTGCTGGACGTGAAGAACTTGACCACTCGCTTTCCGGTCAAGGGCGGTCTCTTGCGCCGGACCATTTCCAATGTGCACGCGGTGGAAGATGTTTCTTTCAAGGTGTTCAAGGGCCAGACCCTGTCGCTGGTCGGGGAATCCGGCTGCGGCAAATCCTCCGCCGGACGCTCGATCCTGCGGCTGGTGGAGCCGCAATCCGGCGAGGTGAACTTCGAGGGGCGCAACGTGCTGGGCTTCAATGCCTCCGAAATGCACAAGGCGCGCCAGGACATGCAGATGATCTTCCAGGATCCGTTTGCCTCCCTGAACCCGCAGATGCAGCTGATCGACCAGGTGGCGGAACCGTTGCGCAACTACGGCCTCGCCTCCGGCTCCGAATTGCACGACCGGGTCGCCAGCCTCTTTGACCGCGTCCACTTGCCGCGCAGCTTCATGCGCCGCTACCCGCACGAGATGTCCGGCGGCCAGCGCCAGCGGATCGCCATCGCCCGAGCATTGGCGCTGAACCCCAAGCTGATCGTCGCGGATGAGGCGGTCTCGGCGCTCGACGTGTCGGTGCAGGCTCAGGTCTTGAACCTGATGATGGAACTGCAGGCCGAATTGGGCCTTTCCTTCCTGTTCATCAGCCACGACATGGCGGTGGTGGAGCGTGTCAGCCATCAGGTGGGTGTCATGTACCTGGGCCGCATTGTCGAACTCGGCCCGCGTGAGCGCGTGTTTGAGAACCCTCAGCACGCCTACACTCAGGCACTGATGAAAGCGGTTCCAATTGCCGACCCGCGCCAGCGCAAGTCGGAGAAGGAGCTGAATTTCAAGCCGATCCCCTCGCCGATTCACGAGGTTGGCTATGAGGCCGCGCCGTCGGAGTATCTGGAAGTGGAGCCGGGCCATTTCGTTCTGACGACGGACAGCGGGTACTGAAACCATGGCCGATAAACTGACACCGCTGGAGATCATGCAAGCGCTGGTCTCCTTCCCGACGGTGAGCCGTGATACCAACCTGCCGCTGGTCGACTGGGTGCAGGCGTATCTGTCCTCCCATGGCATCGAAAGCCATCGCTGGGTGGATCCCGACCAACCGCACAAGGCTGCCGTCTTTGCCCACGTCGGCCCTTGGGACGAGGGCGCCGTTGTACTCTCCGGCCATACCGATGTGGTGCCGGTTGACGGCCAGCCCTGGGACACCGATCCCTTCACGGTGGTGGAGAAGGACGGCAAATACTTCGGACGCGGCACCTGCGACATGAAGGGGTTTGATGCACTGGCGATCTGGGCGCTGGTGGAGGCTCATACCGGCGGTGTCACGCGCCCGTTGCAACTGGCGCTGAGCTTTGACGAGGAAATCGGCTGCACCGGCGCCCCGCCGATGATCGAAGCCATGCAGCAAGTGCTGCCCAAGGGCTCGGCGGTGATTGTGGGTGAGCCTTCGATGATGCAGGCGGTCACCGGCCACAAGGGCGGCACCGGCTATGATACGCATCTGGTGGGGTTCGAGGTGCACTCCTCGCTCATGCACACGGGCGTCAGCGCCATCATGCAGGGGGCGAAACTGATCGACTGGGCCAACCAGCAGAATGCCGCGAATATGGCCAAACAGCCGGGTGAAGTGCAGGCGATGTTCACCCCGCCCTGGACCACCTGCCATGTCGGCATGATCGAAGGCGGGACCGCCCATAACATAACCGCCAAGGACTGCCGCTTCCTGATGGATTTCAGGGTGGTGCCGGGGGAGAACGCGGGAGATTGGGAGGCCGCCTACCTGCAAAAGGTGCGCGAGGTCGAGGCGGAGATGCAGGCCATCCATCCGGACGCCCGCATCGATGTGTCCAAGCACTTTGATGTACCTGGGCTGGTGCCGGAACAGAACGGCGAGGCCGAGGCGCTGGTGCGCCGGGTGACCGGCGACAACGGTTCGCATGTGGTCAGCTACGGCACCGAGGCGGGCCAGTTCCAGCAGGCCGGTTACTCGGCGGTGATCTGCGGCCCCGGCGACATCGCGCAGGCGCATCAGCCCAATGAATACATCACTGTCGCCCAGTTCGAGGCCGGCCACGACTTCATGCGTAAGCTGGTGGAGAAACTGCGAGGCTACTTCCCGCTGCCTTGAAACGGCGTGTTTCGTGCTCAGATTGATGCTGACGGTGCACACAGGGGTGCACAGGTGGTGCACAGGGGGTGCACGCATGGCACCGCCTAGCTGGCGTGTTCCGCCGCGTCCCGGCGGGTCTGGATACTTGCGAAGCTAAGTTTTTTCGCGGACAGTTTGCCGCAACGGAACCTGAAACGAAAAGGGGAGGGGAAATGCCGGCCAAGAACCGCTTTGCCGAGATGCACCAGGAGATCACCGCCTGGCGCCATCACCTGCACGAGAACCCCGAACTGATGTACGAGGTGCATGAAACCGCCGCCTTTGTGGTGGAGCGGCTCAAGGCGTTCGGCATCACCGATATCACCACTGGCGTCGGCCGGACCGGCGTGGTGGCGGTGATCGAGGGCAAGACCAATACCTCAGGCCGCGCCATCGGCCTGCGCGCAGATATGGACGCGCTGCCGAT
>JABXIA010000147.1 GCA_013373325.1 Paracoccaceae bacterium
GGCAGGAGTTCCTTCACGACACCGGGAAATTCGAGCGTATCTTCCTTGGCCATGTTGTCTCCATCATTGGGTTAACCCGCAAACTGCGGGACGTGCGCTTAAATGGGGTCATTTTCCCAATAATTCAAGGGCTCAATCAGCAAACTGCGGCCTTTGTGACCGATTTCACGCGAGGTATCTGCTCCTCCCAGTGCAGGCGGTTCAGCACGCCGCCATCCGCCCTTACATGGGCGATCGCTTCCAGGTCCGCTTCGCCGTAGGTCCAGCCCGGCTGGTTCAGCGCGCCCTCAGAGAGCACCCCGGTTCCGGGGAAGCCCTTGTCCGGCGGGCCGAAAATGCCACCGGTGCCGGTGTTCATGTCCACGGCTTCCGACCATTCATTGGCCCCTATAATGGAGGCCATGGCAGTCACGCACTGGTTTTCCAGCGCCCGCGACATTGCACCGATGCGCACCCGCCAGTATCCGGCCAGCGCCTCGGTGCAGGAGGGGACGAGAATCACGTCTGTCTCTGCCAGCGCGCGGCCCAGCAAGGGGAATTCGCTGTCATAGCAGATCAGCACCCCGATTCTCCCCAGGGCCGTGTCGAAGATCTTGAGCGGCCCGCCGCCCATGATGCCCCAATCCTCGCGCTCGAACCGGGTCATGATCTGCTTGTCCTGATGGTCCCGCTTGCCTTCGGGCGTATACAGCTCAGCCCGGTTTACTGGCCGGTCCAGCCCGCTGTTCACCGGGGCGGAGGCACCCAGGATATGCACACCGTGTTCTGCAGCCAGTTTCAGGTGCAGCGCAGCCGCATCCTGCATCTTTTCTGACACCGAATGGATCGACTGCTCCAGATCTCCGGCAACCGTCGCGCCTTCCAGCGTTGACAGCTCCATCGCGCCGTATTCGGGAAAAACCAGCAGCTCGGCGCCATTACCGGCGGCCTCTGCCACCCAGGCGGCCACTTTGTCTTCATATTGTGCCCAGCTCTCGAGCCAGTCGAGCGGATAGGCGGCGGTGGCGATTTTCATGGCGTCTCTCCGGCGGAAAACGGCCGCATCCCGGTGCGGTCATATTGAAGGATTGCCCGCCCTATCGGCCCTGCGCAAGACTGTGCGGCCCTCTGGTCCTATCCAGCGCCGGGCGCACAGGAAAAAAACTCAAACAAAATGCACATTTTTGCAACGGAAACAGCCGCGTGCTGCGTTTCACCTTGGTGCTGCCCGGCAATTTAGCCATTCTCGCAGGCAGCGGATCATTTGATTTATTGAAAGAAGGACCACTTTCTTGGCGACCAAGCTTGATGACAAGAACCTGAAGGGCGTTATTGCCGACATCCCGAAAAAAGGCTTCCGCACCAAATTCTGGCGCGAATACCGTGCCGGCGCCTGCAAGGGCAGCGGTGTCGGTAAATACATGGACCTGCTGGAGAAACTGGGGGTGCCGCCGTCTGGCGACCCGGCCAAGGCGGATTTGGATAACATGGGCGAAATCGTTCAGGCCTTCAGCATGCTGGCCAATGCGATGCTCAAGGCACGCGGCAAATGCGGCAAGCTGCAGTCCCACAGCCGCGAGCTGTGTCTGGCCTATGCCAAGCAGATCGAAAGACGCGAAGATGCGGCGGCGGATCTGGCCCGCAACGCGGACAAGATCAAGCAGAAGCAAATGGCGCAGCAGCTGAAGGCCGAGAAGGCCAACGAGGAAACCGACAAGCATCTGGCCAAGCTCAAGAAAGAGCACGAGGAAACCCGCAAGCTGATCCTCAAGGAAATCAAGGCGGCTGAGGTGCGCGGCAAGAAGATTGAGGCTGCCTGTCTGGACATTTCCAAGGATGTGAACGCTGCGCTGGCCAAATTGGACGCGATCAAGAAGGCTTGGAAAACCGCCTACAATAAAGAGGGTGCAGACCGCTCCAAAATCGAAGCCCAGGCCGACAAGGGCATTCGCGACCTGACCAAGGCCTACAAGATCGACGCGCATGCAAAGAACGTGAAGGGCGCCCTGCCCAAGCTGTTCAAGGAACTGGCCGAGAACTACAAGCAGTTCAAGCAGGAAGACTTCAGCAAGAAGGAATATGTTGCGGCCGGCAAGGCGGTGACAGCGGCCAAGCGCACATTTGATGACGCCCGCGATTCCGTGAAGCTTTATGCCACCCAGCAGAAGATCGCTTTGGAAGAAGTGCAGGCGGCGCGGCCTGAAGGCGTCTGAACCAAAACAGACAGGCGCCCGTGCGGGGCGCCTGTTCCCCTTACAGATCCCGGCTCCAGAATTGCAGCGGCTTGCTGGTTTCGCCGGGCTGATCCACATCCTTCCAGGAAAAATGCGCGATGGCGCCCTCCAGTGGGGCATAGCCGCGCTTGCGCCAGAACGGATCCAGCGGCGCGTAATCCCCAGGCCGCATGGGATGATCTGCCGGGCGCTGAACGCTGCAAAAGGCTGCAGTCTTGAACCCGTGCTTGCGGGCGTGCGCCTCGCGCGCGTCAAAGAACCCGTGGCCCACGCCATGCCCGCGGTATTCCGGCAGCAGCACGGATTCGGCGCAATAGAAGACCACGTTCAGGTCAATTCCGGTACCCTCAAACGCCGCTGCAAAATCATCCGCATGATCCGCCAGCGGCGCACCGGTGGAGGCGCCCACCAGGGTCTCGCCGTCAAAGGCCCCGACCACCACGGCGCGGGCGCTGTCGCGGTAGCTTTGCAGGTACTCCCGCTCATAGGCCGGATCCCCGTCGTACAGGTACGGCCAGGCCCGGAACACCTTGATCCGCAGGCGTGCCACATCGTCCAGCGCGGCCTCCAGCGCCGCGCCGGTCATGGCTTCAACCCGGATGGTCATCCGGCTGAGACCTGGGCGATCCAGTCCGCCAGGTTGTAATAGGTGGTGACGCGGGAAATCTTGCCGTCCTTCAGCTCAAAGAACGAGCCCGCGGGCAGGCGGTAGGTCTGCCCCTTCGCCTGTGGCAGGCCCTCATCCGTTTGCAGGTATGTGCCGTTCACGATGAACTCTGCCGCCGCGCGGTTTCCGCCCTCTGCGGAAAAGATCACCATATCGGTCAGCTCTTCCTTGTAGCAGCGGTCCATATGGGCGCAGAACTCCGCGAATTTCTCCTTGCCCACCCGGATTTGGCCCTCGTTCACGTGATGGGCGATCTGCTCATCCAGGCAGTCCAGCATGGTCTCCGTGTCACCGGCATTGAAGGCCGCGAAATAGCGCGCGATGGTATCGGTCATGTTCTCTCCGTCGGTTCACCCCAGCGGTTTTTCAGGTGCTGGATGATTTGATCCCGTGTTTGACGGTAGATATCTAGCTTGGCCTGCCGTGTCTCGCCGAGCCCGGTAGGGTCCATTATCGGCCAATATTCGACATCGAGGTGAAAAAATCGGGTCAGTTCCAGCGCCCGGCGCTGGCTGGCGGGCGACAGCGCCACCACCAGGTCAAAGGACGACAGGTCGTCGCCCCAGCGCTCCATCTCGTCAAAGGAGCGCGACCGGTGCCGCGACAGTTCGACATCGATCTCCTGGCACACCGCGATGGAGAAGCCGTCGATCTCCATGTCGTTCTTGACCCCGGCCGACTGCACATAGGTGCCGGTGCCATAGAATTTCTTCATGATGCCCTCCGCCATCGGAGAGCGGACCGAATTGTGGTCGCAACAGAACAGAACGGACTGCGGCAGCTCCTCCACCCGTCAGCCTCCGAAATGCAGGACGCAAATCAGTGTGAACAGGCGGCGGGCGGTGTCGGTATCAACCTCGGCCTTGCCCTCCAGCCGCTCCTGCAGCACCCGGCTGCCTTCGTTGTGGATGCCGCGCCGCGCCATGTCGATGGTTTCGATCTGGCTTGGCGGCATGGTCTTCACCGCGGTGAAGTAGCTTTCGCAGATCTGGTAGTAGTCCTTGACCACCTGCCGGAACGGCGACAGCGACAGATGGAACTCTGCCGCCTTTTCCCCGCCTTCGGTGTTGATATCAAAGACCAGCCGCTTGTCGCGGATCGCCAGCCCCAGATGGTAGGGGCCCTTCGGCACATCGCGGTCTTCCCGCTGCGGCAGGGCAAAGCTGTTGTCCTCGATCAGGTCATAGATCGCCACCTTGCGCTCCTGCTCGATCTCGGGCGTCGGAGGCGGCAGGTTGCGGTCGTCCAGTTCGATATGGCTGATGCGGCTCATGGGTCTTTGTCTCTGATATGCGCAGGGGCGTCCGGCCATGAGTATCGCACCGCTTCGCCTGGGGCAATGCAGCAGCGGGCGTCAAACGCCTGCCCGTTTGCGGCAGTGCTTGACAGGCCACGCCCTCGCGACCAGCCTGCCGCCAGCAGGAGGCCGCAAAGATGACAGCGCTTGAACAGTTTTCTCTCAAAGGCCGGCGTGCGCTGGTGACAGGCTCCACCGATGGTCTCGGCTTTGCCGCCGCCAGGCTGCTGGCCGAGGCCGGGGCCGAGGTCTGGATCAACGGCCGCGGTACGGACCGGGTAGAGGCCGCGCTTGCCCGGATGCCCGGAACCGCCCGCCCGCTGGTGCTGGACATCGCCGATGAAAGCGCCGCAACTGCAGCAATGGCGGGGATCGCGCAGGAGGGCGGGCTCGACATCCTGGTCAACAACGTGGGCCAGCGCGACCGGCGCAGCCTGCCGGAATTCACCCGCGCCGATCTGCAAAAGCTGTGGGAGGTCGATCTGGTCTCACCTTTCCGCCTGTCCCAGATGGCAGCGGCGCAGATGGCGCCCAAGGGCTGGGGCCGCATCATCAATATCTCGTCGATCGCGGGCCTCATCGCGCAATCCGGCGATGCTGCCTATACCACCGCCAAGGCCGGCATCAATGGTATGACACGGGCACTGGCGGCAGAGCTAGGCGCTCAGGGAGTTACCGTGAACGCAATTGCCCCGGGTTTCTTCAAGACTGCACCCAATATGGCTGCTGCTGGAGACCCTGCAATTGCTGAGAAACTGAAAAACGCCACCGCGCTGGGCCGCTGGGGCGAGCCGGAGGAACTGGCCCCAGCAATCCTGTTCCTCGCATCACCTGCTGCGTCCTACATCACCGGGCAGGTGCTCGCCGTGGATGGCGGGTATACTACGCATTACTGATGTCTGCGTCATTTTTCCGGGAAAATGACTTGATGCCTCCGGCGGGGAGTGAGCGCCGGTCAAGAAACGCTCCAGGGGAGCGTTTCAGGTGCGAACGGGCGGAGCCCCAGGGCCAGATGAAGTTACGGATCGTTAACTAAGCTCCGCAACCCTGGTCAAGCGGTACAGGCGGGGACGCCGATGACCGCGCCAGGTGAAGCGCCCCGGCGGGCTCCGGTGCGCGGATCCCTCTTCATCTGGCCGCAAGTATCCCGGGGTGAATGCGCGGCACGCGCAGAGGGGCTGCGCCCCTCGCTCCCTTACCCGTTCAGCGCGTCCAGACGGGCAGTCACGGACAGCCCGTGCGCTTCCAGGCTTTCGCTCTTTGCCAGCACTTCTGCTGCCGGGCCGATGGCACGCAGCGAGTCCGGGGTCATCTGGCTCAGCGTGGTGCGCTTGAGGAAATCCATCACCGACAGGCCGGAAGAGAACCGGGCAGAGCGCGCGGTTGGCAGCACATGGTTCGGGCCGCCGACATAGTCGCCGATTGCTTCGGGCGTGTATTGGCCGAGGAAGATGGCCCCGGCATGGATGGTCCTTTCGCTCAGAGAAACCGGATCAGCGACACAGAGCTCCAGGTGTTCCGGCGCAATGCGGTTCGACAGCGCCGCCGCCTCGTCCAGATCCCGCACCGTGATAACCGCGCCGAAATCGCGCCAGGAGGCCCCGGCAATGGCGCGGCGCTCCAGCGTTTCCAGACGCTTTTCCACCGCCTCAGCCACCGCACGGCCAAAGGCTTCGTCGTCGGTGATCAGGATCGACTGGGCGCTTTCGTCGTGTTCGGCCTGGCTCATCAGGTCCAGCGCGATCCAGTCCGGGTTGTTGTCCTTGTCCGCGATCACCAGGATTTCCGACGGGCCCGCAATCATGTCGATGCCAACCTTGCCGAACACCCGCCGCTTGGCCGCGGCGACAAAGGCGTTGCCGGGGCCGGTGATCTTGTCCACCGGCGCGATGCTCCCGGTGCCATAGGCCAGCGCTGCCACCGCCTGCGCGCCGCCGACGCGGTAGATCTCATCCACACCCGCCAGCCGCGCCGCCAGCAGCACCAGCGGGTTTACCTGTCCGTCCGGGGTCGGCACCGTGATCGCCAGCCGTTCGACTCCGGCAACCTTGGCCGGGATGGCGTTCATCAGCACGGAGGACGGGTAGGAGGCCAGCCCGCCCGGCACATAAAGCCCCGCCGCGGAGACCGCTGACCAGCGCCAGCCGAGTGTTGCGCCGCTCTCGTCCGTCCACTGCGCATTCTCGGGCATCTGGCGCGCGTGATAGGCACGGATACGCTCGGCCGCCAGCTCCAGTGCCTTTCGTTCCTCTGCCGGCACATCGGCGATCGCAGCATCGACCTCGGCCTCGGTGAAACGCAGCTGCGATGCGTCCAGTTCCAGCCGGTCGAACTTCGCCGTCAGCTCCACCAGCGCCGCGTCGCCGCGGGCGCGGACATCTGCAATGATCCCGGCCACAATGGCGTCCACATCCGGGCTGTCCTCGCGCTTGGCGCCCAGAAGCGCGGTGAAGGACTGTTCAAAACCGGCATCAGAGGTGTTCAGAAACTGCGGCATCGGGATCTCCTTTGACCCCCGCATATCCGCAAGGGGGCAGAGCCTCAAGATTTATGCGCGGGGCCGGTGCAATTGGACGCAAGCATATGGCCGGTGCAAACAGGCCTATAGCCGCAGAGACCCTAGCTCAGGGCTTTGCGCACGGGATGCAGGGGGTGCCGCAGCATCCGCCGGTCTCCTCCACGGCATTCCAGTCGTGCTTACGGTAGAAACCCAGCGCTGTCCGGGTGGCGTCAAGACGGCCCACGGCGTGGCCATCGCGCAGCAGTTCCGCTTCCAGATGCGCCAGCATGGCGCCTCCGGAGCCACGGCCGGCGGCGGCAGGGGCAACATACAGCAGGGAGATGGAGCCGTCCGGAGACAGCCCGCCCACGGCGGTGGCCTCTCCGCCACGGTCTGCCAGCCAGTATCGCCCGGGCCCGCCAATCCAGCCGCGGATGTGCTGCGGGGTCTTGTTGGCGGTCCAATCTGCAATCCGGGCGGCATCGCCGCCGTGGTCGGCCGTGCACAGATCGCGGATCGAGGCAATCAGAACCCGGCTCATGGTAAAAACGTCAAAAACCGTGGCGGCGCGGATCTCCAGCGGTGCCGCCGGGGCGGCGAAGGCCTGGGAGATGCCGCGTTTGTTCTGCACGGCTCAGGCGCCGTGATCCGGCGCCTGGCCGGACGGGGCCTTATACGGCCGGGTGACATCGCGCAGGGACACCTCCAGCGCTTCCACCGCCAGGCGCAATGCCCCGTCGCCTGCAAGGGTCAACAGCACATGGCCGGCGCCGTCGCTGCCTGGCTCGAACGTGACGGAGAGCAGCGACAGAATCAGATCCTTGTCCTTGCGGTCCACGCCTTGCGAGGACACCCCCAGCACATTGTCAACCGTCAGCAAGGACTGCACCCGCTCATAAGCCCGGCCGCGCCGCTCCGCCGCGTCGCGGTCTTCCCAGCGGAACCGGTTCACCAGCAGGGCAAAGCGGTGCTCGGACGCGCGCCAGCTCATCTCGGTCACCGGAAACACCGCGTCCTGCAGCAGCGAGGACAGCACCTTAAGGTCCTCCTCCTCCAGCGCGCCCAGATTCAGCGGCGCCTCGCGGCCGTCCTCGAAACTGGCATCTGTCATGACTGTTCCTTAATCCGCTCGATTTTTGCGCCGACACCGGACAGCTTGCGCACCACATGCTCATAGCCGCGGTCCAAGTGATAGACCCGGCTGACCTTTGTTTCGCCTTCTGCCGCCATGCCGGCCAGAATCAGCGAGACAGAGGCGCGCAGGTCGGTGGCCATCACCGGCGCACCCTTCAGCTTCTCGACACCGGTCACCGTGGCATGGCCGCCATGCACCTCGATCTCTGCGCCCATGCGCACCAGCTCCGGCGCATGCATGAAACGGTTCTCAAAGATCTTCTCCTCCAGAACCGAGGTGCCCTCAGCCGTGCACATCAGCGCCATCATCTGCGCCTGCAGGTCGGTTGGGAAACCCGGGAAAGGTTCTGTCACCACATCCACCGCGCGCACCCGGCCGTTCTTGCGGCTGCCGGTCAGGCTGTTTTTGTTTTCGGTGATTTCGATGCCGGCCGCTTCCAGCTTGGCGCAGAAGCTTTCCAGCAGGCTGCGGCGCCCGCCCAGCAGCTCCACCTCGCCGCCGCAGATCGCGGGGGCCAGCATATAGGTGCCCAGCTCGATCCGGTCGGTCACAACCTGATGAGTCGCCCCATGCAGCCGGTCAACACCCTGAATGGTGATATCGGGGGAGCCGTCGCCCTCGATCTGCGCACCCATCTTGCGCAGGCAGTCGGCCAGATCGACGATCTCCGGCTCGCGCGCGGCGTTCTTGATGACGGTGGTGCCCTTGGCAAGCGTGGCCGCCATCATGATGTTCTCGGTCGCCCCGACAGAGGCAAAGCTCAGTTCCACCACTGCGCCTTTCAGGCCCTTGGGCGCCTTGGCGTGCAGATAGCCGTCCTTCAGTTCAATCTCCGCCCCCAGCGCTTCCAGCCCGTGAATGTGCAGATCCATCGGACGCGCACCGATGGCACAGCCGCCAGGCAGCGACACCACGGCCTGGCCCAGCCGGGCCAGCATCGGACCCAGCACCAGGTTCGACGCGCGCATCTTGCGGACAATGTCATAGTCGGCGACGTGGCTGGTCAGGTCATGGCTCGACATGGCCAGCACCTGCCCGTCCTGCAGGCTCGACACTTCGGCCCCCAGCGACTGCAGCAGCAGCGTCATCGTCTTGATGTCGCTCAGCCGCGGCGCGTTGGTCAGCGTCAGCGGCTCTTCGCTCAGCAATGTTGCCGGCATAAGGGTAAGGCAGGCGTTCTTGGCCCCTGCGATCGGAATTTGCCCGCTCAAAGGGCCATTACCGGTTACCAGAATCGAATCCATCTGCTCTTACTCTCCACTCTTGCCCGTATCCTGGTCCTGCTTGTCTGCCCGCGCCTTGGCCTGAGCCTTGCGCCGGGCCATGTTCGCCTTCAGCGCTGCCTTCAGCCGGTCTTCGCGCGATACTGCGGAACCGTCGTTTTTAGGTGATTTCTTCTCTGCCATAAGACTTCTGTAACTTAGTGCGAAAAAACCGTCCAGAATGCTCTTGCGCCCCCCAGCGTTTATGCCTAAAAGCCCCCTCACCGGCGCTGCTGTAGCTCAGAGGTAGAGCACTCCCTTGGTAAGGGAGAGGTCGAGAGTTCAATTCTCTCCAGCAGCACCATTAATCACTGAAATCGCTGAATTTTACACCTGGCTCAAACGTTGGGGCGGTAGCGTTTCCGGCGCTGGTTTAATGCGTCTCAGATCCACTGCCGGTGCATTCGGCAGCCATCTCCGGATTCTGCATCAGCCGGGTTTTTGCGAATCGTTTTTCGGGTCTCCGAAGCACCGCGCCGGCAGGGCGAGCGGTCAATCGCAGCAGCCGGTTTTGTTCTGCCCCCAGGTTGGCGCCAAAGGCGCCGCGGGGGTTTCCGGCGCGGGCAGGCTGCCGGCTGCTGCGGTGATGAATTCCGGTTCAGCCGCCTGAAACCTTCATCTGGCGGGCTGATATTCAATTTCACTTTTTTGAATATTTATCTTTTTCGAATCCGCCTCCTTCGAAATGATTCAGATCAAGGTGCAGGCGGCGCCGCTTTTCCATGGTGGCGCTGGCAGAGCTGAAGCCGGACAGCTGTAAAGATGGATCTGACATCACTGTTAGAGAGCCATCGGGGAGCGCCGGATCACTCTGCAAAAGCTTGCACGGCAGGCTGCGGTGAGGCCGCAAACCGATTGTGTGAAAAAATTAGCCAAGGAGGACTCATATGTCCGAACAGCCAACCAAAGCCGAAGAGAGGAACACTTTTCTGTTCCTCGCAGTGGTCCTGGCGCCGGTTCTGGCAGTGGGAATCGTCGGCGGATACGGCCTGATCATCTGGATCTCCCAGATATTCTTGGGACCGCCCACAGGTTAAGGGCCCAGGCCGATGCCAGCACATGCCAGCACAGCCCCTTCACGGCGCGCCTTTCTGACCGGAAGGGTGTCCCGCCCGGATCCCGAGTTCCGCCCGCCCTGGACGGATGAGGCCCGGGTGCAGTCCCATTGCACCAGCTGCAACGCCTGCGTGGAGGCATGCCCGGAGAACATTATCGAGTTCGACAGCCGGGGCCGCCCGCGGATCAGTTTCCGGGGCGGGGAATGCACCTTCTGCGCGGCCTGCGCAGAGGCCTGCCCGGAACCGGTTTTCGATCTGGCGCAGCCCGCGCCCTGGCCAGTGACGGTAGAGATTTCTGCCAGCTGCCTGAACGCCGCCGGCATCGCCTGCCAGCTGTGCACCGATATCTGCGACCCGCGCGCCTTGCGGATGGACCTGTCGGTCCGCCCGGTCGGCGCAATTCAGGTGGACGCCGGCGCCTGCACCGGTTGCGGCGCCTGCCTGTCAACTTGCCCGAACAACGCCATTGCGATCACCGATCCCCGCCAGCAAAGGAAGTCCGCGTGACAGAAGAAATCCATATTTCCAGCCTGCTGGTGCGCAGCGACCCGGCGCGGATGGAGGCCGTTCTGGCCGACATCAAATCCATGCCCCGCGCTGAAATTTCGCAAACCGATCCCTCGGGCAAGATCGTGGTCCTGTTCGAGGCCGGCAGCGACCGGGCTATCGGTGATGCACTCGCCAAAATTCAGCTTCTCGACGGCGTCGCCAGCGCGGCGCTTGTCTTCCATCAAACCTGCGATGCGCAGGACCTCGCCATTGAAGAAGGAGTCCCCCAATGACCGGACTTACCCGCCGTGACGCCATCAAGGCGCAGGCCGCCGCCGCCGCGGCGCTTGCCGCCGGCCTGCCGGTTCCCGCGGCAGCGCAGAACCTTGTAACAGATGCAAACGTGACTGAGCTGAAATGGTCCAAGGCGGCCTGCCGCTTCTGCGGCACCGGCTGCTCGATCATGGTGGCCACCAAGGCCGGCCGCGTGGTCGCCACCCACGGCGACACCCAGGCAGAGGTCAACCGCGGCCTGAACTGTGTCAAGGGCTACTTCCTCTCGAAGATCATGTATGGCGCCGACCGCCTGACCACGCCGCTTTTGCGCAAAACCAACGGCGAATATGACAAGAACGGCGAATTCACCCCGGTTTCCTGGGATGAAGCCTTCGACATCATGGCCGAGAAGTGGAAGAAGACCCTGGCCGAGAAAGGCCCCGAAGGCATCGGCATGTTCGGCTCCGGCCAGTGGACCGTATGGGAAGGCTATGCCGCGTCGAAACTGATGAAGGCGGGCTTCCGCTCCAACAACATCGACCCGAACGCGCGCCACTGCATGGCCTCTGCCGTGGGCGGCTTCATGCGGACCTTCGGTATCGACGAGCCGATGGGCTGCTATGACGACTTCGAGAACGCCGACGCCTTTGTGCTGTGGGGCTCGAACATGGCGGAGATGCACCCGATCCTGTGGACCCGCATCACCGACCGCCGCTTCAGCCACCCGCACGTCAAGGTGGCGGTGCTGTCGACCTTCACCCACCGCAGCTTCGACCTGGCGGACATTCCGGCGGTGTTCACGCCGCACAGCGACCTGGTGATCCTGAACTACATCGCGAACTACATCATCCAGAATGATGCGGTGCATAAGGACTTCGTCGCCAAGCACGTCAACTTCAAGCGCGGCAATCAGGACATCGGCTATGGCCTGCGGCCTGAACACCCGCTGGAGCAGGCCGCCGCCAACGCCGATAAGGCCGGCGGCGCAACGGATATGAGCTTTGAGGAATTCGCCGGGTTCGTGTCCGAATACACGCTTGAAAAAGCGGCGGAAATGTCCGGCGTCCCGGCAGAGACGCTGGAGAAGATCGCCAAGCTCTACGCCGATCCCGACACCAAGGTGATGTCGCTCTGGACCATGGGCGTCAACCAGCACACCCGCGGCGTCTGGGTGAACAACCTGCTTTACAACATCCACCTGCTGACCGGCAAAATCTCCACCCCCGGCAACTCGCCGTTCTCGCTGACAGGCCAGCCGTCGGCCTGCGGCACCGCGCGCGAGGTGGGCACCTTCTCGCACCGCCTGCCCGCCGACATGGTGGTCAATAACCCGGACCACCGCGCTTATGCCGAAAAGATCTGGCAACTGCCCGAGGGCACCGTTCCGGGCTGGGTCGGCTCCCACGCGGTGAAGCAGAACCGCGACCTGAAGGATGGCAAGATCAACTGCTACTGGGTGCAGGTGAACAACAACATGCAGGCCGCCCCCAACATGATGGAGGAAGGGCTGCCGGGCTACCGCAACCCTGACAACTTCATCGTGGTGTCGGACGCCTATCCGACCGTGACGGCAGAGGCCGCCGAC
>JABXIA010000246.1 GCA_013373325.1 Paracoccaceae bacterium
CCCCGGGATATTTTCAGCCAGATGAAGAAACGGATCGGGGTTAACCCTGTTTGCCGAGGCTCAGTGTGTGCTCGCGCAGCCAGGCCATGAAGCCGCGCGGATCGGTTTGCAGCTGCGCCATCTGTTCATCGGTCAGCGGCTTGCCGACCACTGGCGCCTGAGGCTTGTTGCAGGAGCGGACGATTTCATGCAGCAGCAGGCCCTGGCGCAGGATCGGGGAGATCTGGCAGGCGATCTGGTACCAGCGCGAGTTCGAGCCGGGATAAAAGATCGGCACCACCCGGGCACCGGAGCGGCGGATCAGCTGGGCGGTGAAGACGTTCCATTCACGCTCGACCGCAGGGCCGAACCAGCTGTCAGACGACATCACCACACCCGAGGGGAACAGAGCCACGGCGCCGCCCTCCTTGAGGTAGGCCATTGTCTTGGCCCGCATATCGACCATCTTGCGCTGTGCTTCGGGGTCATGCGGGAAAGGCACCGGGATCATGAAGGAGGTCGCGGCCTCATCCAGGCCGGTCAGCACTGAGCGGGTCAGAATGCGGTAGTCCGTGCGGCGGCGGCCGATCAGGTCGGCAAAGATCATGCCGTCCACCATCCCGTGCGGATGGTTGGCGACGATCACCACCGGGCCGTCTGCAGGAATGTTGTCGATCTGCTCCTGCGGAGTTTGCAGGTCGATGCCCATGGTGTTGAGCGCGCCGCGCCAGAACTTCTGGCCGCGGTATTCGGCGTTGTTCTTCTCGAACTTGTTGACCATGCGCAGGATCGTCAGCTTGCCGGTCAGCCATTCGATGGTCTTGATCGCCAGCGAGGTCCAGCGGTCGTCAAAGGAGTTGGCATAGGTCAGCGTGCGGCGGTCATAAACCTCGCCCGTTGTCTGCTCAGCGGTTTCCGGCGCGATGCCGGTCTTCCTGTCTTGTGCGGTGTCCGCCAATGTGCTTCTTCCCGTTCCGCCGCCGGCGCGGGGCCTAGTAGCCCTCGCCGAACTTGTCGGCCACCAGAGCCTCCAGCGCATGCGCAAGCGCGTCAGCATCGGGCCCCGAAGTCTCGACGTCAATAGTCGTTCCTTTCGAGGCTGCCAACATCAAAAGGCCCATGATACTGTCGCCAGAGGCCGACATTCCGTCCTTCAGCACCTCTGCCGTGGCGTCAAACGCTTCGACCACCTCCACCAGTTTGGCGGAGGCCCGGGCGTGCAGCCCTTTTTCATTGATGATTTTCAGCGTCTTCAGAGCCATTTAATGTGCCTGCTCCCCGTCAGGGTTTACGTTCTGGGCGTTGATGTACTTGCGCCCGGCCTCCATCGCCTGGCGCACCGCGTCGGCAACCGGAAGGTGGCGGGATTTTGCCAGTTTGATCAGCATCGGAAGATTGGCGCCGTAAAGAATCCGGCGGTCCGCGGGCGCGCAGGCCTTGAGGCTGAGGTTGGAGGGCGAGCCGCCGAAGAGGTCGGTCACCACCACAACGCCGCCGCCGCTGTCCACCTTGTTTGCTGCCGCGCAAATCTCATCCTGCTTGGCGGCGCGGTCATCCTCCGGGCCGATGGCGATGGCCATCAGGCTGGGCTGCGGACCCACAACGTGTTCCACCGCGGCAAGGTATTCCCGTGCCAGTCCGCCATGCGCTACGATCACTATCCCGATCAACCCGGCCTCTCACTTCTTTTGCTGGCCTTGCAGCTCGCGGTGTCTAATTGACACTTGCAGGCCGTCCTCTGCAAGGGCCTTGGCCAGGGTTTGTGCCATTGTCACCGAACGATGCTGGCCGCCGGTGCAGCCGAAGGCAATGGAGAAATGCGATTTGCCTTCCTCGCGGTAGGCCGGCAGCAGCAGCCTGGTAAGGTCCAGCACCCGGTCGAAGAACGGCTGGAACCGGGGGTCTGCGCGGACATAGTCCTGCACCGCCGGGTCCTGGCCGTTCAGCGCGCGCAGGTCCGGATCCCAGTAGGGGTTGGCCAGGAAGCGGCAGTCGAACACCATGTCGATGCCATGCGGCATGCCGCGCTTGTAGGAGAAGCTTTGCACCGACAGCGCCAGGGTGCGGCCGCCCGGGGCAAACCAGCGCTCGATCTCGGCTTTCAGCTGGTGGACGTTCATGTCCGAGGTTTCCAGCAGAATGTCAGCCCGGTCGCGGATCGGCGCCATAAGATCCAGTTCGCGGCGCACGCCTTCGCCTGGAGATTCGGCTGGTGCCAGCGGGTGGCGGCGGCGGGTTTCTGAGTACCGGCGCAGGAGCACATCGGACTGCGCATCGAGATAGAGCACGGTCAGCTCCAGCTCGCGGCGGCCTGACAGCATGTCGATCACATCCAAGAGCGCGCGCGGCGAGAAGTCCCGGTTGCGGCTGTCCAGCCCAAGGGCCATCGGGCGCGGTGCGGCGGCGGCGTCGAACAGGCCGGGCAAAAGCCGCAGCGGCAGGTTGTCGATTGCCTCGAACCCGAGATCCTCCAGCACATTGATCGCGGTGGTGCGGCCCGCACCGGAGGGGCCGGTGACCAGCACCGCAGGGACCGCCTGTTTGGCCTGTTCAGGCATCCGGGTCCAGCGCCCCGCATCTGAGGTATTGCATCAGCGCCGGGGCAAAATGGGCGCCATCCACCCGTTTCAGGCGCGCCACCTCCTGCCCCAGAAGCAAGGTAGTGTGGCGCACCGGCAGGCGTTCGGTCTCCGCTTCGTCCAGGTCCACCAGCGCCGTCACCGGCACCGGGCTGCGGATCTGTGCCTGCAGAAGGCCCATAAAGCGGGCCTCGATCAGCCCGCGGATCGGTTCCGGCGCGCTTGCAACCAGTTCGCCGTGCAAGAGCTGCACCAGCACCCGGTCGTCGGCCACCAGCTGGGCGCCGAAGGCCATCAGCTGCAGCGCCAGCGCCGATTTGCCCTGGCCTGAGATGCCGGTGATCAAAAGCCCCTGCCCCTCCAGCGCAACACAGGAGGCATGCAGGATGAGGCTTTGCGGTTCAGACATGAGCGGCACCGGTTTCAGACAGGCAAGCCTACCACAAATCGCGCACCAAGCGGCTCAGAAGTGACGTCAGCCTCGGTCGGGCGGATGTTTTCGGCCCAGATCACGCCGCCATGCGCCTCGACGATCTGCTTGGAGATCGCCAGGCCAAGGCCGGAGTTGTTGCCGAAGTGCTCCACCGGGCGCTGCGAGTAGAAGCGTTTGAAGATCTTGGAAAGCGCCTGATCAGGGATGCCGGGGCCGGTGTCCTCGACTACGATCAGCACCCGGTTGGCGCGGCGGCGCGCCCAGACGCGGATGGCGTCGCCTTCCTCGCAGAAGGAGATAGCGTTGGTGATCAGATTGACAAAGACCTGCGCCAGACGCGCCTCCAGACCCTGCAGCAGAACCGGCTGGGCAGGCAGATCGGTGATGTAGTCGATGCCCTTGGCGCGGGCGTCCTCGCCCAGGTACTGATTGAGGTTGCCGAGCATGGTCAGAAGGTTGAACTCTTCCTCTTCTTCCTTGACCAGTTCGGCATCCAGCCGCGAGGCGTTAGAGATGTCGCTGACCAGCCGGTCGAGGCGGCGCACGTCGTGTTCAATCACCTCCAGCAGCTTTTGCCGCTGGTCGTCGCGTTTGACCATGCGCAGGGTGCCAACCGCGGATTGCAGGCTGGCGAGCGGGTTCTTGATCTCATGCGCCACATCCGCGGCGAACTGCTCGTTGCTGTCAATGCGGGAGTAGAGCGCCTTAACCATGCCGCGCAGGGCGCGGCTGAGGCGGCCGATCTCATCAGGGCGGGCAGAGAGGTCCGGGATGCGGATCCGGCCCGGATTGGATTTGCGGCTGCCGCGGTCGCGGCCCAGTTCAGCCGCCTCTGCCAGGTCCGCCAGCGGATTGGCGATGGTCGAGGCCAGCACCAGGCTGAGGCCGACAGAGACCAGGAGCGCCACGATGAACATCTGCAGCACCCGCTCCTGCTCGCTGCGCACCAGCGCGTCCACTTCGCCGGTGGGCGAGGCCAGGGCGATCACCCCCACGGCGGTGCCGTTATGCATGATCGGGGTCGCGGCGGAGATCACCCGGCTGCCGCTGGTATCCACCACGGTTTCAACGCCGGTGCCGCCGTTCATCGCCCGGTCCACCAGCCCGCCGAGACGATCCTCCAGCGCCGGGCCGGAAACCGCCGCCTGCTGTTCAGCCCCGCCGGCCAGCCCCCAAAGCCTGGACAGCGCATCGCTGATCAGGGTGCGGCGCTCGCCGCTGTCATTCAGGACGTTCAGCGCGTCGCTGCGGTCCACGCCCTTGATGCTGGAAATCAGATTGCCGGTGGTGTCGAAGACAAAGGCCTCCACCCCGCCGCGCAGGCTGAGACGGGCCAGCGTGTCCTCGACCTGGATGCCGTCACCAGCGGCAAAGCTGACGGCGCCGGCGGCAGGCATCTCTGCCTCGAACACGTCGGCGGCCAGCATTGCCTCGGACACCAGGGCGCCGGCGCGCTGCTGCACCAGGCTGTGACGCGTGGAGTTCAGGTAAAGGATACCCGCAACCATGATGGTCAGCGCGATCAGGTTGAAGGTGATGATCCTGCGGGTCAGCGGCGAACCCTTGAGCGGCAGGAAGCCGCGGCGGGCACGCTTGACCTGCATCTCCCGCGTGACCGACTGGTCCGGGGTGACCCAGTCCTCGCCCAAGACCACATCGCCGTCCTGCTGGCGTTGCATAACACTGGTATCGCGCATCCGCGCCACTCCCCTGGCCCGGGGGCACAAGGCCCCGCTTGGATAGGCCGCTTACTCTTCGTTGTACCGGTAACCGATGCCATAGAGGGTTTCGATTGCCGCGAAATCCGAATCCGCGCTGCGCATCTTCTTGCGCAGGCGCTTGATGTGGCTGTCGATGGTGCGGTCGTCCACATAGACCTGATCATCATAGGCGACATCCATCAGCTGGTCGCGGCTTTTGACGAAGCCGGGCCGCTGGGCCAGCGCCTGCAGCAGCAGGAATTCGGTCACCGTCAACGACACGTCCTTGCCCTTCCAGCTGACCGCGTGGCGCAGCGGATCCATCCGCAGGTTGCCGCGTTCCATCACCTTGGCCTCCGGCGAGGCGGTGCCCTCGGCGTCGCTGCTGATTGCCTCCTGGCGGCGCAAGAGCGCCCGGATGCGTTCCACCAGCAGGCGCTGCGAAAACGGCTTTTTGACGTAGTCGTCGGCGCCCATGCGCAGGCCCAGAACCTCGTCGATCTCATCATCCTTGGAGGTGAGGAAGATCACCGGCATCTGGGATTTCTGGCGCAGCCGCTGCAGCAGGTCCATGCCATCCATGCGCGGCATCTTGATATCCAGCACCGCCATATCCGGAAGCTTCTTATTGAATGCATCCAGAGCGGCCTGGCCGTCATTATAAGTTTCGACCTCGAAGCCCTCGGCCTCGAGCGTCATGGAAACGGATGTCAGGATGTTCCTGTCATCGTCAACCAAAGCAATCTTCGACATCGGAATTGCCCCTAATCTGCTCTGTTATGTTTTGTTTTTACCATGTTCATCGCCGTTCTGGTGCACCGAATCAATCCCATTTGAAGAATCGGGGCCATCTTTGGACACAATTGGGGCAAAAATACCTTAGCGTTCGCTGAACAGACGGGCACTTGCCGCGGTGCAGAACAATGGTTGCGCTAAACATCGCCTTGATGGCGCTAACTGGTTGAAACCGGCCTGTTCACCGCCCGAAACGCCATGTTAAGACCGCGCCACCGGCAGCAATGCCGTTTCTATTGCCCCACTGGCGCAGCCGCGCAGCCTGCGTGCCGCCCGCGCCGCCACAGGAGAAAAAACGCATGACATCTGGACGGGTTAACCCG
>JABXIA010000341.1 GCA_013373325.1 Paracoccaceae bacterium
GATCCCGGCCGGCACCGGCGGCGCCACCCAGCGGGTGCGCCAGATCGCCCAGAGCCGCGACAACGTGGTGCTGGAAGCCCGCCGCGAAGAAGCCGAAGCCGCTGCAGCCCTGGCTGCTCCGGTGATGGACGAGGACGCGATGGGCGGCGACGACCTGGATATCCTGGTCGAAACCCCGGAAAGCCGCGACTAAGCCGCGTCATCAGACAAACTGAAAAGCCCCCGCATCCCCGATGCGGGGGCTTTTTCCTGTCCGCGTCCGGGAGTATCTGTTGCCGGGGCAGGGAGGGCGCAGAAATGGACAGCACGCGGCAGGCAACGTTTAAGGCGCGGCGATGACCCCCAATCAGACCGGGGCGCTGCTGATGACCGCGGCGATGGCGGCCTATACCTTCAACGATGCGCTGATAAAGCTGATCGGCGGGGCGCTGCCGCTGCCGCAGATCCTGACCGTCCGCGGCATCGCTGCCAGTATCCTGATCTGTCTCCTGGCCCTGCGGCTGGGCGGTCTGCGCCTGCGGCTGCCGGGCCGGGCCTGGGGCATGATCGCACTCCGCTGCGCCTCCGAGGTGGCGGCCACCTATCTGTTCCTGACCGCGCTGATGGTGATGCCGATTGCCAATGTCACGGCGGTTCTGCAGGTGCTGCCGCTGACCGTGACCCTGGGCGCCGCGCTGGTCCTGGCGGAGCCGGTGGGCTGGCGCCGGCTGGCGGCGATTGCCGCCGGCTTTGCGGGGATGCTGCTGATCGTGCGCCCGGGCCCGGACGGGTTCAGCGAGGGCAGCCTTTATGCGCTGGCGTCGGTCGCCTGCATCACCGCCCGCGACCTCGTCACCCGCCGGATGCCGCCCGAGGTGCCGTCGATGACGGTAACCCTCTCCGCTTCGCTGTCGGTGCTGGCCTTCGGGCTGGCGTCCTCCGCCGCGGTGGACTGGCAGCCGATGGGCAGCCGTGAATGGCTGGCCCTGCTGGGCGCGGCGCTGTTCATCTTTGCCGGTTACCTGTGCTCGGTGATGACCATGCGGGTGGGCGAGATCGCGGCAATCGCGCCGTTCCGCTACAGCGGGCTTCTCTGGGCGCTGATCCTGGGCTGGCTGGTGTTCGGCGAATGGCCGGATCTGCTGACAACCGCCGGCGCCGCCATCGTGGCCGCGGCCGGCATCTTCACGCTCTACCGGGAACGCCGGCAGGCCCGCCGGCTGCGCGGCTAGGCGGCCCGGCCTTTGCCAAAGACGTCCTTGACCCGGGCCTCCCGGATCGCAAAGCGCGCTTCGAAGGCCCCCGCCAGCTCCGGCGTCAGCGGCTCCAGCGCCGGGCCGCCTGCCATATCGCGCGAGTCGTTGAACCGGTTGCGGGTGCGCACGAACATCGGCGCGTCGGTCACGGTGACGGTCGGCATGAAGCGGTTGATCTTGTGGTGGGCGAAATTCATGATCGTCAGCGGGCAGCCGCCGCGCACATACATGCCCAGGGCGGCCACCACATAAGGAAAAACGTCCTCCGCCGCGCGGATCCCCTCCGGCCCGGCCTCCGCCAGATAGCCGCGGTTGAAGTCGAACGCCACGCTGCGGTTCTTCCGCAGCAGCCCCTGGCAATCCCCGGCTGCCGCACGCAGCCGTTCGGTGAAATCCACCGAAACACCATCGTCGTCATCATGGCGGAACTGCAGGCAAGGCTGGTCCGGATCCCGGCGGGCGCTGTTGAGGATCTCTTTCATCACCTCGCGGTGGCGGCGCGGCGGCTCCGCGCGGATCTGCACCTGCGGCATGTCCGCGGTCAGGTCGTGCAGCCGGTCCCGATGGATGCGCGGCAGGCTGTCGCCGGTGACCACGACCAGCGTGAAATCCTGGTCGGTCTGCTCCCGCAGGCAGGGCAGGGCGATGGTTTCCAGCAGCCGGAACCGCTCCTCCATCCGCTCGGCGTCATACAGATAGGCGATGCGCTGCTCGATTGTTTCATGTTCCACCTGAAACCCGCCGATCGCCGGGTAAGAGAACCGGCACAGCCCGATGACCTGCATTCTGAAATCCGTTCGTGACAATGGCGCTGGCGGCAACTATGGCGGGCGCGCAGTACCCTGGCAAGCGCCCGCGCGGCAGCCGCCCCGCTGCGGGCAGGCCGGGACAGGCCGGGGCAGGGGCCTTCCGACCGGCTGCTGTTGACAACCTGCGCGACTCCCCATATATGCCCGGCTATCCGGCACCCGGAGCATGTCTCCACAAGCCGAATTCAAAATTGCAGTGGCTCAAGGCCTGGGCACTTTTATCACCCTGGCCCTCTGTAAACTCACCGCGTCGTCTCACCTCGGTACGGGAGCGATTGCGGTTTTTGCGCTTGTGGACGCATAAGTGCAGCGAAATCACCCGCACGCGCCGGCGTGCATGACAAGTTGCTAAACGGGGAATACCTGAATGCCAACGATCCAGCAGCTGATCCGCAAGCCGCGTCAGCCGAAGCGTAAAGTTTCGAAGTCCCAGCACCTCGAGCAGTGCCCGCAGAAGCGCGGCGTCTGCACCCGCGTGTACACCACCACTCCGAAGAAGCCGAACTCCGCTATGCGGAAAGTTGCGAAGGTCCGCCTGACCAACGGTTTCGAAGTGATCTCCTACATCCCCGGTGAAAGCCACAACCTTCAGGAACACTCCGTGGTTCTGATCCGCGGCGGCCGTGTAAAAGACCTTCCGGGTGTCCGTTACCACATCCTGCGCGGTGTTCTGGATACCCAGGGCGTCAAAGACCGTAAGCAGCGCCGCTCGAAGTACGGCGCGAAGCGTCCTAAGTAAGAAGGAGAGGCTGATATGTCACGTCGTCACGCCGCTGAAAAACGCGAAGTTCTGCCCGACGCCAAGTTCGGCGACCGCGTTCTGACCAAATTCATGAACAACCTGATGATCGACGGCAAGAAGTCGGTCGCAGAGCGTATCGTTTACAACGCATTCGACCGCGTCGAAGGCAAGATCAAGCGCGCTCCGGTTGAAGTCTTCCACGAAGCGCTGGACAACATCAAACCGTCCGTCGAGGTCCGCTCCCGCCGTGTTGGCGGTGCAACCTACCAGGTTCCGGTTGAAGTCCGCCCCGAGCGCCGCGAAGCGCTGGCCATCCGCTGGCTGATCGCTGCTGCGCGCAACCGCAACGAAAACACCATGGAAGAGCGCCTCGCAGGCGAGCTGCTGGACGCCGTCCAGTCCCGTGGCACCGCGGTCAAGAAGCGCGAAGACACCCACAAGATGGCCGAGGCGAACAAAGCCTTCAGCCACTACCGCTGGTAAGCCGGAGGACATAGACCTATGGCACGCGAATATCCCCTCAGCCTGTACCGTAACTTCGGTATCATGGCGCACATCGATGCGGGTAAAACCACCTGCTCCGAGCGCATCCTGTATTACACCGGCAAATCCCACAACATCGGTGATGTGCACGACGGTGCAGCCACCATGGACTGGATGGAGCAGGAGCAGGAACGCGGCATCACCATCACTTCGGCTGCGACCACCACCTTCTGGGAACGCACCGA
>JABXIA010000095.1 GCA_013373325.1 Paracoccaceae bacterium
GCGCCGCGAAGCGGCGCCACGCCCAAGCCTGCTGGCTCAATTGCCGCTGGCAATTGAGCCAGAAAGGCGCGGGAGCCCCTCCCCTCCTGCCTTCCGTAGAAATACGCAGCCCTCTCCGTATTCATTGACTCTGCACCGGCTGAGCGCCAGAACTCCCTGCAACCGGCATAATGGGAGATCTCCATGAAAAAGGTATATTCCAGCGCCGCTGAAGCGCTCGACGGGCTGCTTCACGACGGCATGTTCATCGCCGCGGGCGGCTTTGGCCTCTGCGGCATTCCCGAGCTGCTGTTGCAGGCGATCAAGGACGCGGGCACCAAGGTCCTGACCTTTGCCTCCAACAACGCGGGCGTTGATGATTTCGGCATCGGCATCCTGCTGCAGACCCGGCAGGTGAAGAAGATGATCTCCTCCTACGTGGGGGAAAACGCCGAATTCATGCGCCAGTATCTGAGCGGCGAGCTGGAACTGGAATTCAACCCGCAAGGCACCCTGGCCGAGCGCATGCGCGCCGGCGGCGCGGGCATCCCCGGCTTTTTCACCAAGACCGGCGTTGGCACCGTGATTGCCGAGGGCAAGATGGAAAAACAGTTCCCCACCGGGCCGGACGGCGCCATGGAGGACTACATCATGGAGGAAGGCATCTTTGCCGACCTCGCCATCGTCAAGGCCTGGAAAGCGGATGAAACCGGCAACCTGGTGTTCCGCAAGACCGCCCGCAACTTCAACGCGCCGGCCGCGACCTGCGGCAAGGTCTGCGTGGTGGAGGTCGAGGAAATCGTGCCCACCGGCTCGCTGGACCCGGACTCGATCCACCTGCCCGGCATTTACGTGCACCGTATCATCAAGGGCGACCACGAGAAACGCATCGAACAGCGCACCGTCCGTCAGAAGAAGGAGCAAGCATAATGCCTTGGGACCGCAATCAGATGGCGGCACGCGCCGCGCAGGAGCTGCAGGACGGCTGGTATGTGAACCTCGGCATCGGCATTCCGACGCTGGTCTCCAACTACATCCCCGAAGGTGTGGAAGTGACCCTGCAGTCGGAAAACGGCATGCTGGGCATGGGCCCCTTCCCCTATGAAGGCGAAGAGGATGCCGACCTGATCAACGCGGGCAAGCAGACCATCACCGAATTGCCGCAGACCGCCTACTTCGACTCAGCGCAGTCGTTTGCAATGATCCGCGGCGGCAAGATCGCGATGGCGATTCTGGGTGCGATGGAAGTGGCCGAGAACGGCGACCTGGCGAACTGGATGATCCCCGGCAAGCTGGTGAAGGGCATGGGCGGCGCCATGGACCTGGTGGCGGGCGTCGGCCGTGTGGTGGTGGTGATGGACCACGCCAACAAGCATGGTGACAGCAAGGTGCTGAAAGAATGCACCCTGCCGCTGACCGGCCGGGGCGTGGTCGACCGGATCATCACCAACCTGGGTGTGCTGGATGTGGTCGAGGGCGGTTTGAAAATCGTGGAATGCGCCGAGGGTGTCAGCGAAGACGAACTGCGTGCAGCCACCGAAGCCACCATCGTCGACTGACCCAAACAGATGAGGGGCAACAGCCCCGATACGCAACAGATTCAGCCGCCGGGGGCATTTTGCCCTTGGCGGTTTTTCATTGCGGGTCTTTGCCAGTCCCGTTTTTTCGGTCGGTCCGTTCGGTTGTGCCTGTGTCCCAGTTAAGGGGGCGGCGCCGCCGGGTGGAGGTGGACAGACCCCACGGGGGGCCTGCTCGGACAGGATATCCTGGACGACCCCCTTTTTATCAGGGCCGGTCTCCGGGGTGTCGCGCAGGCAGCCTCACAGATGCCTGCGCCTCGTATCATGGCCCCGCGCGCGGGAACCATGGCGGGGGATCGCGATCTTTTGGCAGTATGGCAAAGCGGCATGAGGATTGCGTGAAGGGAGCGTACGCTGGGTACGCAACACCCTGGCGGAAGTGAGCTATCCCGACCGGAACAAGGCGCGCAGCGCCGCCGGGCGAGCGCCTGTCTGACCGCCGGTTGCGGCGTCAGTTCTGCATCCGGAAGACGCAGCCGTCAGACAGGAACATCTGCGGTGTGGTGCACAATCCGCGCGCCACCTGATAGGCGGCCAGAACCTTGGGCACGTAGTCGCGCGTCTCGGCATAGGGCGGCACGCCCTTGTGGGTCCGGACCGCGCCCTCGCCCGCGTTATAGCCCGCAAGAACCAGCATCGGGTCGCCCCCGAACTCCTTCATCAGCCAGTCCAGATAGCGGACGCCGCCGGAAATGTTCTGCTTGGCCTCCAGCGCGTCGCTGACCCCGAATCGCGCAGCTGTGTCCGGCATCAGCTGCATCAGCCCCTGCGCCCCGGCAGAGCTGACCGCATCGGGTTTGCCGGCGGATTCAACGGCGATTACCGCAAGGACCAGCGCCGGCGAGACCTGGGTGCCGGCGCTTTCTGTCAGAATCTGCACGCCGCGCTCCTGTACGATGTCCTGCATCAGCTGCAACCGGGGGGCCGCCAGCCCCTTGGCGCCTTTGAGGGCCTGCATGGCATCGTCCAGCCTGCCCGGCCCGGCCCCCTCCAGCCCCGGTGCAACCTTGTCCCAGAACCAAGTATAGCGCCCCGCAGATGGCGCGGCGGGCTGCCCGGGGGCGGGCGCGGCCGGGGCTGCAGTGTCCGCCTGCGGCTCGGGTGCGGGCTCGATCTGCACGGTTATCCGCTTGCCGGATCCCGGTGCGGGGGGCTTGACCCGCTTTGCCTCGAACGCGGGGAAGGGCTTGGGCGCCTCCTGCCCTGCTGCCGCCAGGGGCAAGATGCACAGGGCTGCGGACAAAATTGCGTTTCGCACGGACATTGCTCTGCCTGCCGTTGGTTTTTATCGCCCGAGACTCGGAAAAGCGGCGGGCGAATACCAGCGTTTCCGCCCCGGAATCTGGCGTAATCGCCATATTTGCCCCCGACTGGCGCGAAAATACCACGGGAGTCCCGCTGGTAATGATTTTTTAACCTCGCAAAAACAGCAGGTTACGGGAGATATTGTTGAAAAGTTAAAATTGGGCAGCGTTTTACGGCTTTCAGCCCAAATCCTGCCACGCTGCACTGGCTATATGTATTCATCCAAGCCGGACAGGAACCAAAGCTGGTGAGAGAGCAGGTTCCAGAGCGACGGCGGGATGGACCAAATTCTGAGATCCTTTGGAGGGACCAAACTATGATCAAGTTCATCAAAAACTTCCGCAAAGACGAAGACGGCGCCGTGACTGTTGACTGGGTCGTTCTGACCGCAGCTGTTGCAGCCCTGGCTGGCGTTGCCTACTCCTCGATCGGTGGCGGCATCGAAACCATCGCAGGCTCGACCGGCGACTTCCTGACCGCGGTTGACGGCGAAGTGCCGACCACCTTCGACACCGGCACCACCACTCCGTAAGCAGTGGCCGCAAACGGCGATTTCTTAAGCTGAGGGGCCGCGCATTGCGAAGATGCGCGGCCTCTTTTCCCAAGAAAAGCAGAAAGAAGGTGAAACCCATGTTTTCACTTTTTGCCAAATTCCGCTCTGAGGAACATGGAGCGGTGACAGTTGACTGGGTTGTCCTGACTGCAGTTATTGCATCAATTGCAGGTATCGCATTTGTGTCGATCGGAGCGGGCGTTGAGCAAGTCAGCACCAGCACCAAGACCTATGTCGAAAACGCTGCCGACACCATTGGGGCCCTGCAAAGCTCGGTCTTTCAATAAGCCAGGCACATCCGCCTGATTGCGCAGTGCGCCTGCATCCAGGTGCAACTGCCCCTGTAACACTATGGCATTCCGGCGCTGACGCCCCCTGCCCGGCGGGTTGAAGACCACACGAAAGGAACAATTATGCGCGGCATTTTTGTACTGGTACTGATTGTTGGCGTTGCCCTGGCCGGCGGCGCCGTGATGATGACGAAGAAGTATGTCAGCGCATATCAGAACGCGCTTGCGCAGGAACGCGCATCCCGGGTTGAGAACATCCCCACCGTCGACATCTTTGTTGCGACGGACACTTTGAAATACGGCCACCGTCTGACCAAGGAAAGCGTCCGTCAGGTCCGCTGGCCCAAGGAAAGCCTGCCGGAAGGCGTGTTCACCAGCCTCGAAGCGCTGTTCCCGCCGGGTTCGGATGAAGCCCCCCGCGTGATTCTGCGCACCATGGAGAAGAACGAGGCCATCATGGCCAGCAAGGTCACCCTGCCCGGAGAAGACGCGGGCATCACCTCGCGGCTGGAACGCGGCATGCGGGCCTTTGCGATCCGTGTGGATGTGTCCTCCGGCGTTTCCGGCTTCTTGCGCCCCGGTGACAAGGTGGACATCTACTGGAGCGGCCAGGTGCGTCAGGCCGGCGCCACACAGGGTGACTTCACCCGCCTCATCGAGACCAATGTGGAACTGATCGCGGTGGACCAGAAGGCCAGCAACGATATCGATGGTGCCGTCATTGCCCGTACCGTCACAGTTGCAGCGCGGCCCGAACAAGTTGCCGCCCTGGCCCAGGCGCAGAGCACCGGCAAGCTGACTCTGGCACTGGTGGGTGCAGGCGACGACAGCATTGCCTCGGTCATCGAAGTTGACCAGCGCAAGCTTCTGGGCCTCGGCGCAATCGAAGCGCCGCAGGAGGTTGAACGGGAACAAGTCTGCACCATCCGCACCCGCCGCGGCGCAGAAGTGGTGGCCATTCCGATCCCCTGCACCAACTGAGATTTCCGTTCCTTTACATGAAATTAAAAGCTTCAGCCGCGCTTCCTCCCGGAGCGCGGCTGATTTGTCTGTTGCTTAGGCCCCACATGCAGCGCTGCTTAAGAAAGGCTTCGAAGCCATTGATTCTTGCAATAATTCGGGAACTGCCCCACAGTGCCGGAAAGAGCGGGCATAAAGACCCGAATAATGAGGCGTGATCGGAAAGGCAGGTCACATGACAATTCGTAGGTTCGTTGCGGCGGCCCTTTTGGGTCTATCGTTTATTGGCATACCGGGTGCAGATGGGGCATCGGCACAATCCTTGCGGGTGGTGAAAAAGGGCACGGCGGCGACGCTGGATGTGCCCATGAACCGCGCCGTGGTGGTTGAAAGCGAAACCCCCTTCGCGGAACTCAGCATCGCGAATCCGGGCATCGCGGACATCTCGTCCCTGTCCGACCGCACTATTTATGTGCTGGGCAAATCTCCGGGTCTGACCACATTGACGCTGCTTGACGGGTCCGGGCAGCTGATCACCAACGTGGAAGTGCGGGTGGCTGCGGATGTGACCGAGTTCAAGGAGCGCCTGCGCCAGATCCTCCCGAACGAAAAAATCGAAGTGCGCACTGCAAACGACGGAATCGTGCTGTCGGGCGTAGTGTCCAGCTCTGCCCGCCTGCAGCGGGCGCTGGACCTGGCGGAGCGCTATGCGCCTGAGCGTGTCAGCAACCTGATGTCGGTTGGCGGCATTCAGCAGGTCATGCTGGAAGTCCGATTCGCCGAGATGCAGCGGTCGGTGACCAAGTCGCTCAGCGCGTCACTGGCGGCCGGGTCGAGCAACAAGGCAATTGAGACTGGCACGATGCTGTCTGCCGACAACAGCCTTAACTCTGCTACGATCACGCCCCAGAGCAATATCCAGGGCGCGTTCCTGTTTGATTTCGGTGTTGGCAACGCCCGCGTGCGCCTGCTGCTGGAAGCGCTGGAGCGCAAGGGCCTGGTCCGCACCCTGGCCGAACCGAACTTGTCTGCCCTGTCCGGGCAGGAAGCGAACTTCCTGGCAGGCGGTGAATACCCCGTCCCTGCCACCGGAGGTGACGGGGAAATTACCATTGAATACAAGCCCTTCGGCATCGAGCTCAGCTTCATTCCCCGGGTTGTCGATGGCGATCTGATTAACCTTGAACTGGTGGCAGCAGTGTCCGCCCTGGACCCGAGCAACGGCTTCACCCTCGACAACCTGACCGTCGCAGCCTTCACCCGCCGTGAAGCCTCGACCACTGTTGAGCTGCGGGACGGCGAAAGCTTTGCCATCGCCGGCCTGATCGAAGACAACTTCCTCGACAACAACGCACAGGTGCCCTGGCTGGGCGACGTGCCGATCCTCGGCGCCCTGTTCCGCAGCTCCGATTTCCAGCATTCGCAATCCGAACTGGTTATCATTGTCAGCGCGCATCTGGTCACACCGACCCGCGGCGAGGCGCTGGTGCTGCCGACCGACCGGGTGAAAGCGCCCAGCGAAGGAGAGCTGTTCCTGTTCGGCAAGACGGAGCGCAATGCAAAAGGCGCCGCTGCAGAGGTTGCGCGTCAGGATTTCAACGGCTCCTACGGCTACGTGCTGGACTAAGCAGAGGGAATTGAGCGGATGATCAGAAAAATCGCCTGGGCCGGCCTGATGCTGAGTGCCGCAGCCTGCACTGACGCCACAGGTTTCAGCGCACAGCAGCAGAAGCATTTCGGCGACGCGGCGGCAACCAATGCCGCTGTCATGAAGGGCGACCGCAGCTATGCCATTCAGCTGGCCGGCCGGTTCGCCAAGGAAGTGCCCAACACCATCAACTTTGACTTTGACAGCGCACGTCTGGACCAGGACGCCCGCGCCGTGCTGGACCGGCAGGCGCATTGGATCAAGCAGTTCCCCGAGGTGCGGTTCCGCGTGTTCGGCCACACGGATGCCGTGGGCAGCAACGCCTACAACAAATCCCTCGGCCTGCGCCGGGCGCGTGCGGCGGTCAACTATCTGGTATCGCGCGGCATCAGCCGCAACCGGCTTGAGGCGGTGGTCTCCTTCGGCGAGACGCAGCCGCTGATTCCGACGCCGGACCGCGAGCGCCGCAACCGCCGCACCGTGACAGAGGTGAGCGGCTTCCTGAAGCGGCACCCGACCCTGCTGGACGGCAAATACGCGAAGGTCATTTACCGCGAGTATATCGAGAGTGCTGTGCCGCCGACCACTCTGACGGTTACGTCGACCGAAGAAGGCTGATAAGGCGGGCCCTGGGAACAGGGCCCTTCTTTTTTGCACCACTGGCTTACCTGACTTCGTTCCCGATCAGGCATGAGCCGCTGAAAGAGCTGTTCCGATTCAAGCGGGCATAACGCAATTCAGGCGTAAAATCCGGCGAACCCAAGGGATCAAAGCCCCTGCTTTGCGGCGGGCCGCTCACCGGAAGTACCGGGGTGAAATCTCCTGTCCTTGGCCGCCCGTCGGTTACGAAGTAGTAACAATTCCCCATATTTGGGGATTTTTGGCCCCAATATCGCCTAGATTGCCGCCGACATTGTTTCCAAGAGGTGGACTGTGCGCAAAGCCCAGCCTGCCCAAGTGAACAAGGATGATGGCGATGAGCAGCGGTATGCCGCAAACAGAAACACCTGCGATTGTTGCCTGCACAGTCAGCCGCGACGTGCAGAATTTCGACCTCCTGATTGAAGACATGGAATCCGCGCTGGGTGAGGCCTGGGGCGATCTGGGCTTTACCGAGGCGCTGGCCTTCTTTGGCCAGGCGGAAGCGGAACCGCTGCAATTCATCGCCCTGGCCATCGACAGCGCCGACGAGGGCGACCTGCCGCTGATGGGAGAGATCATTACCCAGGCCAAGGCGCGCGGCATCAAGGTGATTCTGATCGCCGAGGACGTGACCCCGGCCGCCCTGCACACGCTGCTGCGCCAGGGTGCGGACGAGTTTGTCCCCTACCCGCTGCCGGAACAGGAGCTGCAGGCGGCCATCGAGCGGCTGCAGGCACCGGCTCCGGCTCCTGCCGCGGCGCAGAACCAGAATCAGCTGCAGACCGGCAGCCAGCGCGAAGGCGCGGTGATCGTTTGCCACGGGCTGGCCGGCGGCACCGGTTCCACCACCATGGCGGTCAACCTGGCCTGGGAGCTTGCGGCGCTCAGCGAGCACGAAGAGCCGACCGTCTGCCTGCTGGACCTCGATTTGCAGGCGGGCTCGGCCGCCACCTATCTGGACCTGCCGCGCCGCGACGCGGTGATGGAAATGCTGGGTGAACCGGAGAACATGGACGAGGATCTGTTCGGCCAGGCCCTGATCCCGTTCCAGGAGAGGCTGCAGGTCCTGACCGCGCCGGCCGAAATGGTGCCGCTGGATCTGCTGTCGCCCGAGGACATCACCCGGGTCATCGCGCTGGCCCGCAGCCATTTCGATTTCGTCGTCATCGACATGCCGCACACGCTGGTGCAATGGACCGAAACGGTGCTGAACCTGGCACATGTTTATTTCGCGCTGATCGAGCTGGATATGCGGTCGGCTCAGAACGCGCTGCGCCTGAAGCGGGCACTGCAGGCCGAGGACCTGCCGTTCGAGAAGCTGCGGTTCGCGCTGAACCGGGCACCCAAGTTCACCGACCTGACCGGCAAGAGCAGGGTCAAGCGGATGGCCGAATCCCTGGGGATTTCGATCGACCTGCAGCTGCCTGACGGCGGCAAGCAGATCCTGCAGAGCTGCGACCACGGCCTGCCGCTGGCCGTCTCTGCCGCGAAGAACCCGTTGCGCAAGGAAATCGCCAAGCTTGCAGCCTCGCTGCACGAACTGGGCCGCAGTGAAGCAGAAGCCGCCTGAACGGCTTGAATTGGGGGTGAGTTGATGTTTTCCAAGTACAAGAAACAGGCCGCGAAACCTGCTGCTCCGGCTCCGGCGCCGGCCGCGGGTGCAGACGCCAAGCCGGCAGTCAGCCTACGGCGCCCGGTCCAGCGCAAGGAGGCCGAAGCGGCCCCGATGGACAAGGAGCGCAAGCGCAAGGAGCGGCTGAACGAGATCAAGATCCAGCTGCACCGGGAGCTTCTGGAGAACCTGAACCTGGCGGCGCTGGAGCGCGCGGGCGAGGCCGAGCTGCGGTCGGAGATCTCCAACATCTCGACAGAGATCCTGGCCGAAAAGAGCATCGTGCTGAACCGCGAGGACCGGCAGACGCTGAACAAGGAGCTCTATGACGAGGTGACCGGGCTTGGCCCGCTGGAAACCCTGCTGCAGGACGAGACGGTCAGCGATATCCTGGTGAACGGCCCGCATCAGATCTTTGTCGAGCGCAGCGGCAAGCTGCAGCTTTCCGACATCGCCTTCAAGGATGAGAAGCACCTGATGCGGATCATCGACAAGATCGTGTCGGCCGTGGGCCGCCGCGTCGATGAGAGCAACCCCTATGTGGACGCCCGCCTGGCCGATGGCTCGCGTTTCAACGCGATGGTGCCGCCGATTGCGGTGGACGGGTCGCTGGTGTCGATCCGGAAGTTCAAAAAGGACAAGCTGGGCATCGATGACCTGGTGCAATTCGGCGCCTTCACCGAAGAAATGGCAGCCTATCTGCAGGCCGCTGTCTCGACCCGGCTGAATGTCATCGTTTCCGGCGGTACCGGGTCCGGTAAAACCACCACGCTCAATGCGCTGTCGTCCTTCATCGACAACGCCGAGCGCATTCTGACCATCGAGGACACTGCGGAACTTCAGCTGCAGCAGACCCATGTGGGCCGGATGGAAAGCCGCCCGCCCAACGTCGAAGGAAAAGGCGAGGTTTCCCCGCGCGACTGTCTGAAGAACGCGCTGCGGATGCGCCCCGACCGCATCATCGTGGGCGAGACCCGCGGCGAGGAAGTGATCGACATGCTGCAGGCCATGAACACCGGCCACGACGGCTCAATGACCACGATCCACGCCAACTCTGCCCGCGACGGCATTTCGCGTCTGGAAAACATGATCGCCATGGCCGGCATCGAAATGCCGATCAAGGCAGTGCGCAGCCAGATCGCCTCGGCTGTGAACCTGATCGTGCAGGCCTCGCGCCTGCAGGACGGTTCGCGCCGGATGACCTCGATCACCGAAATCACCGGCATGGAAGGCGACGTGATCTCGATGCAGGAAATCTTCCGGTTCCAGCGCGTCGGCCTGACCCCGGACAACAAGATCATCGGCCACTTTACCGCAACCGGCGTGCGCAGCCACTTCTCGGAGCGGTTCCGCCTGTGGGGTTACGACCTGCCGCCGTCGATCTATGAACCCACCACGATGGAGCCGCGCTGATGGAACTGAGTGCCGAACCGCTTATCTACGGCGCGATCTTTTTTGGGATCCTGGCGCTGGTCGAAGGCCTGTATCTGTTTGTCTTTGGCAAATCCATCAGCCTGAACAGCAAGGTCAACCGCCGGCTGGAGATGATGGAGAAGGGCAACAACCGCGAGCAGGTGCTGGAGCAGCTCCGCAAGGAGATGGGCCAGCATGCCAAATCGCAGTCGATCCCGCTGTATTCCCTGCTGTCCGAACGGGCGCAGAAGGCGGCCATCGCCTTTTCTCCAAAGCAGCTGATCGTGATCATGGCCGGTTTGGCCGGGCTGGCGTTTGTTGGTCTCAGTATCGGTACTGCGGCGCCGCTGCCGGTGCGCATTCTGGGTGCTGTGATCATCGGCGTGGGCGCGGTGTTCTTCTGGGTCAACAAGAAGGCCGCCAAGCGCATGGCCCTGATCGAGGAACAGCTGCCCGATGCGGTGGAACTGATGGTGCGCTCCTTGCGCGTCGGCCACCCGTTCACATCAGCCATTCAGATCGTCTCCAACGAGGTCGAGGACCCGCTGGCCACCGAATTCGGCGTTATTTCCGATGAATGCGCCTATGGCCGCGACGTCGGCGAGGCGCTCAAGGAGATGGCAGAGCGCCTGGACATGCAGGACATGCGTTTCCTGGCGGTGGCCGTGACCATCCAGCAGCAGTCGGGCGGCAACCTGGCCGAGGTTCTGGCAGGCCTGGCCAAGGTCATCCGCGCCCGCTTCCGCCTGTTCCGGCGCGTGAAGGCGATCACCGCCGAGGCGCAGTGGTCCGGCAAGTTCCTGTCCGGTTTCCCGCTGCTGTGCCTGATCGGGATCCTGGTCAAGGACCCCAACTACTATGACAACGTCACGGACCACCCCTGGTTCATCCCTGCATGTTTCGTCGTGGGCGCAATGCTGACCGCCAACCTGATCGTCATGCGCATTCTGACCAACATCAAAGTCTAAGGAGCGGACCGTGGATTTCCTGACCGGTATCGAAGGCTTCCTCACCTCGCAGTTCGGCCCGTTCGGCCCGCTTCTGGCGCTTGGCATTGCGGGTATGTTCATGATCCTGCTGGCTATCCCGCTGCTCATGAACCAGCCCGAAGACCCGCTGAAGAAGCTGCAGAAGAACATCAAGCCGGAAACCCGGCAATCGCCGCAGAAGGAGCGGCTGCGGCAGACCGGACGCAATGAACAGCTGCAGAAATTCGCCAACTTCCTGGAACCTCAGAACGAGGAAGAGCTGTCCGCGATGGCGCTGAAACTGCGTCAGGCGGGCTATATCTCCAAGGACTCCGTGCGGTTGTTCCACTTTGCCCAGTTTGCCCTTGGGCTGGTCGGGCTGATGGGCGGGCTGTTCTTTGTCTACGTTCTGAAGGCGGATGTGGAATTTGACGGCCAGCAGATGGCCATCCGCATCCTCGCCCCGGCCGCCGCGTGTTATTTCCTGCCGCGCTACTGGATCACCCGCCGCATCGCGGCCCGCAAGGAGGCGATCACGGACGCGTTCCCGGATGCGCTGGACATGATGCTGGTCTGCGTCGAGGCCGGCCAGTCGCTGGATCAGGCCATCGTGAGGGTTGCCTCGGAACTGCACAGCTCCTACCCCGAACTGTCTGAGGAATTCCAGGTGGTCGCCCATGAAATGAAGGCGGGCAAGGACAAGGACAAGGTGCTGCGCGATTTCGGCACCCGCTGCGGCGTGATGGATGTCTCCTCCTTTGTGACGGTGATGATCCAGTCCGCCAGCTTTGGCACCTCGATCGCGGACGCGCTGCGGGTTTACGCCGGCGAGATGCGCGACAAACGGGTGATGCGGGCGGAAGAGGCCGCAAACAAGTTGCCTGTGAAGATGACACTTGCCACAATGGGGCTGACAGTTCCGCCGCTGCTGATCATCCTGGTCGGCCCCTCGGCGCAGAACATCGCAAATCTGGGCAATCTGGGACCCCAATAATGAATTTGACAGAACGGGCACCCGCTGCCCGGCTGCTCCTGGCCCTCACCGCCGCCAGCGCTGTTGCGCTGGCGGCTTCGTGTGCGCCGGGCGGACTAAGACAGGACAAGGGCAGCCCCTGGGCGCCAGGCGCGGATCTGCGCGGCGAGGAAGCCGACGGGCTGGTGGTCGGCAACCGGCTGATGGCTGCGGGAGAGTACAATCTGGCGCTTGAGGCCTTTACCCGGGCGGCGCTGGATCATGGTCTGACACCGGAAGTCCTGTCCGGCATGGGCAGCGCCCAGCTGGGCCTGCGGCGCCTGGGACAGGCCGAAGACCTGCTGCGCCAGGCCGTGGCCGCTGATCCGGAGTGGCCGGAACCGATGAACAATCTGGGTGTTACGCTAATGGAACGCGGCAAGACCGCCGAAGCCGTGCAGGTGTTCCATCGCGCCTACGCGCTCGACAATGGCGAAAGTGACGCAATCCGCGATAATTTGCGCCTGGCTCTCGCAAAACTTGAAAATCCTGCGCATACTGCTTCGCAAAAAGAAGACTACAAATTGGTGCGGCAGGGCGGCGGCAGCTACCTGATTCGCCAGACACCATAACAGAGGCAGAGCAGTAAAAGGGACGCACCAATGCGCCAGCAGATTATCCTATCCGCTTCTCTGGCAGGGGCGCTGGTCCTGTCGGCCTGCGCGGACAAAGCCGATGAATCCGTCGAACGCGCCTTGCAGGAAGTGAACGTCATCGACGAAAGCAACCTCAACGATGTGATGCTGAACGTGGCCGATCCGAATGAAGCGGTGGCCCATTTCCAGCGCACCATCAGGAACAGCCCGGACCGGATCGAACTGCACCGCGGCCTGGCGCATTCGCTGACCCGCGCCAAGCGCAACACCGAAGCCGCCGTTGCCTGGAAGCAGGTTGTGTCGATGAAGGATACCACCAGCGAGGACCGCGTCCACCTGGCCGGCGCCCTGGTGCGCAGCGGCGCATGGGATGAGGCCAAGGCGGAACTGGACAAGGTGCCGCCGACCTATGAGACCTATGAGCGCTACCGGCTGGAAGCTGTTGTCGCCGACGCCAACAAGGACTGGAAGCGCGCCGACAGCTTTTATGAAATCGCGGTTGGGCTGACCACCACGCCCGCCAAGATCATGAACAACTGGGGATACTCCAAGCTGACCCGCGGCGATTTCACCGGCGCCGAGCGGCTGTTCGGCGACGCGATCCGTCAGGACCAGAGCCTGTTCACCGCCAAGAACAACCTTGTTCTGGCCCGCGGCGCGCAGCGCAACTACAGCCTGCCGGTCATCCCGCTGAAGCAGACCGAGCGCGCCCTGCTGCTGCACACCCTGGCGCTGTCCGCGATCAAGCAGGGCGACGTCAAGGTTGGCGAAAATCTGCTGCGCGAAGCGATTGCCACCCACCCGCAGCACTTTGAAGAGGCCGCGCGCTCTTTGGCGGCGCTGGAAAACGGCTGAGTCATGCAGTTCCCGGCCTACGCTGCCCTGTGGTTCCTGCCGTTCGTGCTGCCGCTGTGCTATACAGTGGCGCTGACCGACCTGCGCGGCATGCGCATTCCCAACTGGGCCGTTGACCTGCTGGCTGTGATCTATGTGGTGATCGGCGCTTTGGTCATGCCCAGCTGGGCGGACTACGGCTGGCATCTGCTGCACCTGCCCATCGGCATCGCCCTGGGGTTCCTGTTCTATGCCGCCGGGGCTGTCGGCGCCGGCGACGCCAAGTTTGCGGGCGCCGCGGCGCCGTTCATCGCGCTGGGTGACTTGCGGTTCCTGATGGTGGTTTTTGCCGCCACCCTGCTGGCCGGCTTTACCGCGCACCGGATTGCCAAATACACCCGCCTGCGGCAGCTGGCGCCGCAATGGCAAAGCTGGGACACCGGCAAGAGCTTCCCGATGGGCCTGTGCCTGGGGGCAACGCTTGCCATCTACCTGGGTCTGGCCGCGCAATTCGGCAGCTGATGCCATCAGGCGCCGCGCGCCAGCGGTGCCTGCCGGAGGTTAGTCCTTTGGCGGTTTTCACGGCGCTTTCGCGGAAATGCTGCAGCTCTGCCCCGCTGTTGCCACAGTCCTGAATAGTCTGTTTCCAGAAGCCCCCGTCTGCGGGGCCGGATACGGATATCAGGAACAGGCACCGCCATGAACATGCAAAACCTCGCCGTTGTGGCCCCGCCCGCCCCCAAGGGGCTGGAACAGATGCAGCTGCCGGTGGTGATGATGCGGGATATCCTGCTCAAGACCATCTTCCGCAAGAACGTGGAAAATGTGACCGAGATCGCGGAGGCGATCTGCCTGCCGTCCTCTGTCACCCAGGAGCTGGTGGACATGGCCCGTGAGCAGCGCCTGCTGGAGGCCACCGGCACGCTGAATGCCAACAGCGGCAATGAAATGGGCTACCAGCTGACCGACGCGGGCAAGGCGCGGGCGCTGGATGCGCTGAGCCAGTCCGAATACTTCGGTGCCATGCCGGTGCCGCTGGCGGTCTACCGCGAGCAGGTGAAGCGCCAGTCGATCCGCAACATCCAGGTGACCCGCGACCAGCTGACCAATGCGATGGGCCATCTGGTGCTGCCGGACAGCCTGCTGGACCATCTGGGCCCGGCTGTCAGCGCCGGCCGCTCGATCCTGCTGTACGGCCCGCCGGGCAACGGTAAATCCTCGATCTCCAACGGCATCCGCGATGCGCTGGGGGACCACGTCTATGTGCCGCGCGCCATCGAATACGCAGGCCAGGTGATCACTGTCTATGACCCGATCGTGCACACCGCGGTTGAGCAGGAGCAGGAAGATCCCAACGCCCTGCGCCGCCGCCGCCGCTTTGACGAGCGTTACGTGATGTGCGAGCGCCCCACCGTGATTACCGGCGGCGAGCTGTCGCTGGACATGCTGGATCTGGTCTACAACCCGACAGCGCGCACCTATCAGGCACCGCTGCAGCTGAAATCCACCGGCGGTATCTTCATCGTCGACGACCTTGGCCGTCAGGCGGAGCCGCCGCAGTCGCTGGTCAACCGCTGGATTGTTCCGCTGGAGGAAAGCAAGGACATCCTGGCGCTGCAATCAGGCGAGAAATTCGAGGTGCCCTTTGACACGCTGGTGATCTTCTCCACCAACTTCCACCCGAATGAGATCTTTGACCAGGCGGCGCTGCGCCGGATCTTCTTCAAGATCAAGATCGACGGGCCGAACCAGGAGAACTTCCTCAAGATCTTTGCCATGGTGGCGCGCAAGAAGGGCATGCCGCTGGACGAGGCCGCGCTGGTGCATCTGCTGAAGAAGAAATACCCGACGATCAACAACATCTACGCCAACTACCAGCCGGTGTTCCTGATCGACCAGATGATTTCCATCTGCGAGTTCGAGGGCATCCCCTACCAGATGTCGCCGGAGCTGATCGACCGCGCCTGGGCCAATATGTTCGTCAAGGACGAGCACATCGTGAAGTGATGAAAAAGGGCGGGATCAATCCCGCCCTTTCGTTTTCTGCGGTCAGAACTTGCCGTTGTCGTGCGCCATCTCTGCCGGGATCGGGCTGACGGTATCCCAGTGCTCAACGATCTTGCCGTCCTCGACCCGGAACAGATCAAAGAACGCCATCGGTGTTTCCCCCAGGCTGCCCTCTGAGGCGGCAAAGACAAAGTTCCCCTCGGCCACCACAATCGGCGTGCTGGTGTAGGCCAGCGCCTGGCCGGTCTCAGCCAGATGCTGGATCATTCCGCCAAGGGCCTCCAGACCGTCGCCGATGTTCGGGTTGTGCTGCAGATAGGTATCTGTCGAGACGTAGCTGGTGATCTTTTCCGGCGCCTTGCCGTGCAGCACGTCGGTGACAAAGCCCCGCACCAGCGCCTTGTTCTCCGCGGTCTTTTCCAGATCCGTGATCTCGGTCGTGCCGTCGGTCAAGGTCCGGCCAGAGGCATTCGGCGCGGCGGGCGGTTGCAGGTTGTCCCAATGCTCGGCCACCTTGCCGTCCTCGACCCGGAACACGTCAAAGGCCACCAGCGTTTCAGCGCCAAAAGCCTGCGCATTATCATAGGTGCTGTGCACCACCACCATGTCGCCCTCGGCAATCACCCTGTGCACTTCTGCTGTGATGCCGCTTTCCTTCAGCGCCGGAATGAAGCCGATAATCGGCGCTGCCCCGGTCGGCACCATCGGGTTGTGCTGAATATAGCCCGGCGCCAGCAGCTGCTCCGCCGCCTCGGGGTCAAACGAGGTGAAGAGGGCGGTTAAGGCGTTCAGAACGATTTCTTTTGCGGTCATCGGATGTCCTTTCGAATCGCATTGTCGTGACATCTCAATGTGGTATTCTTTCTGCACCAGATATCAATTACGCACTATTTAGGAACCAGGTATGCTTCCAGTAACCGCCAAGACAAAGGAACAAGCAGAAGACTGCCCGATCCGGCAGGTTCTGTCGCAGGTGACAGGCAAGTGGCAGATACTGATCGTGCTGGTGCTGGAGGACGGCGCGCTGCGGTTCGGGGCGCTGCGGCGCACCATCGGCGATGTGACCCAGCGGGTGCTGACCGAAAACCTGCGCAAGCTGGAGCGTGACGGCTATATCACCCGCAGCGTCGATCCCGGCCCGCCGGTGGCCGTCTCCTATGCGCTGACGCCTTTGGGGCAGGAGCTGCTGGAGCACATGAAATCCCTGACTATCTGGGCTGCCGGGCGGCATCAGCAGGTTCTGGACTCCCGCAGCGCCTATGACAGCAAATGACGTTGCAATGAGGCGCAAAGCCTCCCAGATTTCACAGGATGAGTGACACCGCCCCTGCCCTGCCAGAAGCGATTGAGAACTGGTTCGCCGCCCGCGGCTGGACCATCCACCCGCATCAGCACGCCATGCTGGAGCGGGCCGGGGCACACTGCACCCTGCTGATCGCCCCAACCGGCGGCGGCAAGACCATGGCAGGTTTCCTGCCGACACTAGCGGAACTGGCCGACGGAACCCACGACGGACTGCACACGCTTTATATCTCGCCGCTCAAGGCGCTGGCCGCGGATATCAAGCGCAACCTGCGCACGCCGGTTGAGGAAATCGGCCTGCCTATCCGCATCGACGACCGCACCGGCGACACGCCCGCCTCCCGCAAGAGGCGCCAGCGCGCCGACCCGCCGCATATTCTGCTGACCACGCCCGAAAGCCTCGCCCTGCTCACCTCCTACGAGGATGCCGCCCGCACCTTCAAAGGCCTCCGGCGGGTGGTAGTGGATGAGATCCATGCGCTGGCCGAAAGCAAGCGCGGCGACCAGCTGATGCTGGCGCTGGCGCGGCTGCAGACGCTGTGTCCGGATCTGCGCCGGGTGGGGCTGTCGGCAACGGTGGACGACCCGGAGGCCATCGCCAGCTACCTCGCCCGCCATCCGGACCCCTGCGATATCGTGCTGGCCGATCCAGGCCCGGCGCCGGACATCCGGATGCTGGAAACCGATGCAGCCCCGCCCTGGGCCGGCGGCGGCGCGGCCTATGCGATCC
>JABXIA010000345.1 GCA_013373325.1 Paracoccaceae bacterium
CGTCGCGGCAGGTTTGGGGATTGTCCTTATCCTGGCAGCCGTCGTCCTGGCGGTCCGCAACCCGGACCCGGAAAAGGTCAGCGCCTATGAATGCGGTTTCAACGCCTTCGACGATGCCCGCATGAAATTCGATGTCCGGTTTTATCTGGTGTCGATTCTCTTCATCATTTTCGACCTGGAAATCGCTTTCCTGTTTCCCTGGGCCGTCGGTTTCAAGGACATCAGCGACCTCGGCTTCTGGTCGATGATGGTGTTCCTGGGCGTGCTGACCATCGGCTTTGCCTATGAGTGGAAGAAAGGGGCCCTGGAATGGCAGTGATGACCGGACCCAATGCGGCGGGCGTGGACAAGGAAGTTGTCACCCGGGCCATTAATGCTGAGCTTCAGGACAAGGGTTTCCTGCTCACCTCGGCTGAGGACATCATCAACTGGGCGCGTACCGGCTCCTTGCACTGGATGACCTTTGGTCTGGCCTGCTGCGCGGTGGAGATGATGCACACCTCGATGCCGCGCTATGACGCTGAACGCTTCGGCATCGCGCCGCGCGCCTCGCCGCGCCAGTCGGACGTGATGATCGTCGCGGGTACACTCACCAACAAGATGGCGCCGGCGCTGCGCAAGGTCTACGACCAGATGCCCGAGCCGCGCTACGTGATCTCGATGGGCTCCTGCGCCAACGGCGGCGGTTATTACCACTACAGCTACTCCGTGGTGCGCGGCTGCGACCGGGTTGTGCCGGTTGACGTCTATGTGCCCGGCTGTCCGCCGACGGCTGAGGCGCTGCTGTACGGACTGATGCAGCTGCAGCGCAAGATCCGCCGCACCGGCACCCTGGTGCGCTGAGGAAGGGCGGAGAAAACATGACTGATGCACTGAAAGAGCTTGGCGCCCAGATCGAAGCCAAACGCCCCGATTGCGTGGTGGCCTGGAGCGTGTCCTTTGACGAGCTGACCATTGACGTCACGCCCTCGAACATCGCCGGTCTGGTGGAGTTCCTGAAATCGGACCCGAACTGCAAGTTTTCAACCCTGGTGGACATCACCGCGGTGGATTACCCCGACCGCGCCAAGCGGTTCGACGTGGTCTATCACTTCCTGTCGATGTACCGGAACCAGCGCATCCGCCTGCGCGCCGCCGTGCGCGAGGATGAGATGGTGCCCTCCATCGTGAAGGTGCACCCCTCGGCCAACTGGTTCGAGCGGGAAGTTTACGACATGTTCGGCATCCTGTTCTCGGGCCACCCGGACCTGCGCCGGATTCTGACCGACTACGGCTTCCGCGGCTATCCGCTGCGCAAGGACTTCCCGACCACCGGCTATACCGAGGTGCGGTATGACGAGGTGCAGAAGCGGGTGGTCTATGAGCCGGTGAAGCTGGTGCAGGAATACCGCCAGTTCGATTTCATGTCGCCGTGGGAAGGTGCGGAATACATCCTGCCCGGCGACGAGAAGGAAGCTGCCAAATGACGATGGCAACGCCCGTTCATGACTGGCCGGAAGGTTTGGAGCGCGTGGTGCTGTGCATTGGTGCGCCCAAAGCCGCGACCACCTTCCTTTACGTCATGCTGCGCGGCGATCCTCGTGTTTGTGTTTCTAAAACCAAGGAAGTCCATTTCTGGGATGTCGCGAGCGGCATCAATTCCCGCCTGTGGCAGAAACGGGCTCTGAAAACGCTGCTTAAGCAATGCTCGATTCTACTGGTCTCCCCTTTCCGCAAGTCAGATCTGACGTGGCGCGACATTAAACGCTCTGTTTTGTTGCTGCGCCTGCGGTGGGGCGGGCTCAAGCAGGCATCGAGCTATATCGACTACCTGCTTAGCGACTACCAGCAGGAAAAGGTGGTTTTCGAGGCTTCGCCGGGGTATTCGATTTGCGACGCCGGGACCCTTGCGCAGATGGGGCGGGTTCACGAGAACACTCATCTGGTATTGATGGTTCGCGACCCGGTTCAGCGGCTTTGGTCCGATACACGGCACCGCCTGCGGCCGGGGATCAAGGCCGGTAAAGTGCAGCGCGAGGAAGTGTTGCAAGCGTTTGAAAGGGACTTCAGCGATCCTGGCAGTTTCGGGTATCGCAACTCTGATTACGCATCGATCATCAGCCGCTTGGAAGAGGCCGGCCTGGGCGGAAAACTGTGGTGCGTGTTCTACGAAAACATAACGGACGAACGCGAACGGTCTGTGTTGAAAAGCGCTTTGGGTTTTGAGCCGGAACTGACATTCAGCGAACGCGTGAATGTTGGCCAGGACATCACTCCTTCGCCGGAATTGATGGACAGGGCAAAACAGGCTTTTGGCCATGTATACGAATACATGTACGAAAGATATGGCAGCCGTGTACCAAGCAATTGGTTGGCTTAGGGTGCGATAGGCAAGGGCTGAGGCATTAAGGAAGGACGTTATGGCAGACGGTTCAAACTCATTCGACGATGTGTTGACGGGCGAGCAGAAGATCCGCAACTTCAACATCAACTTCGGCCCGCAGCACCCTGCGGCGCATGGGGTTTTGCGGCTGGTGCTGGAGCTTGACGGCGAGATCGTCGAGCGCTGCGACCCGCATATCGGCCTGCTGCACCGCGGCACCGAAAAGCTGATGGAAAGCCGCACCTACCTGCAGAACCTGCCGTATTTCGACCGCCTCGACTATGTGGCGCCGATGAACCAGGAACATGCCTGGTGCCTGGCCATCGAAAAGCTGACCGGCACCGAGGTGCCGCGCCGCGGCC
>JABXIA010000238.1 GCA_013373325.1 Paracoccaceae bacterium
CAAGAACTTCGGCATCTACCGGGAGCGCACCGGTCTGCTGATGGCGGTCTCCAACGACGCGGGTGCTCAAGCGCTGAACCAAGGCACCTTGGCGTTCCTGAACCGGCAGAACTACTCCTTCCCGCCGGATCACGGCGCCCGGCTGGTGACCATGATCCTGAACGACGACGCCCTGCGCGCCGATTGGGCCGCAGAGCTGGAAGAGGTGCGGCTCGGCATGCTGGGCCTGCGCCAGAGCCTTGCGGATGAGCTGCAGCGGCTGACCGGCTCTGACCGGTTCAGTTTCATCGCCCAGCACCGCGGCATGTTCTCGCTTCTCGGCACCACGCCGGAGCTGGTCGAGAAGATGCGCGTGGACAACGGCATCTACATGGTCGGTGACAGCCGCCTGAACATTGCAGGCCTCAACGCGCAGACCGTGCCGGTGCTGGCCAAGGCGATTGTCGACGCCGGCGTCTGATCATCAGGCACTTTGAAATTCAGGAACGCGCCCCTTGAGGGCGCGTTTTTTTGGCGCGGTGACTCGCGGCATTGCAGGGGCAGGGCTCCCGCGCCTGCTGTGCACCCTGGCTGCGCCAAGATCCTTGCAGGCTTGGGCGTGGCACCGCTGGCACGGTGCGGGAAGCCGATTGACGCTAGGTCATGTGCGCTAGGGCGACGGAAGCGCCAAAGCCCCGCTTTTGTGCTTGCGGAAGTCACATAGCAACACAGCCTAGGAGACCGAAATGACCCTCGCAAAATCCGCCCTCGCCGTGATCCTTTCCGCGGCCGTTGCCCTGCCGCTGGCCGCCCCCGCCTTTGCTGCAAACGGCGAAGTCATCGACCGGATGGAGAACCGTGCCGACCGCCGGGAGAACCGCCGGGATGAAGCGGTCGATACCGGCGTCTGGGATGTGGTTGAGGACCATCTGGACCGCGCCGAAGACCGCCGCGACTACCGCGACCAGAAGGCGCCCAAGGTGATTGTAGTCCCTCAGGGCTGAGCCCGGAGCTGCGCCGCGGCAGCGGCGCCCGGCCCAACAGGGAGGGATCATCTCTTGATGATCCTGCACCTGGCGGGAGCCCGCCGCCGAAACGCAAGCGCGGCGCCTGAAACAGGCGCCGCGCTTTTTGTCATCTGGGTCCGCATTCAGCTCGGCGAGAACTCCGGGTAGGCCTCCATGCCCAGTTCCGCCATGTCCAGGCCGTTGACCTCGTCCTCTTCCTCGACCCGGATGCCGGTGGTTGCACGCAGGATGAGCCAGACCACGGCAGAGGCTGCGACAGTGAATACGCCCACCACGGCAATGCCGGTCAGCTGGGTCAGCAGGCTGGCTTCGGGGTTCGACAGAACCACGGCCACGGTCCCCCAGATGCTGCAGAGCAGGTGCACCGGGATGGCGCCGACCACGTCGTCGATCTGCAGCTTGTCCAGCATCGGCACGGCGAAGACTACGATCACACCGCCGATGGCGCCAATCAGGGTGGCAAGGCCCAGGCCCGGAGTCAGCGGCTCGGCGGTGATCGCCACCAGGCCGGCCAGCGCGCCGTTCAGGATCATGGTCAGGTCCGGCTTCTTGAACAGCAGCTGGGTCAGGACCAGCGCGGCCACCGCGCCGCCTGCCGCGGCAGCATTGGTATTGGAGAAGATGCGGCTGATGTCAGCCACGTCGCCGATCGAGCCCATCGCCAGCTGCGAGCCGCCGTTGAAGCCGAACCAGCCCATCCAAAGGATGAAGGTGCCGAGGGTTGCCAGCGCCAGGTTGGAGCCGGGCATCGGGATGGTCTTGCCGTCCTTGTACTTGCCGATGCGCGGGCCGAGGATCAGCGCACCGGTCAGCGCGGCCCAGCCGCCCACCGAATGCACCACGGTGGAACCTGCGAAATCCAGGAAACCCATCTGCTCCAGGAAGCCGCCACCCCATTTCCAGCTGGCCTGGAACGGATAGATCACGGCTGTCAGGATGATGGTGAAGATCAGGAACGGCCACAGCTTGATGCGCTCTGCCAGTGTGCCCGACACGATCGAGGCGGTGGCGGCGCAGAACATCAGCTGAAAGAAGAAGTCGGAGCCGGTGGCGGCATAGGAGTAATCATCCGCGCCTTCCGCGGTGATCCCCACCGCCTCCAGCACACCGGGGCCAAAGACGCCGGACAGCACACCGTCGATGGCCCAATTGCCCAGCGGATACATCAGGTTATAGCCGATCAGCCAGTAGAACACGGCAGCCAAAGAGAACAGCGCCATATTCTTGGTCAGCTGCATGGTGACGTTTTTGGAACGCACCAGGCCGGCCTCCAGCATGGCAAAGCCTGCTGCCATCCAGAACACCAGGCAGCCGCCGATCAGGAACAGCAGCGAGTTCAGGATGAACACGGTGTCGGTAGCGGGGGTCACGCCCGGGGCCGGGCCGTCCTGGGCCAGCGCCAGGCTTGGCAGTGCCGCCAGTGCCAGCGCCGCAAGGGGGAGTTTCAGGGTCTTCATTAGTCTTTCCTCCATGCCGGGCGCGCTTACAGCGCCTCGAGATTGGTTTCGCCGGTGCGCACCCGCAGGGCCTGTTCCACGTCCAGAACGAAGATCTTGCCGTCGCCGATCTTGCCGGTGCGCGCGGTCTCGGATATCGCGCTGACGGCCAGTTCGGCCTGGTCTGCAGGCACCACCAGTTCCAGTTTCAGCTTCGGCACGAAATTCACTTCGTATTCGGCGCCGCGGTAAATCTCGGTATGGCCCGCCTGGGCGCCGAAGCCCTTGATTTCAGTGACCATCAGCCCGCTCACGCCAAGACCGGTCAGCGCCTCGCGGACCTCGTCCAGCTTGAAGGGCTTGATGGCGGCTATGATCATTTTCATCTCTGCATCCCTTAGGTTTTGCGCTGCCCCGGCCCCCTGCCGATGCATTGTGCACCTGCAGCAAAACCGCCGCCCCGAGTCGTGCAAAGCGAACGCCAGCAATTTTCCGCGCGTCTTTCTGCGGGCGCACAATAATTTTGCGCCTTTTGACCGGTTCGCTTAAAAACCGGCCATCTGGCAAAGGGGGAAAGGTCCGGATTCTGCCCCCTCTACAATCCGGCGCGGGCAGGGTATTGTCGCCGGACAACGGGCAAACCGGGCAGGAACAGACGATGGCACAAGGATCCGGGCGCAAGCCTTTGGTGGCAGAGAAACGCTATTCCGCGGGCGGCAAGGGGAAACCAGCTGCCAAGAAACCTGCGCGCAGGAAAACGGCAGCCAAGGCGAAGAAGCCGGGTCTGCTGGGTCGGCTTTTCGGCCGTAAGAAGTCCCGTGCCAGGCCCGCACCCAAAAAACGCGGGCCCATTGGCTGGCTGCTGGCGCCGTTTGCCTTTGTATTCCGGCTAGTCTGGGGGTTTACATGGCGCATTGGGATGGTGGTCTGCGGGCTTGTGGGCCTTGCTGTGGCCTTTCAATATGCGCGCCTGCCGGATGTCTCGGCGTACCTGGACGGCCGCGCCCGCGGGTCTGTTACCATTCTGGACCGCGAGGGAGAGGTCTTTGCGTGGCGCGGGGACCAGTTCGGCGGGGTGGTGACGGCGGACACGGTGTCGCCGCATCTGAAAAACGCCATTGTAGCGACAGAGGACAAGCGGTTTTACCGCCACCTTGGCCTGTCTCCGCGGGGTATCGCAAGCGCAGTCCGCATTAACCTGAGCGAAGGGCGCGGGCCGCTGTCTGGCCATGGCGGTTCCACCATCACCCAGCAGGCTGCGAAACTCCTGTGCTTGGGCAGGGTCTATGACCCGGACGAGTGGAAGAGCGAAAGCGCCTATGAGGCGGACTGCCGCAAGGGCTCGCTGTGGCGCAAAGGCACCGAGGCGATCTTTGCCCTGGCGATGGAGGCCAAGTACACCAAGGATGAGATCCTCTCGATCTATATGAACCGTGCCTATATGGGCGGCGGCGCCTATGGGGCGGAGGCTGCGGCGCAGCGCTATTTCGGTAAGTCGGCGAACCAACTGAACCCGGCGGAGGGCGCAATGCTGGCGGGGCTGCTGACCGCTCCTTCGACACTGGCACCCACGAACAACCTGCAGCGCTCGCAAGACCGGGCTGCTACTGTTCTGCGGCTGATGCAGGAGCAGGGCTATCTGACCACGGCGGAGATGCAGAAGTACCAGAACAAACCGGCAGAACTGAGCGAGGCGGCAGCGGCGAGGGCAGGCGGCTATTTCGCCGACTGGGTGATGGACAGCATCCCGGACTTCCTAGGCGATCAGACCACCGAGGATGTGGTGATCCGCTCCACCATGGATCAGCGCCTGCAGCGCGCGGCTGAGGAAGCGCTGAAGTATGTCTTTGAAAACAAGGTCCGTCAGGGTTCCAAGGCGCAGGCCGCCATTGTGGTTATGAGCGCCGATGGCGCCGTGCGCGCGATGGTGGGCGGGCGCAAGACCCGCGTCTCGGGCGTGTTCAACCGCGCCACCCAGGCCAAGCGCCAGACGGGTTCGGCTTTCAAACCCTTTGTCTACGCCACCGCTCTCGAGCTCGGCTATTCGCCCTACGACCGGGTGCTGGATGCGAAATACTGCCTGAACATTCCCGGCTCCGGCCAGTGGTGCCCCGACAACTACACCCGCAAGTTCTATGGCGAGGTGACCTTGGCGCGGGCGCTCCGGGATTCGTTGAACGTCCCGGCGGTGAAGATTTCGGAGGCGGTCGGGCGCGACAAGGTGAGCCTTGTCGCCAAGGAATTCGGCATCGACAGCGATCTGGCCGCAGGCCCGGCGCTGGCGCTGGGTGCATCAGAAAGCACGCTGCTGGAGATGACCGGGGCTTATGCGGGTATCCTGAACGGCGGTTCCTCCGTGACGCCCTATGGTGTGACGGAGCTGAAGCTGGTCGAGGACAGCGAGGCACTGATGGGCGCCAGCGGCGGCATCGGCGAGCGGGTGATCCGGCCGGAAGCCGCGCAGCAGCTGGTCTGGATGATGGAAAAGGTGATTGCCGGCGGCACCGGCCAGCGGGCGAAGATCCCGGGCTGGCAGGCGGCGGGCAAATCCGGCACCACGTCAGCCGCCAAGGACGCCTGGTTCATCGGTTTCACGGCCGACTATGTTGCCGGTGTCTGGATGGGCTACGACGACAACACGCCCCTGTCCGGCGTGACCGGCGGCGGCCTGCCCGCTGAAATCTGGCGCGAGACAATGGTGCGGGTGCATGAGGGGCTGGAGCCGAAGCCGCTGCCGATGCTGGAACCGGCACCGATTGCTCCGCCGCCGCAGCCAACCCGCCGCGAGCGCCGCCGCCAGGGGCCGAACCTCGGTCAGGAACTGGGCCGCGCGGTCGATAACATCCTGCGCGATATTCTCGGCAACTGAACCTGAGGGCAGGGCGTGCTCCCGCCCGTCACCGGCCTCCTTGCGGAGGCATCGCCGGTTGGGCCCGGCGCCGCACCTTGCAGGTGCGGCGCGCGCCTGGCCCGCAGGGCCGGGCGCCGTGCCCAACGGGAGCGCGGTATCCTGGATGCCGCTGCGACGGGCGGGAGGACTTGCCGACTTCAGCTGGCAGCACCGTTTGATCTGCCCCGGCAGAACAACGAAAAAGGCTCCCCGGAGGGAGCCTCTCTTGCAATCCGCAAACTGCCAGCTCAGCTGAGCCGCTTCAGCTCGCCGATCAGTGCGTCGATGTCGCCCTTCTTGCTGTCCAGGATCGCGCCAATTTCAGTGCGCTCCGTCAGCAACAGGTTCACGCCCTCGATGAACATGTTGAAGAACAGGTCGCGGCCGGAGCGGTCCGACACAAGGAAGGTCACCTCAAATGGGGACTGGCCCTTGAGGTAGGCAATGGTGCTTACCTCATACCATTTCTTCACCTTCTTGACGCCCTTCACTTCCAGCTTGCCGCCGATGAATTCGCGGAAGCGCTTGCCGTATTTGCGCGAAATATAGCCCTGGAAGGCTTTGGAGAACGCCTTCTTCTGGGCCGGGGACGCGCGGCGCCCATCGGCACCCAGCGCATAGGCTGCGATATAGGATGTGTCGCTGTATTGCTGGAAGATCCGCTCGAAGTCGCGGAACATGGCGTTTTCACCCTTGCCGGACTCAATCACCCGGTTGATGTCGGCCACAAGCCGGTTGATCAATGTGCTGGCACTGCTTTCGGTCAGCGCCCACAGGGCCTGCGGTGCGGCTATCAGTGCGGCAGCTCCGGCACACAGGCCGGTCAGGAAATTGCGGCGGTCCATGTTTAAAATCCTTCAGTGTTCAGTTCGAACGGGTCGATTTCCTTGATCTCCTCGCCATCCCCCAGCTGGAACCGGCGGTTCTGCAGGTAGATCAGCCGCGATTGCGCATAGCTGTCGGCGCTCTCATAGAGAATCGAGTCGATCGTGTCGGAATAGTTGCCACGATCGCCCATGCGGCGCACGATCTCGGCGTAGATGGTGATATTGTCGGCAGTATTCTGCTCGACATGGCCCAGGGGATTGGTGAAGAAATCAACTGCTACCCCCACGGCGTCACGGCTGGTCGAGGGGCCGAGCAGCGGCAACTCAACGTAGGCGCCTTCACCGACACCCCACTTGTGCAGGGTTTCACCGAAATCGGTATCGACCGCAGGCACCTTGAATTCGGTAGCAGGGTCAGCCAGGCCTGCAAACCCCACTGTCGAATTGATCACGAAACGCGAAAATGCATTGCCCGCTGTTCTCAGATCACCTTGCAGCAGCGCATTGACCATCTGGCCGGGCATCGACAGGTTTTCCGCGAAGTATGAAAAGCTGGTGACCATCGGCGCGGGCACAATCGCCACATAGCCCTTGGACGCTGGGCGGAAAGCGACCCGGTCCACACCGCGGTTGAAGGCGTGAATTGTGCGGTTCGTCCGCTCATAAGGATCGAACACCTCACCGGAGGCGCGCGCAACCGGGTCCTGGGTGGCGCAGCCCGCGGCAAAAGCGGCCAAAATCAGCGCAGGTACAAATTTAAGCGGTCGCAACATCAAGGGCATTCGGATAAGTGTCCAATTGGAACTGGAGCGGGCACGTCGGAGGGCAAATAAGGGTTCTTGGGCCGTTTTCCAGTCTGATTACATTTTTTTACCTGGCTATGCCACAACTGGTACAATTCCAGCCCTGACCTGAAGCCATCGAACCACTATTGCAGTCTGAGCATGAATAAAACCCTTTACAAAAACGGATATGAGGAACTGCGGAAGGTGCGGCGGCAAAGCCGCGGCTTGTACTGGTTCACCGGGGTCTTCAGTTTCTTTGTGAATTTGCTGATGCTGACCGGCCCTCTGTACATGATGCAGGTTTATGACCGGGTGCTGGGCAGTCGGTCGGAGGCGACGCTGCTGGCGCTGTCTCTCTTGGTTGTGTTCCTCTACGGGATGATGGGGCTGCTGGACTACGCCCGCGGCCGCGTCATGGCGCGGGTCGGCGCGCGGTTCCAGGCGGCACTGGACAAACGGGTGTTCGATGCGATGATCCGCCGTTCCGCGGTGGCGCAGGATCCGGTGGCGCAGACAGGCCTCTCAGACCTGGAGGCGGTTCAGAGGCTGATTGCCTCGCCGGTGCTGACAGCGGCTTTCGACCTGCCTTGGGTGCCGGTATTCCTGGCGGGCATAGCGTTGTTCCACCCCTGGCTGGGACTGCTGGCGCTGGCTGGCGGTGCGGTGCTGGTGGTGATCGCGCTTTTGAACCAGATGTTCACCCGGCTGCCGCAGCAAAAGGCGGGCGTGACCGGCCACAAGGCCAATCTGATGTCCGAGGAGATCCGCAACGAGGCGGAGATGATCCAGTCGATGGGCATGCGCGGGGCGTCGTTCGCGCGCTGGAAGCAGGCCCGGGATGCGGCTCTGACTGATAGTGTCACAGCCAACGACACCGGTGGCGGCTTCACCACGCTGACCAAGACGCTGCGGCTGTTCCTGCAGTCGGCGATGCTGGGTCTGGGAGCGTATCTGGTACTGCAGAACCAGGTGACACCGGGGGCGATGATCGCTGGCTCCATCCTGATGGGGCGGGCGCTCGCACCGATTGAGCTAGGGCTGGGGCAATGGGTGCTGGTGCAGCGGGCGCTGAAGGGCTGGCACAATCTGGCGGAGCTTCTGGACAAGGTGCCGGAGGAGGAAACGCGCACCGCGCTGCCCAAGCCAAAGGCGCTGCTGGAAGTGCAGGGGCTGGCGGTGGTGCCGCCGGGAAGCAACGCGCCGCTTTTGCGCAACGTGAATTTCCGGGTGCAACCGGGCCAGGCAATTGGTGTTATCGGGCCGTCCGGGTCGGGCAAGTCGACACTGGCCCGCGCCTTGACCGGGGTGTGGCGGCCCGCGGCCGGTTCTGTCCGGCTGGACGGGGCCGCGCTGGATCAGTACGCACCGGATGTGCTGGGCGGTCACATCGGTTACCTGCCGCAGCGGGTGCAGGTGTTTGACGGCACCATTGCCCAGAATATTGCCCGCCTCCATCAGCAGCCGGACGCCGGGAAAGTGGTGGAGGCCGCCCGCAAGGCCGCCGCGCATGAGATGATCCTGAAGCTGCCTGAGGGATATGACACCCGCGTCAGCGCCACTGGCGGCCGGCTGTCGGGCGGGCAGATGCAGCGTGTCGGGCTGGCCCGTGCTTTGTTCGATGATCCGGTGATCGTGATCCTTGATGAGCCGAACTCCAACCTCGACAACGAGGGCTCGATCGCGCTCAACCAGGCGATCAAGCAGATAAAGGCGGAAGGACGCTCGGTTTTGATTATGGCGCACCGGCCAGCGGCGATCCAGGAATGCGATATGCTGCTGGTGATCGACAAGGGCACCCAGACGGCCTTTGGCCCCAAGGACAAGGTGCTGCAGGAAATGGTCGCCAACCATCAGAACATCCGCCAGGCAACTGGCGCGGGAGGCGTGCGATGAGCGTGGAAACCAACTGGCCGGCGCGGCGGCCGCTGATCATCGGCCTGATTGCCCTTGCGGTTCTGGTGGGGGGCTTCGGCTCCTGGTCGGTGCTGTCGTCGATTTCCGGCGCGGTGGTGGCCACGGGCCGCATCGAAGTCGACCGCAACCGCCAGGTGGTGCAGCATCTGGATGGCGGCATCGTGGCTGAAATCCTGGTGGATGAAGGCGACACGGTGCAGGAGGGGGACACGCTGATCCGGCTGGACGCCAATGAGCTGACGTCCCAGCTGGTGATCACCGAAGGCCAGCTGTTCGAGCTGATGGCCCGGCGCGGGCGGCTGGAGGCGGAACGGGACGAAGCGGCGGAGGTTGCCTTCGACCCTGAGCTGCTGAAAACCGCAGAATCCCAGCCGGAGGTCGCGGATCTGGTCGATGGCCAGCGGCGCTTGTTTCAGGCCCGCAGAGACACGACCGCACGTGAGATTGAGCAGCTTGAGAAACGCCGGGCGCAGATCCAGGAACAGATCCGGGGCATCCAGGCGCAGCAGAAATCGATGAATGTGCAGCTTGATCTGATCGGCGAGGAGCTGGGCAACCAGCAATCGCTGCTGGACCGCGGCCTCGCGCAGGCCGCAACGGTGCTGAACCTGCGCCGCACCCAGGCCAGTCTGGACGGGCAGCTGGGGGAGCTGGTTGCCGCCGAGGCGCAGGCGGAGGGGCGGATCACCGAGATCGACATTGAAATCCTGAAACTGGGCACCGGCCAGCGCGAGGAGGCGATCACCCGCTTGCGCGACTTGCGCTACCAGGAGCTGGAACTGGCCGAAACCCGCCGTTCCCTGAAGCAGCGGCTGGCACGGCTCGACATTACGGCGCCGGTTTCGGGCGTGGTTTACGGGTTGCAGGTGCAGACACCGCGCTCAGTGATCCGGCCTGCTGATCCGGTGCTCTACCTGGTGCCGCAGGACCGGCCGCTGGTGATTGCGGCGCAGGTGGCACCGACGGATATCGATCAGCTGTTCACAGGCCAGGAAGTGACACTGCGGTTCTCGGCTCTGGACCAGCGCTCGACACCAGAGCTGTTCGGCCGTGTGACACAGGTTTCCGCGGACGCGTTTGAGGACCAGGGCAGCGGCATATCCTACTACCGCGCTGAGATCGAGCTGAACCCCGGGGAGCAAGGCCGACTGCCCGCGGGCACGGTCCTGATCCCGGGGATGCCGGTGGAAAGTTACATCCGTACAGCTGACCGCTCGCCGCTGGCCTATCTGGTCAAGCCGCTGGCAGATTACTTCAACAAGGCCTTCCGCGAAAGCTGAGGCCCCGCCGTTTTCATCGCATGAAACCGGAATGCGGCGGCCCCCGCGCCCGCAGGTGCGGAAAGCTGCGCTGGGGCTTCGCATTTTCCCTTTCCGAAACCTGCCGGGGCGGGTAGCGTCCCGGCAATTGAAGACTCGGAGGAATGCGCCATGAGCATCGAAGCAAAACTGAAAGAGCTGGGTGTGACCCTGCCTGACGCGCCGGCACCGGCAGCCAACTATGTGCCTTATGTGGTGGCGGGCGACATGGTCTATATCTCCGGCCAGATTTCCGCAGATGAAAACGGGCTGATCACGGGCACCTTGGGGGGCGACATGGACGTCGATGCAGGCCAAGCCGCTGCCAAGCGCTGCGCGATTGCGCTGCTGGCACAGCTGAAGGCAGCCTGCGGCGGCGATCTGGACCGTCTGGTCCGCGTTGTGAAACTGGGCGCCTTTGTGAATTCAACCGCTGATTTCACCCAGCAGCCGCAGGTGGTGAACGGCGCCTCCGACTTCCTGGTCGAAGCGCTGGGCGACATCGGACGCCATGCGCGATCCGCCGTCAGCTCGCCCTCGCTGCCGCTGGGCGTTGCCGTTGAAATCGACGGCGTGTTCCAGATCAAATGACACCGTCCCTGCCTGCCGCATTCCTGACCGTCCCGCTGGCCCACCGTGCCTTGCATGATGTTGCGGACGGGCGTCCGGAGAACAGCCGGGCTGCCATCCGCGCAGCAATTGCGGCAGGCTACGGGATCGAGATTGACCTGCAGCTGTCCAAGGACGGCTGCGCCATGGTGTTCCATGACTATGATCTGGACCGGCTGGCTGCAGGCACCGGCCCGGTCCGCGCGCAGACGCGCGCGGCGCTGGGATCTGTTCCGCTCAAGGGAGGCGATGGTGAAGGCATCCCGGATCTTGCGGAGGTGCTTGACCTGGTTGCGGGCCGGGTGCCGCTGCTGATCGAGCTGAAGGATCAGCAGGGGGAGATGGGGATTACCGATGGTGTGCTGGAGCGTGCCACGGTGGAGGCGCTGCATGGCTACACCGGCCCGGTAGCGCTGATGTCCTTCAATCCTAACTCCGTGGCAGCACTGGCCGCTCTGGCACCGGATATTGCCCGCGGTATCACCACCAGCGCCTATGACCCGGCAGAGTGGCCGGAGCTGCCCAAGGCTGTGTGCGATGACCTGCGCGCCATTCCGGATTTTGACCGCAGCGGATCCGGTTTTATCAGCCACGAGGCCGGCGATCTGGCGCGGCCGCGGGTGCAGGCGCTGCGCAGCGCCGGCGTGCCGGTTCTGTGCTGGACGGTCCGATCGGCGGCTGAGGAAACCGCGGCGCGGGCCTTTGCCGACAATGTCACATTTGAACAGTACCTTTCGCCGCTAACATCTTGATCGCGCTGGCTCGCACCCCACATCTTGAAGCGGTGCGGAGGAATTGAATGGCTCAGGCGCAAATCGAAATCCGGGTGCTGGCCTCGCTGTCTCAGATCACGGCAGAGGACTGGGATGCCTGCGCTTGCCCCGAAACCGCGGACGGCGGGCGTCCGATGGATCCTTTCACATCCCACCGCTTTCTCAGCGCGCTGGAGGACAGCGGCTCAGTCGGCCCGGGCACCGGATGGCAGCCGCAGTATCTGACCGCCTATCAGGAGGGCCGCCTGATTGCGTGTGCCCCTCTTTATGCCAAGGGGCACAGCCAGGGCGAATACATCTTTGACCACAACTGGGCGCATGCCTATGAGCAGGCGGGCGGCCATTATTACCCCAAGCTGCAGATCGCGGTGCCTTTTACCCCCGCCACAGGCCGCAGGTTCCTGGTGCGCCCTGGTTTTGACGGCATCGGTCATTCGGCGTTGCTGCAGGGGGCGGTGCAGCTGGCAGCTGACAACAACCTGTCGTCGCTGCATGTGACCTTCTGCACTCAGGATGAGGCGCGGCTGGGTGAGGAAATGGGCCTGATGCTGCGCACGACGCAGCAGTTCCATTGGCAGAATGATGGCTACGCTGATTTCGAGGCATTCATGCGGGCCCTGTCCTCTCGCAAGCGCAAGAACATCCGCAAGGAGCGGATGCAGGCGCAGTGTTTTGGCGGCGATATCCGCGTGTACCAAGGCAGTGACCTGCGTCCGGAGCACTGGGATGCTTTCTGGGAGTTCTACCAGGACACCGGCGCGCGCAAATGGGGCTCCCCCTATCTGACACGGCACTTCTTTGACATTGCCCACAGGACGATGGCGGATGACATCGCTCTGATTCTGGCGGAGCGCAACGGGCGCTACGTCGCCGGAGCGTTGAATTTCATTGGCCGCAAAACACTTTACGGCCGCTACTGGGGGTGTGTCGAACAGCATGCCTGCCTGCATTTCGAGTTGTGCTACTATCAGGCCATAGAGCTGGCCATTGCCCTGGGGCTTGACCGGGCGGAAGCCGGCGCACAGGGTGAACACAAGCTGGCGCGCGGCTACATGCCGTGCCAGACACACAGTTTGCACTGGATCGGCGATCCCGGGTTTGCCGGGGCCGTCGGACGCTATCTCGAGGCTGAACGGGCTGCCATCGAAGAAGAGATCGAAATCCTGACCGATTACGGTCCGTTCCGCAAAGCCAATGTGGAGGAGCAAGAATGACGGAGAAACTGTCCGACGCCACCCGCGGCCCGCTGCTGGAGCCGTTGTTCGCCACCGGCTGGGAGATGGTGGAAGGCCGTGACGCCATCACCAAGACCTTCAAGTTCAGCAATTTCGCGGATGCCTTTGGCTGGATGACCCGTGCCGCGATCTGGGCCGAGAAGTGGAACCACCATCCGGAATGGAGCAATGTCTACAACCGGGTCACGGTTGTGCTGACAACTCATGATGTCGACGGTATCAGCGCCCAGGACGCCAAACTGGCGCGCAAGATGGACGGGCTGTTCGGCGAGCCGCAGGAGTGATGCTTGCGGGTTGGACGTAGGTCAGCAATTCTGTCCAAATGTTTCGCGCGCGAAACATTCCGGCAGTGATTATGACCTTATTTTTTACCAAATATTAAGAGGTTGGCGCGGCGGCCGCCTGCTCCGGCGGCCGCCAGAAACTCAGCTTCAGCCCATGGACTCCAGCAGGCCCTCACCTGCAGACAGCTCGCACTGACCGGGGTTTTCCTCCTTGTTGAGGATCTTCACTTCGCCGTCTTCCACCAGCATTGCATAGCGCAGCGAACGGCCGATAAGACCTGCAGGCGGGGCGTCAAAACGCATTCCGATGGACTCTGTAAAACTGCATTCGGCGTCCGACAGCATTGTGATCCCGGCTTCGGTGGCGCCGGTGTTGTCGCCCCAGATCGACATCACGAAAGGATCATTGCCGGCCAGGCAGATGATCTCCTCGACACCTTTGGCGGCGAACTGGTCCTTGGTGCGGATGAAGCTGGGTACATGGGCGGAATGGCAGGTGCTGGTAAAAGCACCGGGAACCGCAAAAATCACAATTTTGCGCCCCTTCAGCTTGTCCGCGAGCTGCACCTGTTCTGGGCCGTCCTCCCCAATCCGTGTCAGTGTCGCGTCCGGCAGCTGGTCTCCAACAGAAATCATTGCACGTTCCTCTTTCTCCTGATTGCGTTTTGGGGCCCCGGGTATATAGGGTCCGGTGAAAGCGTGACGGGAACTATTGCGGGAGGCAAGGGGATATGTCCCATATCGTCGTGATTGGAGCGGGGCAGGCGGGGTCCTCTCTGGTGGCAAAGCTGCGAAAGGACGGGTTCGACGGGGAGATCACCCTGATCGGCGCGGAAGCAGCACTGCCCTATCAGAGGCCGCCGTTGTCCAAGGCATACCTGCTGGGCGAGATGGAGCTGGAGCGGCTGTTTTTGCGCCCCGAGAGCTTCTATGCGGAAAACAACATCACTCTGAAGCTAGGCCAGCGTGTCACCGGGATTGATCCTGCGGCCAAGACGGTCAGCCTGCATGATGAGGTGATTTCCTATGACCAGCTGGCGCTGACCACTGGCTCCGACCCGCGCCGCCTGCCAGCGGCAATCGGTGGTGATCTGGACGGCGTTTATGTGGTGCGCGGGCTGAGTGATGTGGACGCCATGGCGCCCCATGTGACCGAAGGCAAGCGGGCGCTGATCGTCGGCGGCGGCTATATCGGGCTGGAAGCAGCGGCGGTTTGCGCCAAGCGCGGCGTCAAGGTTACGCTGGTTGAGATGGCCGACCGCATCCTGCAGCGCGTTGCAGCGCCTGAGACATCTGATTTCTTCCGCAGCCTGCACAGCAGCCACGGAGTGGATATCCGCGAGGGTGTTGGTCTGGAACGACTGGAAGGCGAGGGCGGCAAAGTCACCCGCGCAGTATTGAGCGGCGGTGAAGCCGTGGATGTGGATTTTGTGGTGGTTGGTGTTGGCATCACACCGTCCTCGCAGCTGGCAGAGATGGCTGGGCTGGAGCTGGACAACGGGATCAAGGTGGATGCCAAGGGGCGCACCTCCGATGCGTCCATCTGGTCGGCGGGCGACTGCGCCTCCTTCCCGTTCCAGGGCAGCCGCATCCGGCTCGAAAGCGTGCCGAACGCCATCGATCAGGCTGAGGTCGTGGCACAGAACATGCTGGGCGCGGACAAGGATTACGTCGCGACGCCCTGGTTCTGGTCCGATCAGTATGATGTCAAACTGCAGATCGCTGGCCTGAACACCGGTTACGACAATGTTGTGACCCGCCAGGGCGAAGGCAATCAGGTTTCCTTCTGGTACTACAAAGGCGACCAGCTGGTGGCCGTGGATGCGATGAACGATCCGCGCGCCTATATGGTGGCCAAGCGGCTGATCGATGCGGGCAAGACCGCCGACAAGGCGGTTGCCGGTGACCCCGCCGCGGACCTGAAGCCGCTCTTGAAGGCGTGAGGATCATAGCCGGAGACTTCCGCGGCCGGGCCTTGGCCGCGGTGGGCAAGGGGGATGCGGGCGCTCATCTGCGCCCCACCACCGACCGGGTGCGCGAAAGCCTGTTTAACGTGCTGATGCATACAGGCGCCATTCCAGGCGCCCGGGTGCTGGACCTGTTCGCAGGAACCGGTGCCTTGGGGCTGGAGGCGCTGTCGCGCGGAGCGGCGGAAGCGGTGTTTGTCGATGACGGCCGTGTTTCCACCGGGCTGATCCGCAAGAATATCGGCATCTGCCGGGCAGAGGACCGCTGCACTCTCATGCGCCGCGACGCATTGAAGCTCGGGCAGAACCCGGGCGCTCCGTTTGACCTGATTTTCCTCGACCCGCCTTACGGTAAAGCGTTGGGCGAGAAGGCGCTTGCGGCAGCTGCCGCTGGCGGCTGGGTCGCGGATGACGCGCTGGTGGTCTGGGAGGAGAACGCGCCTGTAGCCGCGCTTGAGGGGTTTGAACTCCACGATAGCCGCAAATACGGCGATACCCATATCACCCTGATGTGGAGGGATGTTTCGGGTTGAAACAAGCCGGGCGGGGGATCGCTCAGAGCTGGTTTGCTGCAGTGCGCACGCTACTCTAGTACAAAACAGGATCCACGCCTGCGCGCCGCGCGTGCTCAGGCAATTCTGCGATGAGGTGCCCTTGCATGCCCAAGACCTTTCCTACTCCGAAGCTGGTAATATTTGACTGCGACGGCGTGCTGGTGGACAGCGAGCCGGCTTCGAATCAGGCGCTGGCAGACAACCTGTCCCGCCATGGGCTTTCGCTGACGGTGGAGCAATCCATGGCGCATTTTGTCGGCGGCACCATGGCCGGTGTGATGGAGAAGGCCAAGTCACTGGGGGCGGATCTGCCGGGTGGCTGGATCGAAGAAATCTATGCGGAAACCTTTGCAATACTGGAGCATGGGGTGCCGCTCATGCCGGGAATTCCTGGCGTGCTGGCACGGCTGGATGCATGTGGCATCGCGGTCTGCGTTGCCTCCAACGGCAGCGAGGACAAGATGCGGATCACCTTGGGACAGAACGGGTTGTGGGAGCGGTTTCATCCGCATGCGGTGTTTTCAGCCCATTCGCTGGGCGTTGCCAAGCCTGAGCCGGGGCTGTTTCTGGCAGCGGCCAGTCATTTCGGGGTGCAGGCCCGCGATTGCCTGGTGATCGAGGACAGCGGAAGCGGGGTGACCGCAGCGGTGCGTGCAGGCATGCGCTGCCTTGGGTATGCGCCGCGCGGCGGCGGCAAAAAGCTCGCGGCTCTGGGAGCGGAAGTGTTCACTGACATGTCAGAAGTGCCGGCGCTTTTGTCGATATGACCCAGCTATGGTACTATCTTGTGCATGGAACAGACCTTGCGCGCACCTTTCCTGCAGCCCTCAGAAGCCGCGGCAACGCAGAGCCGGCCGAAACCGGAAAAGCTGCGCGCACCGCTGTTCATTCAGGATGCGGTGACGCCTTTCGGCGATGGCACGCTATTGCTGGCGCTCTGGCGGTTTCAGGAAGCAGTGGACCAAAGCGATGCAGATTCCTGACCGGGTCAGCCCTTCATCTGACTGAAGATATGCCGGGGTGCGGGGGCTGGCCCCCGCTTGCCTTACTGTCGCTTAGCCATAGGTCGGGTGGAACTTGCCCGCGGGCGACAGGGTGAAAATCTCCGCACCGTCGGAGGTTACACCAATCGAATGCTCGAACTGCGCCGACAGCGACTTGTCGCGGGTGACGGCGGTCCATTCGTCTGCCAGAATTTTGGTTTCCGGGCGGCCCAGGTTGATCATCGGCTCGATGGTGAAGAACATGCCTTCCTCCAGCACCGGTCCAGTGCCGGGGCGCCCGTAATGCAGCACGTTGGGCGGCGCGTGGAACACGGTGCCGAGACCATGGCCGCAGAAGTCGCGCACCACGCTCATCCGCTGCGCCTCTGCATAGGTCTGGATTGCATGGCCGATGTCGCCGAAGGTGTTGCCTGGCTTCACTGCCTCGATACCCACCATCAGCGAATCATGGGTGACTTGAATGAGCCGTTCCGCCTTGCGGCTGAGCTTGCCTGCGACAAACATGCGTGAGGTGTCGCCGAACCAGCCGTCAACGATCACGGTCACGTCGATGTTCAGGATATCGCCATCCTTCAGTTTCTTGTCGCCAGGAATGCCGTGGCAAACCACATGGTTCACCGAAATACAGCTGGCGTGCTGATAGCCCTTGTAGCCGATGGTGGCTGACTTGGCGCCCGCATCCTCGACCATTTGCGTGATAATGCGGTCGATCTCGCCGGTCGACTGGCCCGGGAAAACATGCGCTGCGATATCGTCCAGAATGCGCGCGGCAAGCGCACCCGCCTTGTGCATGCCGGCATAGTCGCCGGCTTCATGAATGCGGATGCCGTCCTTGGTAGTGCGGCCGTCTTTCGATCTCATCACGCAGAGCTCCATCACGTTCTTTGCGTAGCTATGTAAGCGGTTCCTGCCGAAAGGGCCAGAGCGGGGTTGCGGGAACTTTTTCGACTGAAGCGCGTTTAGCCGTTTGAATATTCGATTTGGCAACAAGGGGAATGCAGCGGAATGGACAGCTTTAACAGTCTTATGCAAACCGAAATCTACGATGGCAGAACGCTTGCGGATCTGGTGACGCTGGAATTTCTGGCGCAGGCGCTGGGCAGCGTGCTGGCTGCAGTCATTATTCTGCTGGCCGGCTTCATCGTTGCCGGATGGGTCAAGCGGCGGATTGTGCAGCTGGGCGACAGCAATGCCAAGCTGGATGTAACGCTGTTCCACTTTCTGGGTAACGTCGCCCGGTACGTGATCCTGGCCTTCGCTGCCCTGTTTGTGCTCAACACTTTCGGGGTCAAGACCACCTCCATCGTCGCGGCAATCGGTGCCGCCGGTCTGGCCATCGGCCTGGCCATGCAGGGGGCGCTTTCGAATGTTGCGGCAGGCGTGATGATCATCCTGTTCCGCCCGTTCAAGCTGGGCGACTTTATCGCAGTGGACGGCGAGATGGGCACGGTGCAGGAAATCACCTTGAACAATACCGTGATTGCAAGCCTGTCCAACCTCAAGGTGATCATCCCGAACTCTGAAGTCTGGGGGAATACGATCACCAATTACTCTTCGTTTGATACCCGCCGCGCCGAGTGGACATTTGGCGTCGGTTATGGTGCCAACCTTGCCACTGCCGAAAAGGTGATCCGTGACACGATCATGGGCGACAGCCGGTCGCACAGCGACCCGGAGCCGTTCATCCAGGTCAATGAGCTGAACAGCAGCTCGGTAGATTTCCTGGTGCGCGTCTGGGTCGATGCCGGGGACTACTTCCAGTATCAGGCCGACATGAAGCGCAAGGTGAAGGAGGCGCTGGACGCCGCAGGCGTGGATATTCCGTTCCCGACCCGTACGCTGATTCAGGCCCAGCCGGAGCGTGAGGAAGAGGGGTCTGAAAAACAAGTGGGACAGGCAGCCTGATCTGCCGCCCGGTCCCGGCCGTTACTCTGATGAGAGCGGTCCGGCGACCTCAACACCCTGCGGGGTGATCCGGGTGCCCAGAACCAGTTTCTCCACCCCGGCGGCATAGGCGCTGGCAAAGGCATCTGCGTAGGCCGGGTCAATGTCGGCGGCCAGTTGGAAGCGTTCGCAGTCGGTGCGCTGGACCAGATACAGCATGACAGCCCGGTGGCCCTGGGACACCATGTTGGCCAGCTCCACCAGATGTTTGGTGCCACGGGTGGTGACGCTGTCGGGAAATTCGGCCAGCCCAGGTTCGCGGGAGAGCGTCACGCTTTTCACCTCGACATAGCAGTCTGGCAGCCCGTCCTGGCTCAGCAGGAAGTCGATGCGGCTGTTTTCCCCGTATTTTACCTCTGCCTTCACGGTTTGATAAGCGGCAAGGTCCGCGACCGCACCGGCCTCCAGCGCCGAGCGCAGGGCACGGTTCGGCACCGAAGTGTCAACGCCGGTGAAATGGCCGTTTACGTGTTCCACCAGCCGCCAGCCGTATTTCAGTTTCTTCTTCGGGTCGTCGTTGGGCTCCAGCCAGACCTTTATGCCCGGATCCGCCAGCCCCATCATGCTGCCAGGGTTGGCGCAATGGGCGGTAATCTCCTGCCCGTCCTCCAGCCGGCAATCGGCAAGGAAACGTTTGTAACGGCGGATCAGAGTGGCGGGGATCAGGGGCTGGGCAAACTTCATACCCGGATGACTATCCCAACCCCACCCTTCGGCAAAGCCTTAGTTGCGGCCGGCCATGACGCCGCCGTCAACATCCCAGATGGCGCCGGTGACCCAGGCAGCCTGATCGGACAGCAGATGCACAACGGTGGCCGCAATGTCGGCCGGGCGGCCGACGCGCCCAATCGGATGGAAGGTGTCAAAGCCGGCTGTAAGCGTATCTTCGATCTGCGCTGGGTCGATAAATGCGCCGTAAATCGGGGTGACCACCACTGCAGGGGCCACCGCGTTCACCCGGATGCCGTGGTCCGCCAGTTCCATCGCCAAGTGCTGGGTCAGAGCGTGCAGGCCTGCCTTGGCCATGGAATAGGCTGAGCTTGGTGTCGCCTTGATCGCCTGTTTTGCCCACATGGAGCCGATATTGACGATGGACCCGCCGCCGTTGCCTGCCATATTGGCAGCCACCGCTTGGGTCAGGAAGAAGGCGGCGCGGTTCAGGCCCATGTAGCGGTCGTAGTCTTCGAGCCTGTGTTCAAGGAAGGGCTTGGGAACAAAAACGCCGGCAGCATTTACCAGCTTGCTGAGGTGGCGGCTGTCTGCCCTCAGTTCTGCCGCCAGTGTCTGGACAGCAGCGAAATCCATCAGGTCGATTTGCCGGGTCTCGGCGTGGGCCCCGAGCTCAACCTTAGCGGCCTCCAGCTTGGATGCAGAGGACCCCAGCATGGTGACATGTTGTCCCGCCTTCACTAGCTGGCGCGCAGTTTCCAGACCCATTCCCGAGGATCCGCCGATGATCAGTGCAGTTTCAGTTGTCATAGCGATTCTCCTATCTATCAGTAGGTAGATAGATGTGAATTGCACCGCTCGCTGTCAATGCCTATCTGTAGGTAGGTAGATTGGCGGGGGTGAGCATGGCAAAGTCGGACACAGCGGAACGCATCCTGGACATCGCGGAAAAGGCCGCGCGGACAGGTGGCTACAACGCCTTCAGCTTCCGTGAAATTGCTGCGGAAATCGGTATCAAATCGGCCTCTGTCCACTACCATTTTCCGACCAAGGAAGCCTTAGGGGAGGCTCTGGCGAAACGGTATTCTGACCATTTTTTCAGTGTCTTGGGTGATCCCCAAGGGGCGGAGCCTGCGGAGTTGCTCAAGCGCTATGTTGCAGCGTATGGCGCGGCTTTGAAACAGGACGGGCTGATGTGCCTGTGCGGCGTTTTCGGGGCCGAGATTGCTGATCTGCCGCCGCCAGTGGCCAGCGCCACGCGGGCTTTTTTTGAGCGTAACCTGGAATGGCTGCAGCAGGTTCACAACCGGCAGGGGCTGGCGCCGGATGCTGCGGAACAAGCCGCGGCGCATATGATCGCAGCCCTGGAAGGGGCGATGATCCTGGCTCGTGCAATGGGAAATGCCGCGCTGTTCGACGCTGCGGTTGCCGGGCTTTCCTAGTCGCTTTGGCACTTGTGCCGGCTGGGCTGCGGGGTATCTTCACGAACAGCCAAGGGAGATGCCTGATGTCCGCCACACCGAACCCTACTGCCGCCATGCTGGTTATCGGCGATGAGATCCTGTCAGGCCGCACCCGCGATGCAAATATGCACTTTCTGGCGGGGGAGCTGACCAAGCACGGTATCGACCTGAAAGAAGTGCGTGTTGTGAGTGATGAAGAACCCGCGATCATCGCTGCGGTGCGGGCACTGTCTGGCGGTTTTGACCATGTATTCACCAGCGGCGGCATCGGGCCGACCCATGACGATATCACTGCGGATTGCATCGCCAAGGCATTTGAAACGCATCTGGATGTGCGCGATGACGCCCGAGCGATCCTGCAGGCGCATTACGATACCCAAGGGCTGGAGATGAACGCGCCGCGACTGCGGATGGCCCGCATTCCGGATGGTGCGGTGCTGATCGACAACCCGGTCTCGGCGGCGCCTGGGTTCACGATCGGCAACGTGCATGTGATGGCGGGGGTTCCGATGATCTTTCAAGCCATGGTGGCGAGTGTGATGCCGACGCTGACTGGCGGCAGCCCGATGCTGTCCCAGACCCTGCGGGTGCTGCGGGGAGAGGGCGAAATCGCGGTGCCGTTGCGTGCCCTGGCTGAGGCCTATGATGACTTGTCGGTAGGCTGCTACCCGTTTCAGAAGGACGGCGCCTTTGGCGCCAATATCGTGATCCGGGGCACCGATGGTGCACGCATCGATGCGGCGATGACCGAACTGGCAAGGGAGCTGGAGCAGTGACCACCGATCCCCGTTACTATGCCGTGACTGAGGCAACCTGGCCGCCGGCTTCGCTGCGCGAACTTGGACCTGTCACCCTGCGCGAAGGGCAGGGCGGAGGCAGCCGGGTTTCGGCGGCGACAGTCAACGGCCCGGCCACAGAAGCAGAAATCACCGCGGCTGAAGATGCGATGCGTGCGATGGGCCAGGATTGTTTGTTCATGATCCGTGACGGCGAGGCTGAGCTTGATGCACAGCTGAAGGCGCGCGGATACGTGGTAAAGGATCCGGTCAATCTCTGGACCTGTCCGGCGGAGCAGCTAACGGATGTCGCTGTGCCCCGGGTCACAGCCTTTTGCGTCTGGGAACCGCTGGCGATCCAGCGCGAGATCTGGGCGCAGGGCGGCATAGGGCCCGAACGGCTGGCTGTGATGAGCCGGGTGCAGGGGCCAAAGACGGGGCTGCTCGCCCGCCACAAGGACAAACCGGCTGGTGCTGGTTTCGTAGCAGTTCACGACGGGGTTGCGATGGTGCATGCGCTTGAAATCCTGCCGCATCAGCGCCGGGCTGGCATGGGCGCCTGGATGATGCGCCAGGCGGCCTTCTGGGCGGTTGAGAACGGTGCCAGCGAACTGGCGGTTCTTTGCACGAAACGTAACGAGGGGGCCAATGGGCTTTACGCTTCCCTCGGCATGGACTGTGTTGGACAGTACCACTACCGGATTTTGCAACAAGGCGATTGAACGCGATGAGTGACCAGACCCAGCCCACGGCCCTGAACCTGCCAATGGTGGACCCGCTGCCGCCGGAAACGCAGAAGTATTTTGACATCTGCGTCGAGAAACTGGGCTTTGTGCCGAATGTGCTGAAGGCCAATGCCTTTGACATTGATAAACTCAACGCATTTACCGCCATGTACAACGATCTGATGCTGGCGGACAGCGGTCTGAGCAAGCTGGAGCGGGAAATGATTGCGGTTGTTGTCTCCTCGATCAACCGCTGTTTCTATTGTCTGGTGGCACATGGCGCGGCCGTGCGGCAACTGTCAGGCGATCCGCAGCTTGGCGAAATGCTGGTGATGAACTACCGGGTGGCACCGCTGGAGACCCGTCAGCGCGCGATGCTGGATTTTGCCGCCAAGATGACTGCAGCGAGTGCGGAGATCGAAGAGACGGATCGTCAGGCTCTGCGGGAGGCGGGTTTCAGCGATCGGGATATCTGGGACATCATCAATGTCGCAGGCTTCTTCAATATGTCCAACCGGGTGGCCAGCGCCACCGCGATGGCACCCAATCCGGAATATCACAGCCAGTGCCGTTGACACGTCTGATTGCAGCGGCCGCGGCGGTGCTTTTGCCTGCCATGCCGAGTGCCGCTCAACTTACTCTTCCTGCTGGTGCGTCCGGAATATCCGAGCGGATAACGGCACTTGGCGTCTATCAGCTGCCTGTCGCCGCGGAAGACGGGGACAAAGTGCCGTCTGAACGGTTTGAAGGCAGGATCATCCGCCGCACCTGGCGGGTGGATGGTCAGAGCACGGTGCTGCAGATCCTGGCCCCGCTGCGGGATCAATTGGAAGGACAGGGCTACGAGGTGCGTCTTGACTGTGCGGCGCGCGATTGCGGCGGCTTTGGTTTCCGGTTCGGGATTGAGGTGGTGCCTGCGCCGGATATGATGGTGGATATCTCCCGCTACCATTTTTTGTCAGCTGTCCGCGGACAGGATGCGGTCTCCATCCTGGTGTCCCGGACCGGGGCCGCGGCCTATGTTCAGATGATCAGCGTAGGGCCTGAGGGTGAAACCGCTGAAGCAGAGAAACCCGTTGTGCAAGCAGAGACGGGCCCGGCACTGCCTGTTGAGCTGGCCAAGGTGCTGGAAGTGCGCGGCCATGCTGTGCTGACCGATCTTGTTTTTGACAGCGGTTCCACCCGCCTGCGCGACGGAGAGTATGACAGCCTAAGAGAACTGGCGGGTTTTTTGGACGCAAACCCGCAGTACCGGCTGCTTCTGGTAGGGCATACCGATACAGTTGGCTCGCAAGCGCAGAACGCCGGCATTTCCGAGCGCCGGGCGCAGTCGGTGAAGGAAAGACTGATAGAAACCCATGATGCTGACGAAGGGCGTATAGACGTTGCAGGCGCCGGATATCTGGCACCTATTGCCAGCAATCTGATCCCGGAAGGCCGGGAAGCCAACCGGCGGGTTGAGGCAGTTTTGTTGGCGAATTGATGTTTGGCTGGCCTAAGCAGGCACGGGCTTAACTTTCAGGGGCGCATCCCCAGAGTGCGATCTGTGTTGCATCGCGCTTTGGACATACAAGAAGATCCGGTTTTCGTTCTTGCGAGCACAGGGTCGATCAGTTCCTGGCAGGTGGTCCTGCCAGGAAGCGCTGGCAGAGCTCCGGTCCGTTCAGCGCTTGAGAATGTTCAGACTATCGTCCAGCGTCAGAAGCGCGCCGTCCAGCTTTTCAAAATGGTACAGGTCTTCAGTGATGCCGCTTTCGCGCCGGACCTGCGTGAACTCTTCGTCCAGAATTGGATTGATACCATGATGCATGACCCTCCAGATGCCGTCTTCTGCTTTCATAGCCACAAAATCCGTTTTTTCCGCAATGACGCTATACAAGTTATTGCGGACATGCTCGGTATGAGCAGTGCCCGGCACCAGAGTTCCGTCCAGCCGGTAAAGGCGGGTGACGCCGTCCTGTGTTGCAGCAATCAATTGCCATTTTTTCCAAATGGCGACTTCATCCATTTCGACGGGCACAATCATCTTTTCGGTTTTCAGCGGCCTTGTTGCACAAATCGGGGGCTGAACGCAGCTCCCCTTTCCCCGGATAGACTTATTCCACGGGCCGCGTAATAGGCATGCCAAACGCCGTGTAGCCGTTCAGCACGGCGATACGAACCTGCAGCTCGGCGACCTGGCG
>JABXIA010000347.1 GCA_013373325.1 Paracoccaceae bacterium
ACGAAATACAGCTGCAGCAGGGCGGTAATCAGCCCTGCTGCAGCACCAGCGAACAGGCCGCTGGTCAGAATGCGACTGAACATGGCCTTAGTGGCAGGGGAAGCCGGTTGCGTGGCGCACGTCATGCGCGGCGTCGTGCAGGGCAGATGCCTGAACATGGCCGGTCAGCGTGATGATCCCCAGCCCCAGAACCACTGCAAACAGTGCCGGAAGAACACTGGTGCCAGCGGCGGAAGCCTTAAGCGTCTTGGTCGTCATTTCTTGTCCTCCTAACCGTCACACCCGACGGCATAAGTTTTCGTTTCCACACGGCCGGTCTCCTGACTCGCGGGTCGCTGCTGCCTTCCTCCTTCCCGGCTTGCGCCAGTGGTTTTTGGAAGGCCGCTCGCCGCTCACAGTCGCGGGGGCGGTTGAGGCTTCGGTGCCGCGATTTGGTCCACCGTCCTCATTCCCGTTTCAGTCCCAGTGCTTAGGCACTATCAGACACCGTATCGGATTGTTTTGCCCCGTGCGGCGCGCTCCGGTCAAGGACGAAACCGCCAATCCGGAGCGCTTCAGCGTCACAGAGCAGGCGGATCAGCCAGTATCGGCCGGAATGCGGGCAATCGCCTTGAACCGCAACTGCCCCAGTGGCCGGGCGTCGGCGAAATTGCCATCCGGGCTTTCGCGGTACATCTGCAGGAAGGTCAGGATGTCGGGCAGGTCCGCTGCTGTGATCTCTCCGAACAGATAGGCGGTCTTGCCGCTTTGCCGCACTGCCAGCGTCTGCGGCCGCTTGCAGCCGGACATGCAGTCCACCTGCTGCAGCCGCGCCGCCACCCCGGCCTCCTCCAGCGCCGCGGAGGCCTGCCCGAACAGGGCCGGGTCCGCGTCGCGGCAGGTGCGGCACAGGGTGAGGGTCGGCAGGCTCATGCGTGTGGCAGGTCCTGATCGGCCAGCGGCCCGTAAAGGATCAGCACCGGCGCCTTGGTTTCCATCCCCCGCAACACCGATGGCAGTTCGCCCACGGTATGGCAGAACAGTTTCTGCTCAGGCGTGGAAACCCCCTGTGCCACCAGTGCGTGGGTGTCCGCGGGCAGGCCCGCTTCCATCAGCTTTTCGGCCAGGTCGGCAAAGGTGCGTTTGCCCATATAGACCACGGTAGTGGCATGCGGGTCGGCCAGCGCTGCCAGGTTCAGATCGTCCGGCAGACCGCCGGTCACGTCGTGGCCGGTGATGAACTGCAGCCGCCGCGCTGTCAGCCGCCGGGTCAGCGGAATGTTGGCGGCGGCGGCCGCTGCCGAGGCTGCGGTGACGCCGGGCACGATCTCGAACCCGATGCCGGCCTCGCGCAGTGCAGTCATCTCTTCTTCCAGCCGTCCGAAGACGCCGGAGTCCCCGGACTTCAGCCGCACCACGTTCAGACCGCTCTGGGCGTAATCGACCAGCAGCTGGCTCACATGGTCCTGCTTGGGCGAGGGACGGCCGGCGCGTTTGCCCACACCCACCAGGTCGGCATCGGCGCGGGCATGGCTCAGGATCGGGCCGGAGGACAGGTCGTCGAACAGGATCGCATCCGCCGCTTCCAGCCGCTTCACCGCCTTGACAGTCAACAGCTCCGGATCGCCGGGGCCAGAGGAGACGAAGCTCACAAAACCGCTCATGCCTGTTCTCCCGTAATCAGGTGGAAGAAGGTGCCAGTGACGTGGCCCTTGATGGAGCCGGTTTCCGGCACCGGACCGCCGTCGGCGTCCATCACCTGCGCCAGCGGCGCGTCGGGTTCCTCCAGAATAGTGGAATAGTGGAACTCATGCCCGCGCAAAGCGGTGCCTGCGCCAAAGCCGGGCATGCCTGCCTGCAGAATGGCGCGGCGGTAGCCGAGGTGGAACTTGCGCTTCTCGTAAGAGGTCACCAGGCCCAGGAGGCCCAGCATTTGGTGGCGGTTGCCCGCCTTGTCGATCAGCGCCTCGCCGAGGGTCATGTAGCCGCCGCATTCGCCATGCACCGGCTTGGTCTCGGCGTGCTTGCGGACACCGGCGCGGAAGGTTTCTGCCGCCGCCAGGGCAGGCCCGTGCAGCTCCGGGTAGCCGCCGGGCAGCCAGACCAGATCGGCATCTGCCGCGGGTGCCTCATCAGCGAGCGGCGAGAACGGCAGGATTTCTGCCCCCGCCGCGCGCCAGCCGGTCAGCAGATGCGGGTAGGTAAAGGAAAACGCCGCATCCCGGGCCAGCGCAATCCGCTGCGCAGGCGGCTTGGGCAGGCTGGCCGGGGCGGGTGCCTGGCCCGCCAGTGCCGCGGCCTTGATCGCTTCCAGGTCCACATGCGCGCGCAGGAATTCGGCATAGCCCGCGATGGCGGCTTCCAGATCGGGGTGCTCCACCGCCTGGATCAGGCCCAGATGCCGCTCCGGCAGGGTCAGGTCGCCGCGCCGCGGCAGGGAGCCCAGCACCTTGATGCCTGCCTTCTCCATTCCCAGCCGGGTCAGCCGCTCATGCCGCGGGCTGGCAACCCGGTTCAGGATCACCCCGGCAAAGGGCAGTTCGGGATCGTAATTCTTGAACCCCAGTGCGGTGGCCGCGGCGGATTGCGCCTGACCGCCCACATCAACGACCAGCACCACAGGCCAGCCCATGCGTTTTGCGGTCTCGGCAGAGGAGCCGAAGCCCGACTGCCCGCGTGTTGCCACACCGTCGTAAAGCCCCATGGAGCCTTCGCCGACGCAGATTTCGGCACCTGCCGACTGGGCAGTGACCGCATCCAGCAGACCGCCGTCCATTGCCCAGGTATCGAGGTTAAAGCTGGGCCGCTTCGCCGCCGCGAGATGAAAGGCGGGGTCGATATAGTCCGGGCCGCTCTTGTAAGGCTGCACGGTCAGACCGTCCTCTGCCAGCGCGCGCAGAAGGCCCAGCATGACCGTGGTCTTGCCGGTGCCCGAGGAGGGCGCCGAAATCATCAGTCCGGGAGGGTTCATGCTTGTCATTGTAGTTTCCCCTCAGTCGTCGCCATGGTTCCAGCTCGACCAAGGGCTGTCGGCGCTTTGCGGCCGGTAGCGGCGGTCGTAGTCGGTGGAGTAAAGACAGCTTTCATCAAAGCCCTCGCCCTTCAGCACCGGTCCCACCAGGATCAGCGCGGTGCGGGAGATTTTCTCGTCGAGCGAGTCCTTCAGTGTCTCCAAAGTGGCGCGGATGATCTGCTGATCCGGCCAGCTGGCGCGGTAGACCACCGCCACCGGACAGTCGGCACCGTAATGCGGTGTCAGGCTGTCCACCACATGGTCCAGATTGCCGATCGACAGGTGGATCGCCAGCGTGGTCCCGGTTCGCGCAAAATTCTCCAGCGACTCACCAGCAGGCATGGAAGAGGCGCGCCCCGGCGTGCGGGTCAGCACCACAGATTGGCCCAGGCCCGGCAGGGTCAGTTCGGTGCCCAGCGCAGCAGCCGCGGCGGCAAAGGACGGCACACCCGGGGTGACGCTGACCGGGATGCCCTCGGCCTTCAGGCGGCGGATCTGTTCGCCCATCGCCGACCACACCGACAGGTCGCCGGAGTGCAGCCGCGCAACATCGAGCCCGGCGGCATGGGCAGTGCTGATCTCAGCGACGATCTGGTCCAGCGACAGCGGCGCGGTATTGACGATGCGCGCCCCCGGC
>JABXIA010000302.1 GCA_013373325.1 Paracoccaceae bacterium
ATGATGGTCAGCCAGGGCCTGACCCGCGATGAGGTCGAGGATCCCAAGACCGACGTGGCCTTCCCCGACTCGGTTGTCGACATGATGCGCGGCAACCTGGGCCAGCCTCCCGGCGGCTTCCCGGACGGCATTGTTGCCAAGGTGCTGAAAGGCGAAGCGCCCAACACCGAGCGTCCCGGCGCGCATCTGGAGCCGGTTGACCTGGAGGCGGTCCGCGCGGACCTGTCCCAGCAGCTGGAAGGCTTCAAGGTCGATGATGAGGACCTGAACGGCTACCTGATGTATCCCAAGGTGTTCCTGGATTACATGGGCCGCCACCGCCAGTACGGACCGGTGCGTACCCTTCCGACCCGGACCTTCTTCTATGGCATGGAGCCGGGTGAAGAGATCACTGCCGAAATCGATCCGGGCAAGACCCTGGAGATCCGCCTGCAGGCGATCTCCGAGACCGACGAGAAGGGCGAAGTGAAGGTCTTCTTCGAACTGAACGGCCAACCGCGGGTGATCCGGGTGCCGAACCGCCTGGTCAAGTCTTCGACCCAGGCCAACCCCAAGGCGGAAGCGGGCAACCCCAACCACGTTGGCGCACCGATGCCGGGTGTTGTGGCGTCAGTCGCGGTGCAGGTGGGCCAGCAGGTGCATGAAGGCGACATGCTGCTGACCATCGAAGCGATGAAGATGGAAACCGGCATCCACGCCGAGCGCGACGCGGTTGTGAAGGCCGTGCACGTTCAGGCCGGCGGCCAGATCGACGCCAAGGATCTGCTGGTCGAGCTGGAATAAGCCGGAAGGCTGGAACATTCGGAAGGGCGCCCTGCCGACAGCGGGGCGCCCTTTCTCTTTGTAAGGGTAACCGGTATTCGCGCGAATACCGGCCAGTTTTCCGACGCGGAAAATTAGCGCCGGCCCGGTATTTCACACCCGAAAAGCAGCGCAGGGTCTTTGGCTGTTGCCAGGCCGTCAGGCGTTGAAGGCCGCGGCTGCTGGAAGGGTCACGGTTTCAACATGCACAGGTTTCAGCCCCTCGACCTGCCCGGCCCAGCTGTCAGCCTGCGGTGAACTGGCGTGCTGTGCGCTGTGCACCAGCATCCCCAGGGCAATCGCTGCGCCCAGGCTGGTGATCCGCAAGTAATCCTTCCAATTCATAGCCTCGGTCTCCCCTGAAAAATCCGGTTGTTTGCAGGTGGTACGCTGATCCCCCGCTGTTCCGTCGCTGCCAGAGCGGTTTTTTTCTGCCGCTGCCGATTTTCCTCTTGCAGCTCAGCCCCCAAGCCCCTATTTCACCGCTCACCGGATGGCAGCGCGGGCGTAGCTCAGGGGTAGAGCATTACCTTGCCAAGGTAAGGGTCGTGAGTTCGAATCTCATCGCCCGCTCCATCGGGAAAACGGACAGGCCGCCCTTCGGGGCGGCCTTTCGCTTTTCAGCATTTCCGCATAGTCTGGCCGGGTGCGGAAAACCTTGTGCGGAATCGCTTTACCGCATAGGAACAGAGCAAGAACAGAAACGGGCGGGCAGAGCAGAATGCTGACATCGGTAGAACTATGCGCAGGTGCGGGCGGCCAGGCCCTCGGTCTCGAGGCGGCGGGCTTTGACCACACGGCGCTGGTTGAGATCGACAAGCACTGCTGCGCCACCCTGCGCCACAACCGCCCCGCGTGGAACGTGCTGGAAGAGGACGTGCGCAAGTTCAAGGACGTCGCGGGCAACTACAAAGGCATCGACCTGTTGGCCGGCGGCCTGCCCTGCCCGCCGTTTTCGGTCGCGGGCAAGCAGCTGGGCGAGAAGGATGAGCGCAACCTGTTTGATGATGCGATCGAGATCGTCGATTCCACCCGCCCGCGCGCGGTGATGATCGAGAACGTGCGCGGCTTTCTGGATGCGGTGTTCCATGACTACCGCGAGAAGCTGAAGAAGCAGCTGTCGAAGCTGGGGTACGAGACCGACTGGCGCTTGCTGAATGCCTCCGACTTCGGGGTTCCGCAGCTGCGGCCGCGGGTAGCGATTGTGGCACTGCGCAAGGAGTTTGCCGGCCAGTTCAACTGGCCCGAGCCGCTGCCGCACAACCCGCCGACCGTCGGTGCAACCCTGGTCGACCTGATGAAGGAACGCGGCTGGCGCGGGGCAGATGACTGGGCTGCCAAAGCGGATGAGATCGCGCCGACCATCGTCGGCGGCTCCAAAAAACACGGGGGCCCCGATCTGGGTCCGACCCGCGCCCGGCGCGCCTGGGCGGCTTTGGGGGTTGAGGGACGCACGATTGCGAACGAGGCGCCGGATCCGTTGCACAACGACATGCCGCGCCTGACGGTGCGGATGGTCGCGCGCATCCAGGGCTTCCCCGATGCCTGGCACTTCACCGGTGCCAAGACCAATGCCTACCGGCAGGTCGGCAACGCCTTCCCGCCACCGGTGGCAGAGGCGGTGGCGCGGGAGCTGAGGGCAGCAATTGCCAAACCAAAGCTGCATGCAGTGCGGGCCTAACCCCGCGCCCGCTGCCTTGCCGGCCGCCGGGCGGCTTTTGCCATGAAACAGAAGATTCCCGACAGTCTGGTTGATTTCGACCACCAGGATTTCAACGTCCTGCTCCACCTTGAGATGGAGATCACCCAGCGCGCCGGCGGGCTGCTGGCGCTCGAGCATGACGTGGCCTTCATGCTGCGCGACTGCATCGACGATGTGATCATGACACCTAAGACCGGGCGGCGGTCTTACGAAGAACTGGAGAAGACCGAAAAGACCTATATCGGCACCCGGGTGGAGATTGAGCTGCGGGCCCTGCTGGGCCTGCGGAAGGGACGGCTGGACACCGTGATTTTGGGCCATGACGTGGACATCAAGCACACCATGGGCAGCAACTGGATGATTCCGACCGAAGCTGTGGGCAGCGCCTGCCTGCTGGTGGCCGCGGATGAGGCGCGGGCGCGCTGTTACCTTGGGCTGATCGTGGCCCGGCCCGAATACCTGACTGCAGGTCAGAACAAGGATGCCAAGCGCAGCATTTCCGCTGAAGGGTTCAAGCACATTCAATGGCTGCTGAAGGACCACCCCTACCCGGCCAACTTCTGGCGCACTGCGGATGCGGATGCCGTCCAGGATATTTTTGACTGCGACACGGGCAACGCCCGCATGGCCACACTGTTCCGGCTCATGCAGCGCCGCCCGATTCCTCGCGCCGCGGTGGAGGCGGTGGCGCAGCAGAAGGATTTCATGCGCCGCATCCGTGCTGACGGCGGCCATGGCACCCGCGACATTCTGGGGCGTGAGCAGATCGTGGTGCTGGAGGGACGCAAGGACGCCCAGCTGATCAAAGCGCTGGAGCTGCCGCCCTGCGCAGCCAGCGAGTTCATTTCCTGCCGGATTGAAACGGAGTACCATGCCCGCATGGCCGGACAATCAGGGCATCCAATCGCGTGGCCGACAAGCTGACACCAAAGCGGCGCAGCGCCAATATGGCTAAAATCCGCGCCAAGAACACCAAGCCGGAAATGCTGGTGCGGCGGCTGGTGCATGGGATGGGGTTCCGCTACCGGCTGCACCGCAAGGACCTGCCCGGCAAGCCCGACCTCGTCTTTGGCCCCCGCCGCAAGGTGATCTTCGTGCATGGCTGTTTCTGGCATCTGCACAGCTGCCGCGACGGGCGCATTCCCGCCTCGCGCCGCGACTACTGGGAGCCGAAGCTGCTGCGCAATGCCGAACGCGACGCGGAACAACTGGCAGCCCTGCAGGCGGCGGGGTGGCAGGTACTGTCAATCTGGGAATGCGAGACCAAGGATCTTGCCGCCTTGGAAGAGCGCCTCGCAGACTTCCTTGAAACGGCAGAATAGTGCTTATCCACAGTTACTTGCGAGGTTTTTCAAATTTCCTCTTGCGGCCCGTTTTGGAAAACCCTAAACACCGCCTCACCGAATGGCAGCGCGGGCGTAGCTCAGGGGTAGAGCATTACCTTGCCAAGGTAAGGGTCGTGAGTTCGAATCTCATCGCCCGCTCCAT
>JABXIA010000180.1 GCA_013373325.1 Paracoccaceae bacterium
CCCGGCAAGGTCGCGGTCGGCATCGACGCCCGCAACGGCAAGGTCGCAACCAAGGGCTGGGCCGAGGAAACCGACGTGATGGTGACCGATCTGGCCAAGTCGTTTGAAGACGCAGGCGTTGCCGCGATTATCTATACCGACATCCTGCGCGACGGCGCGATGAAGGGCCCGAACGTCGAAGCCACCGCTGATCTGGCAAATGCAGTCAGCATCCCGGTCATTGCCTCCGGCGGCGTGTCCTCGCTGGACGATCTGCGGGCACTGAAATCCTGCGGCGCGCCGCTGAACGGTGCGATTTCGGGCCGGGCGCTGTATGATGGGGCCATTGACCTGAAAGAGGCGCTGGCGGTTCTGAAAGCCTGACGCCGTCCCGGCAAAGGGAAACCTCATGCGCCTTGTCCGCCGCATCCTGGCCATCCTGACCATCGGGCCGATTGTCCTGTGGCTGCTGTGCATAGCCTTTGTAATTCTGCTGGGGTTCGGCTTTGATTGCGAAATCCACGAGGGGTTTGCCAACCCCTGCGTGGTGCTGGGCCAGGACCTGGGCGAGACGGCCTATACCATGGGGGTCCTTGCCGCCTGGGGGCCACTGATCTTCGGCCCGGTCTCCCTGGGGGCCGGGCTGCTGTGGGGGCTGGCCATTGCGCTGTCGCGCTATCTGGACGCGCTGCGCTGAGCCTACTCGGCTGCTTTTGCAGTCAGCTTGCCCAAGGCGCCCTGCATCTTGGCGATGAACGCCGCATCGGCGGGGATATCAAGGCCCGAAAGCATTTCAGCCGGGTCCTGATAGGTCAGCCAGACATGCCCGTCGGCGTCCTCATAAGCCAGCACCTTCAGCGGCAGATAGAGCCCTGCCCGCATATCCGCCTGCATCGCCGGAGTGCCGAGCTTGGGGTTGCCGAAAATCAGAAGCTGCGATCCCGCCAACTTCATTCCTGCCTTCTCTGCGCCGCCTGCATGGTCAACACGGGCAAAGACAGTGGCGCCCGCGCCCTCCACTGCCGCCCGCAGCGCATCCATGGTTTCGGCCACGGGTTTCTGGCTTGGCACAGTCACCAGCTCCGCGGCAGCGGGCAATGCAGAGGCGAGCGCCAAGGCGCCTGCGAGGGAAAGAGATTTTTTCATAACGGAAACTCCGGAAATCAGGGACATTTGCACATCATCGGGGTTGTCATCCTGCAGGGGCAATTCACTTCTGCGAGACCAACCCATTCCGGCGGTTCCGTGCGGACCGCGCAAGGGGTCCGGACCAAAACGCGCATATCCCTCCATATCTGTTGCGCTTGCCTTTTGGTTTGCGTACCCACGGGGCAAGCAGCTTGAAAGGCACGATCCATGCTGAAAACCCGCATCATTCCCTGTCTGGACGTCGCTGACGGGCGCGTGGTCAAAGGCGTCAACTTTGTCGGCCTGCGCGATGCGGGCGATCCGGTGGAATGCGCCAAGGCCTATGATGCGGCCGGCGCGGATGAGATCTGTTTTCTCGACATCCACGCAACCCATGAAAACCGGGGCACCATGTTCGACATGGTGCAGCGTACTGCAGAGCAGTGTTTTGTGCCGCTGACCGTGGGCGGCGGGGTGCGGACCAAGGAAGATGTGCGCGCGCTGCTGCTGGCGGGCGCTGACAAGGTCTCCTTTAACTCTGCTGCTGTCGCCAACCCGGATGTGATTGCAGAGGCCGCGGATCAGTTCGGCAGCCAGTGCATCGTCTGCGCCATTGACGCCAAGACCGTGGAGCCAGGCCGCTGGGAGATCTTCACCCACGGCGGGCGCAAGCCAACCGGCATCGACGCGGTCGAATTTGCCAAGCTGGTAACTGCCAAGGGCGCGGGGGAAATCCTCCTGACCTCGATGGACCGGGACGGCACCAAATCCGGCTTCAACCTGCCGCTGACCAAGGCGATTTCCGATGCGGTGGACGTGCCGGTGATCGCCTCGGGCGGCGTCGGCAATCTGGATCACCTGGTGGAAGGCGTGACCAAGGGCGGCGCAAGCGCGGTGCTTGCGGCCTCGATCTTCCATTTCGGCGAATACACGATCCAGGAAGCCAAGAAACACATGGCCGCCGCCGGCATCCCGATGCGGCTGAACTGAAGGGGCATGTGATGAGCCTGCTGCACGATCTCGAAGCCACCATCGCCGCACGCAAGGGCGCCGATGCAGAGACCAGCTGGACCGCCAAGCTGCTGGCCAAGGGTCCGGAGAAATGCGCCGAGAAGTTCGGTGAGGAAGCCATTGAGGCGATCATCGAAGCGGTGAAGGATGACAAGGCAGGGCTCGCCTCCGAAGGGGCCGATGTTCTCTATCATTTCCTGGTGATGCTGGCCGCCCGCGATGTGGCGCTGGATGATGTGCTGCAGGTGCTGGCCGAGCGCCAGGGCCTTAGCGGCATTGCCGAGAAGGCCAGCCGCCCCAAGGGCTGATCCACAGTCAGGGTCGGCCGTCCGGCCGCGGGTCAAGGGAGGAGCAGCCTCCGCGCACCAGCGCTGCTTGCCCTTGACGTGCACTCTGAAACTCACTCGACAAGGTCCTTGAGGGCACTCCTGCCCCTCAAGGGCTTCTCAGCAAAAAATCTGCGCCGTGCAACGGCGCCCGGTCCAACCGTGCTTACCGTCCGGCAGGACGGCAGGAACGGGCGGGAGCACCCTGCCCGGCTACAGGCGTCACAGTTTCGAGGAAATGATTCCGGTGGCAAAGCCGCCCATGCGCAGCTCGCCGAACAGGCGCTGGTACTCGATTTTTGGGCAGCGGTTCTGGATCACCGTGACGCCGCGCGCCTCGGCCTTGGCCGCCGCCTCGGCGTGCTCCACCCCGATCTGCATCCAGATGGTCTGCAGCTTCGGGAACGCCTCCAGTGCCTCGTCCACGACCGGCGGCACCGCCTCAGAACGGCGGAAGATGTCGACCATATCCACCGGCAGATCAATTTCCGAGAGACTCGCCCGCACTGTTTCACCAAACAGCATCTTGCCGGCATGGCCCGGGTTCACCGGAATCACCCTATAGCCCTTCAGTCCCAGGTAGCGCGCCACATAGTAGCTGGGGCGCACCGGGTTCATCGATACACCTACCACCGCCACCGTCTTGGCGCGCTGCAGGACCTTCTTCAGATGCTCGTCGCTGTAATCAGTCATGCGGGAACCCTAGCGGCGGCGCTGGCGGCCGCATAGGCGGAAACGCCGCCTGGATACAAAAATGCGCCCGGACGAACCGGGCGCAAGGTATGGAACGAGGGACAGTGAAAAAGATCTGCGGTGGTTCCACTCCGCAGTCTGTATTGTATATGGGTCACGGTTCGGAAAATAAAAGCACCCATCACACATTTGTGAGATGACAGGCTATTTTCTGAGGACTGCAGGCCAATGAATCCTGCCCGAGGCAATCATGTGCGCCGTGTCAGCCTGCCACAGCACATGCACACGCCTGTTATTCAACAGAAAAAGCTCTCCGTCGACAATTGCCCACAGTTGCGGATTGCCTTCGTGCAACTGACCCATTGACATGGCATAGGCGCAGTAGCCCCCGAAAGCAGGCGCATAGGCCCGCGGGTTGGCTTCGAATTGCGCCCGATTGCGGGCTGAGGAAAAGCGCCAGACAACACCCTTCCACATGACGGCATGGACAGGCTGCCCCTCCTCGGCGGATCCATGTTCAAAAAACGCAACCGCATCATATCCGCCGATTGCGACCCCGGAACGCGAGGAGTACACGGCCGGATCAGCCCTTGCCGCATCCGGCAGGGACAGGATGAGCACCGCGGCAGCCATCAGAACCAGACGCAGGATCACATTGCACTCCATTCACTGCATGTATCAGGCCTGCGACTCTGCCGTACCGCCATGGCGTTGCAAAGACAGCTTACGCAGATGTGAACAGGGCGTGACGAAACCTGCCTCAGCGGGCAATGGACGCATAAAGGGCAATCGCCGCTGCATTGGACACGTTGAGTGACCCAAAGCCGCCTGCCGCGCCGATCTTGACGAGCCCGTCCACGGTTTCCTTGGTCTTTTGGCGCAGGCCCGGTCCTTCGGCGCCCAAAACCAGCGCCACCGGCAGATGCTGTTTGGCCGACAGCGCCGATTCGATGGTCTGTTCCGCTTCGCCGTCGAGGCCCAGCACGATAAAGCCCATCCCCTGCAATTCCGTGATGGTGTCGGCGAGATTGCGCATCCGCAGGTAAGGCTGACGCTCCAGCGCACCGCTTGCGGTCTTGGCCAATGCCCCGGTTTCCGGTGCCGAGTGGTGGCGGGTGCCGATCACAGCACTGGCCCCCAGCACCTCGGCCGAGCGCAGGATAGCGCCAACGTTATGCGGGTCAGTGACGCGATCGAGAAGCAGCACCCGCGGTGCCTCTGCCCCGATGCAGTTTTCAGCCAGCCCGCCCCAGTTCAGCGGCTTCACTTCCAGCGCCGCCCCTTGGTGCACCGACTGCGGGTCGATCGGCGGATTGAACTTTCGCGGGTCGATGACTTCGGCCTCGACGCCGGAAGCTTCGATCGCATCTGCCAGCTTCGCCTGCGCGTTCATGGTCACCATCAAGCGCAGTTTTTCACGCTTGGGATTGAGCAGCGCATCGCGCACCGCATGCAGCCCGAACAGCCATACGGTTTCGGCAGCAGCAGCCCGTTTGGCCTGCTCTTTTTCGACGACCCACTTGGGTTTCTTGGACATCTTGCTCTCCGGCAGAAAGAATTTGCGAGGCGCGCGAAAAACTTGCGTTTTTCCGGTTGACGCCCCTTTGGCCTGCTTGTAATCACGCCTCCACATCAGGTGCAACATGCAACTGACAGTGGGCGACAGGCCGC
>JABXIA010000335.1 GCA_013373325.1 Paracoccaceae bacterium
CCCCTTCCAGAAGGCCGATTTGGTGGTGGTGATTGCCATCTGCGCGTCCTAGATTGCCTTGAACCGCCCTACGGCGGACGCAGAAGGAATGCAATTGGTGAGTATGGATATCACGGCAGAATATCTGATCGCCCCCGGTGTCTCCGACCCGCGGCTGACACGCGCGGTCACCGGTGTTGACCAGAATGGCGAGGCCAGCGAGATTGCTGTGGTGGAGGAGCGCCCGCTGACCATCTTCCTGAATTCGCAGGAAATTGTCACCGCGATGACCATCGGCGACTACCCGGAATACCTGGCGCTGGGCTTTTTGCGCAATCAGCGGATGCTGCGTGACGAGGATGAGGTCACCCGTGTCGACTATGACGAGGACCTGGACACCGTGGTGGTGCGCACCGCTGTGGAAACCAGTCACGAGGAAAAGCTGAAGAAAAAAACCCGCACCTCCGGCTGCGCCGTCGGCACTGTCTTCGGCGACATGATGGAAGGGCTGGAGGATGTGCGCCTGCCGCAGGTGGAAGTGAAAACCTCCTGGCTCTATGCGCTAGCGCATAAGATCAACCGCACGCCGTCACTCTATCTGGAAGCAGGCGCCATCCACGGCACCGTGCTCTGTCGCCAGGACCGCCCGCTTGTCTATATGGAGGACGTGGGCCGCCACAATGCGGTGGACAAAATCGCCGGCTGGATGCTGTCAGAGCAGGCCGAGGCCGCGGACAAGATCCTCTACACCACCGGCCGGCTGACCTCTGAGATGGTGATCAAGACCGCAATGATGGGCATCCCGGTGCTGGCTTCCCGTTCGGGCTTCACCGCCTGGGGTGTCGAGATCGCCCGCGAGGTTGGCCTGACGTTGATTGGCCGAATGCGCGGCCAGCGGTTCATCTGCCTCTCGGGCGAGGAGCGGCTGGTGCGGGACATGGACCCCAAGGACGCGCCGGTTGAGGAAAAGAAGCACCGTCGCAAGAGTGCGGAGCCGTCATGAGTGAAATGCTAGTTCCGGTGCTGACCTTTTTGGCGCCGACCTTCATTATTGGCGTTTTAGGCGCTTGGCTTACTTTTCGCTATCTTCATCCGTTTCTGCTCGAAATCGGAGCAACACCTTGGAACCGTCGGGTGACACAACAGGTACTCTTTGCTGGTGTCGTCAACGCCGAGCCACAACAGCTCTTAAAGCTTAGAAAGCTACGTGTGTTTTATTCCGGATTGATTGCGTTAGTGTTGTTGTTCGCTGGGATGTTTTTGGGTTTTGGGGCGGTTGTGTTTTTTGGCATATTGCTCAGTTTCAATTTCCTTTTGTCGCGACCCTTTGAAGTGACTGAGGCGAACAAATGACCAAACCCCTCGGTGTAATCCTCGCAGGTGGCCTCGCCACCCGGATGGGCGGCGGCGACAAGGGACGGCTGCAGGTCGGCGGCCAAAGCCTCTTGTCCCGGGTGGTGGACCGGTTGTCGCCGCAGGTCGCGGGCCTGGCGCTCAACGCCAATGGCGATCCTGAGCGCTTCGCTGATCTGGGCCTGCCGGTCATTGCTGACTCGATTGAAGGCTTTGCTGGCCCGCTGGCAGGTGTTCTGGCAGGCCTTGATTGGGGGGCAGAGCAGGGCGCGCAGACCATCGTGACCGCCGCGGCAGACACGCCCTTCTTCCCGCAGGATCTGGTCGCCCGGCTCACCGCAGCAGCTAATGGCATGGATCAGCCGCTGGTGCTCGCCACCACCCCGCGCACCGGCGATGAGGCGCTGAAATCCGGTGGCGGCAAGCGCGTTAACCGGCACCCGGCCTTCGGCCTTTGGCCCGTCGCCCTGCGCGATGACCTGCGTGCCGCGTTGCACGACGGCTTGCGCAAGGTGGTCCTATGGGCCGACCAGCACGGCGGCCGCGAAGCGCTGTTTGAGGCAGACCCCTTCGACCCGTTCTTCAACATCAATACGCCGGATGATCTGGCCCGGGCGGAGGCGCTGCTGAAGTGAAGATCTACGGCGTCACTGGCTGGAAGAACAACGGCAAGACCGGGCTGATGGAACGGCTGGTGGCGGAGTTCTGCGCCCGCGGATTCTCCGTTTCCACCATAAAGCACGCTCACCACGCCACTGATGTGGACCAGCCCGGCACCGACAGTTACCGCCACCGCCAGGCCGGCGCGTCAGAGGTGGTGCTGGCCTCCGCAGGCCGCGTGGCAATCATGCAGGAACTGCGCGGCGCGGCAGAGCCGCCGCTGGCAGAGCTGCTGGCCCGCCTCAACCCCGTCGATCTGGTGCTGGTGGAGGGCTACAAGCGCGAGCCGCACCCGAAGGTTGAGGCCTTCCGGCAGGCAGCAGGCACCGAATTGATCGCGCCGGGGGATCCCAGCATCCGGGCCGTCGCCAGCGACACCCCGCTGGAGCTGGACCGCCCGGTGTTCGATCTGAACGGCTCAGCAGAAGTTGCGGATTTTATACAGACGGAATTGGGGCTGTGACCCCCTTTGATACCGTTCTGGCTGTTGACTGGTCCGCGGCCAAGCGCCGGCCGCGGCGCCCCAGCAAGGACGCGATCTGGCTCGGTGTCGCGCGCGGCGGCATCGCGGAACAGCCGGTTTACTGCCGCAGCCGGATGGAGGCAGAGGCTTGGATCAGCCGCTTTCTTGCTGCGGAGCAGGCCACTGGGCGGCGGGTTCTGGCGGCTTTTGATTTCCCCTTCGGATACCCGCGCGGATTTGCGCGCCGGATCACCGGATCGGATGACCCATTTGCCCTATGGCAGTGGCTGGAAGAACGGATCGAAGACGCGGAGGACGGCAGCAACAACCGGTTCGGCGTTGCATCCGAGATGAACCGGCTGTTTGCCGGTGCCGGACCGTTCTGGGGCAAGCCTGATGAGGCAAGCTGGCCGGACATCCCCTACCGCAAGTCCGGGATCACCTATGCGGACGTGGCAGAACGGCGCAGCGCGGACTTGGCGGCCAAGGCAGCCTCTTCCTGTTTTCAGCTGTTTTTCAACCCGACGGTTGGCAGCCAGGTGCTGATGGGGCTGCCGGTCCTGCAGCGGTTGCGGCTAAATCACCGGGCCGCGGTCTGGCCTTTTGAAAACATTGCGGGCGCGCAAATTGTGTTTGCGGAAATTTGGCCAGGGTTGATCGAACCGGCTGTCAAGGCTGCAATGGCTGTTGCAGGTGAGAGCGAAATACGTGACCGGGTGCAGATGCGGCTGTTGTCGCAGGCGCTCAGCCGCCTGCCGGCAGAGAAACTGGCCGCAATGCTGGCTGCAGCGCCTGAGGAAGCACAAGAGGAGGCCTGGATTTTGGGCACGGGTTTTGAAGACAGCTTGAACACGCTGGCCGCGGAAGAAGCGGGCGGGCTGGTGCCGCCGCCGCTCAGCAATGACTGCTTTGCTCTGCCTGCGGGCGTCGATTGGACCCCGGTAGACGATGCGCTGGCGTTGCTCAGGGGCAGGCTGGGTCCGGTCACCGGCGCGGAAACTGTGCCGCTGGCTGATGCGCTTGGCCGGGTTCTTGCAGCGGAGGCGGTGGCAAAACGCTCCAACCCGCCGCTGCCGAACACAGCGGTGGATGGCTACGGGTTTGCCGGCGGCCGGGAAACGGGTCCGCATGTGCTGCCGCTGGTGCAGGGGCGTGCCGCTGCCGGCGTTCCCTTTGACGGAACCGTCCCCGAAGGCAGCGCCATCCGGATTCTGACCGGTGCCGCGCTGCCCGAAGGCGTGGACACGGTGATCCTGGAGGAAGACGTCAACACCGACGGCACCGGGATCGCCTTCAACGGCCCTTTGAAACAGGGCGCCAACACCCGCAAGGCAGGCGAGGATGTCTGCGAGGGCGAGGTCATCCTGCCCGCAGGCCGGGTCATCACCCCTGCTGATCTTGCTCTCGCTTCCGCTACCGGTTTGGCTGGACTCACCGTGCGGCTGCCGCTGCGGGTGGGTGTGCTCTCCACCGGGGATGAGCTGGTCGAGGCCGGGGAGGCTGCAGGCAAGGGGCAGATTTTCGACGCCAACCGCCCGATGCTGCTGGCACTGATCCGCCAGCTGGGGTTCGTGCCGGTAGACCTGGGTAAGGCAGCAGATGACCGTGCGGCGCTGCGGGCGCATCTGGACGGTGCTGCGGCGCAAACGGATGTGATCCTGACCTCCGGCGGCGCCTCTGCCGGGGATGAGGACCACATGTCTGCGCTTCTGCGCGAGGCCGGAGCAATGCAGGAATGGCGCATCGCGCTGAAGCCCGGCCGCCCGCTGGCGCTGGGCATGTGGCAGGGCACGCCGGTTTTCGGCTTGCCCGGAAATCCGGTGGCGGCACTGGTCTGCACGCTGATCTTTGCGCGCCCGGCAATGGGGCTGATGGCGGGTGCCGGCTGGCAGGCTCCGCAGGCTTTCGATGTCCCTGCAGCATTCGAAAAACGCAAGAAACCGGGCCGCCGGGAATACCTGCGGGCACGGGTGCGGGATGGCAAGGCGGAAGTGTTCAAGTCTGAAGGCTCCGGCCGTATCAGCGGTCTCAGCTGGGCCGAAGGTCTGGTGGAGCTCGGTGATGGCGCCGCGGACATCAAACCGGGAGATCCGGTCCGCTTTCTCCCCTATGGCAGCTTTTCCATGTAGGCGAGGTACTCCCGCCCGCGGCGCGGCGCATCAGAGATGCTTGCCCGCCGTTGGGCCAGTCGCCGTGCTGACGCCCGGCGCAGGTGCTCTTCATGTTCACCTTTGGGAAAATACTCGCGCAGCAGGCTGCGCCTGAAGGGCGCGTCCGCTTTAGTCGAATGTTCCGGCAACCCGTCCGACCAGCATGAAAGCGCGGGCGGTGCGGGTGTTGCCAAGAGCGGAAATCTCGCCGTCACTGGCCTCAGTCTCGAAATCGGCGAACATCTGGTCGAAGCGGCGCAGGAAGTGGTGCGCGGCATCGCGGAAGATCGGATCCTGCTTCATCCGCGCTGCCGTCAGCGCCAGCGATGTCCGGTCGCGCACGCCGCCAAGCGCTGCCACCGCGCGCCCGCGTGCGCCTTGAGCGAACTGGCGCCAGATCTCGGGCCGGGCCATGTCGGGGCGCAGGTCGTCCATATAGATGCCGTCCTGGCTCAGCAGCGTCAGCACATCCTGTGCCGCCTGGATCACCTGCGCCGCCTTGCGGTCCTTGAGCGCCGCGCGCAGGGCGGCAAAGCCTTCGGTGTCCTCGGCGGTTTCCGGGAAATTCAGAGCCCGGATGAATTGCTCGGCGGGCAGCGGCGGCGCGGTATCCGCAGCCTGAGTCCCTAGCGCCAGCGAACCCTGATCGGCAGCCGTCATCTCTGCCGCCTCTGCGGGTATGGCTGGACGCAGCGGATTGGCGCGGCGGCTGGTTTGAAAGGTCGCCAGTGCCGTCTCTGTATTGCGCGTGGCCTCGGCGATTTCCTCCAGCCGCTTGGCAACTGACGTCTCCGCCACGGCCGCATGCTGCTGTGCCTGTGCCAGGTAACTCTGGCGCAGCCCGTCGATGGCCGCCTGCAGCTGTTCGCTCTCTTCCCGCATCACCCGGGCCGAACGCGCCGCAGAGGCCGCAACCCACAGCATTGCCAAGGGCAGCACCACTGCCAGCACGCTGATGATCAGATCCGCCCATTGCGAAAGACCGGTGCCTTCCGGCGCCAGGACAAATGCCCCGGTCACCACCAGCAGCCACAGCGCCCCCAGCCCGATGGCCGCCAGCTCAGCTCCGCCCAGGCCGTTGGCCGCCGCGGGGCCGTCAAGCCGCCGGAGCGGCTGGCTGCCGCCAGGTTTCTGGCCGGAGCCCGGACTGCTGCTGGAGCCTGTCATGACCTCGCGGCCTCCCGGATCAGGAATAGACGATCTTGAGAATCTCGTAGGCGCGCTCGCCGCCGGGCGTGCGCACTTCCACACTGTCGCCTTCGTCCTTGCCGATCAAGGCGCGCGCAATCGGGGATTTGATGTTCAGAAGGCCTGCTTCGATGTTGGCCTCATGCTCGCCCACGATCTGCCAGGTTTTCTCCTCGTCGGTGTCCTCGTCCACCACGGTCACCTTGGCGCCGAACTTGATAGCGCCGGACAGTTTGGCGGGGTTGATCACATCGGCCAGCGACAGGATGCCTTCCAGTTCCTTGATGCGGCCTTCGATAAAGGACTGTTTTTCGCGGGCAGAGTGGTATTCTGCGTTTTCCGACAGATCGCCCAGCTCACGCGCTTCGGCAATCGCCTGGATGATGGCCGGGCGTTCGACGGATTTCAGGTTTTTCAGTTCGCTTTCCAGCGCGGCGTGACCCTTGGGGGTCATCGGGATCTTTTCCATGTGATTGGTCCAGGTCGCTCTATTGTTCTTGTCAGTATGAAAACCGCAGCCCCGCAGCATGTGCCGCGGGGCCTCCGGTCCGGTTGACATTTACCTGACCCAATCCTGCGCCCGAATTCAAGTGGCCGCAGAGCTTTGCCGTACGCAATTCCGCCTAACGCGGCAGAATGTGCGGCTTTTCCACAGGTTTGCGCGGAAAAATGCCGCGGGCAGGGGGCGTGGGCCCTGCCGCCAGCCACAGAAGATCAATCATATTGCACGGCCTCGTATTCGATGCCGTTCTCATCGTGGAAGTAGAACCGGCGGCCCGGCTCATAGTCGCCGTGGTTCATCGGTGTGAAGCCGGCGGCCCTTACTGCAGCCTCGGTTGCATCCAGATCCTCAACAATCACCGCCAGATGGTTGAGCCCGCCGATGATGCCATAGCTTTCCGGCGCTTGGCCGGCCGCAGTGCGCGGCGTGTACAGCGCGAGGTAGCTGTTCTCGCCGCCCACATGCACAGTGTAGCCGCCGTTCTTGGCTTCGCCCTGCCAGCGCACATGCCAGCCAAATATCTTCTCCATCCAGGCGGCGGTGCCATTGGGATCTGCCACGGTGACATTCGCGTGCTCCAATACTGCGCTCATTGCAAAACTCCTTTTCGGCTTGAGCAAACCTGTTGATGCGACTCACCGTAATTCCTAAACCTAACTTCAGCTCAAGAAGTTTCTTCAGGGAGTTCGCCATGCCCCAATCCGCAGGTATTTCCATCGGCTATCTGGCTGAACGCACCGGCCTAGCGGTCTCCGCCATCCGCTACTATGAGGCGCAAGGTTTGGTGGAGCCCTGGCGAAACGCTGGCGGCCAGCGCCGGTTCCACCGGGCCGACATCCGGCGGATGAGCTTCATCATGATTGCCCAGCAGTTCGGCTTTTCGCTGCCGGAAATCCGCGGCTTCCTGCGCAGCCTGCCGGGCGGCCGCACCCCGACCAAGGAAGACTGGGCCTGCATTTCAGAAAACTTCCGCAGCCACCTGGACCAGCGAATCGAAACCCTGGTCAAACTGCGCGACAATCTGGACGGCTGCATAGGCTGCGGCTGTCTTTCGCTTCCGAATTGCAAACTTTACAACCCCGAAGACCGGGCGGCACAGAAGGGGCAGGGACCCCGATACCTGATGGGAGACAGCCCTGAGACAGAGACAGCGGCGGAAAATGATCCTTGAGTGACGAAAATGGACGCACTTTTTGTCTCAGTTGCCTGTTTTACAGGTGTTTGACGCGGAGTTTGGATTGACCCATGGGGGCGCCAAACGCTAAGCAGCCGCGAAAGAAAATTGCGCCCGCATGACCCTGTGGGGCCGGTAGCGAATAGAAAGCCAAGGAGCGCCGCAAATGGCCGAGATTGAACGCGAAGCGATGGAATACGACGTGGTGATCGTCGGGGCCGGCCCTGCTGGTCTGTCTGCGGCCATCCGACTGAAGCAGCTGGACGCCGACCTGCAGGTCGTGGTCCTCGAAAAAGGCTCCGAGGTGGGCGCGCACATCCTGTCCGGCGCGGTGCTGGACCCTTGCGGCCTGAACGCCTTGATCCCCGACTGGAAGGAAAAGGGCGCGCCGCTTAACGTTGAGGTCAAGGAAGACAACTTCCTGATGCTGGGCGAGGCCGGCCAGGTCCGTATCCCCAACTTCCCGATGCCGCCGCTGATGAACAACCACGGCAACTACATCGTCTCCATGGGCAACGTCTGCCGCTGGATGGCGGAGCAGGCCGAGGAAATGGGCGTCGAGATCTTCCCGGGCATGGCGTGCTCTGAGCTGGTCTATGGCGAAAACGGCGAAGTGAAGGGCGTGGTTGCCGGCGAGTTCGGCAAGAACGCCGACGGAACCCCCGGCCCGTCTTACGAGCCCGGCATGGAGCTGCACGGCAAATACGTCTTTCTCTCAGAAGGCGTGCGCGGCTCGCTCTCCAAGGAAGTGATTGCCAAATACGGCCTCTCTGACGGCAAGGAGCCGCAGAAATACGGCGTCGGCATGAAAGAGATCTGGGAGATCGACCCGGCCAAGCACAAGGAAGGCACCGTCACCCACACCATGGGCTGGCCGCTGGGCTCCAACGCGGGCGGCGGGTCGTTCATCTACCACCTGGACAACAACCAGGTTTACGTGGGCTTCGTGGTGCACCTGAACTACAAGAACCCGCACCTGTTCCCCTACATGGAATTCCAGCGCTTCAAGCACCATCCGGTGGTCGCCGACCTGCTGAAGGGCGGCAAGCGCGTGGCCTATGGCGCCCGTGCCATCACCGAAGGCGGCTGGCAGTCGATGCCGAAACTGGTGGCCCCTGGCGTGGCCCTGCTGGGCTGCTCCGCCGGCATGGTCAACGTGCCGCGCATCAAGGGCAACCACAACGCGATGCTGTCGG
>JABXIA010000030.1 GCA_013373325.1 Paracoccaceae bacterium
CTGGCTGAGCCAGATCTACCGTCAGACGGTCAAGGGGCGGTGGCTGTAACGGCCGCCGCAGCAATGGGGCGGGGCAATGCTGCGCGCGCTTGATATCCGGGATATCCTGATCATCGATCATCTGGAGCTGAACTTTCAGCCCGGCCTGAATGTGCTGACCGGTGAGACCGGGGCAGGGAAATCGATCCTTCTCGACAGTCTGGGCTTTGTGCTGGGCTGGCGCGGACGCGCTGAACTGGTGCGCCAGGGGGCGTCGCAGGGGGAGGTTCTGGCGGAGTTCGAGCTGAACGCGGACCACCCCGCACACGCGATCCTCGAAGAAGCCGGGCTGCCGGGCGGCACTGAGCAGATCCTGCGCCGGGTCAACACCGCCGAGGGGCGCAAAACCGCCTGGGTCAACGACCGCCGCTGCTCGGGCGAGGTGCTGCGGGCGCTGTCGGAGACTTTGGTTGAACTGCACGGCCAGCATGACGACCGCGGGTTGCTGAATCCGCGCGGCCACATGGCGCTGCTGGATCAGTATGCCGGTGTGCAGGACCTGCTGGCACAGGTGCGCAGCGCCTGGGGCGCGACCGCAAAGGCGCGCAAGACGGTGGCGGCGACCCGCGCCGCGCTGGATGCCGTGCGGGCCGAAGAGGAATTCCTGCGCCACGCAGTGGCGGAGCTGGACAAGCTGGATCCCCAGCCGGGCGAGGACGAGGCGCTGGACACACGCCGTCGCCAGATGCAGGCGGCGGAACGCATCCGCGGCGACATCGCCCGCGCCCACGCGCTGCTGAGTGAAGGCGCCGAGACGGCAATGGGTGAAGCGCAGCGCTGGCTGGAAGGCGTTGCGGGGCAGGAGGCCGAGGGCGGCCTGGAAGAACCGCTGGCGGCTCTCAGCCGGGCGATGATCGAACTGGGTGATGCCCAGGACGGGGTCGAACGGGTGCTGGACAGCCTCGATTTCAACCCCGGTGAGCTGGAGGACTGCGAAGAGCGCCTGTTTGCGATCCGGGGCCTCGCGCGCAAGCATGATGTGCAGCCGGATGAGCTGGCTGGCTATGCGGAAACCCTGCGCAGCAAACTTGCGGCGCTGGATGCGGGCGATCAGGATCTGGCCGATCAGGAAGCGGCGCTGAAGGCCGCGGAGGCGGCCTATACCGAAGCCGCCAAGCAGCTGGGCGCGGTGCGCCGCCAAAGCGCTGCGATACTGGATCAGGCGGTGATGGCGGAACTGGCGCCGCTGAAGATGGAACGCGCGGTGTTCGAGACCCGCATCACCACCGCAGAGCCCGGCCCGGACGGCATGGATGCGGTGGCCTTTACCGTGGCAACCAATCCCGGTGCTCCTGCAGGGCCGCTGAACAAAATTGCCTCTGGCGGCGAGTTAAGCCGGTTTCTATTGGCGCTGAAAGTCTGTTTGCGGGGCGAAGATTCCAGCAAGGCGCTGATTTTTGACGAGATCGACCGCGGTGTCGGTGGCGCAACAGCAGATGCCGTCGGCCGCCGCCTGCGCAGCCTTGCGGGCGGGGGGCAGGTGCTGGTGGTCACGCATTCGCCGCAGGTTGCAGCCCTTGGCGGCCACCATTGGCAGGTGCGCAAGCAGGTGGTTGACGGCATGACCCTGTCACAGGTGGTGCCGCTGGCTGAGGCCGAACGGGTGGATGAGCTTGCCCGGATGGTGTCCGGTGATACCATCACTGAGGAGGCCCGCGCCGCGGCCCGTGCATTGCTGGCCGGATGACCCGCCGGTTCCATGGCCTGGGTGAGGGTTCTTTAACCGGGATGTGGCAGCAAGGAGCCACAGAAGACAAGAAGACCCGCTGACAGGTTATGGTGCAAGAAATCCGTTCGTCCCTTTCCGCAATTCTCCTGCAATGGCTGGCTGGCCTCAAGGACATCTGGCGGGTGCTGCGCCACCGCGGCCCCAGCCAGTTCCAGTTCTGGCTGATTGCCCTGCTGATCGGCATCGCCGCGGGTTTCGCCGCCCTGTTCTTCCGCAAGGGGATCACGGCGCTGCAGGCCTGGGTCTATGGCGCGCCGGATCTCGACTACCTGCATTCCTACGCGCAGGACTTGCCCTGGTATGTGCTGGTCAGCATTGCCGCGGGCGGCGGGCTGGTGGTTGGGCTGATCCTCGACCGTTTCACCCCGGATGCCCGGGTGCGTTCTGTCGCCGACGTGATCGAGGGCGCTGCGCTGCATGACGGACGGGTTGAGCACAAGGAAGGCCTGGCCTCGGCGCTGGCGTCCTTCATCACGCTCTCCACCGGCGGCTCCACGGGCCGGGAAGGGCCGGTGGTGCATCTGGCCGGGGTGATTTCCACCTGGGTCAGCAACCGCATCAACGCCGACGGCATCACCGGGCGCGACCTCTTGGGCTGTGCGGTGGCTGCAGGCGTCTCCGCCAGCTTTAACGCGCCGATTGCGGGGGCGTTGTTTGCGATGGAAGTGGTGCTGCGGCATTTCTCCGTCAACGCGTTTGCGCCGATCGTCGTCGCCTCGGTCGCCGGAACCGTGATCAACCGGCTGGAATACGGCGACGTGACCGAGTTTACCCTCAACACGCCCGGCGCGCTGCAGTTCTATGTGGAGCTGCCCGCATTCCTGATTCTCGGCCTGATCTGCGGCTTGGTGGCCGTGGCGCAGATGCGGGCGATCTTCTTTGCCGAGAAGGTGGGCAACACGGTGCAGCAGCGCCTGTCGCTGCCGCGCTGGCTGCGCCCTGCGGTGTCGGGTGCCATGCTGGGTGTGATTGCCGTGTGGTTCCCGCATATCATCGGCGTCGGCTATGAAACCACCGTGCTGGCACTGACCGGCGGCTTGCTGCTGGGACAGGCGGTGATCTTCACCGTGGTCAAAACCGCCGCTGTGGCCATCACCATGGGCGGGCGCATGGGGGGCGGGGTGTTCTCGCCCTCGCTGATGATCGGCGCGCTGACCGGGCTGGCTTTCGGGCTGATTGCAACCTCGGTGCTGCCGGATGTGTCCGGCACGCACACGCTTTATGCCTTTGCCGGCATGGGGGCAGTGGCCGCCGCGGTTCTGGGCGCGCCGATTTCCACCACCCTCATCGTGTTTGAACTGACCGGCGACTGGCAGATCGGCCTGGCGGTGATGGTGTCGGTCTCCATGTCCACCGCGCTGGCCTCGCGGCTGGTGGACCGGTCGTTCTTCCTGACGCAGCTGGAGCGGCGCGACATCCACTGCGCGGCAGGCCCGCAGGCCTACCTGCTGGGCATGATCCGGGCCGGTGCGGTGATGCGGCCGATGGGCGACAGCCGTTGCGCCAGCCTGGAGGAGTGCGAGGCCCTGGCAGAGGACGGGCTTTGCATCCGTGCGGCTTCCTCGCTGGAGGCGGCAATGCCGGTGTTTGACCGGGCGGATGCGGCTTTCCTGCCGGTGGTGATGGAGGAAGAGGGCAAGGAGCAGGTCATCGGTGCGCTCTATCATGTGGATGCGCTGAAGGCTTACAACCGTGCCCTCGCAGCCACAGCCGCCGAAGAGCACAGGTAGGCCTGGCGCAGAAGTTGAGGCTTTTCCGTCTGAACCCGGCGCGGTTTAGGGGAAAAATGCCCGTTTCCTCCCCGGATATGTGCGTTTTTGGATACAGGTTAAGGATTAATTAATCTGCGGATTGCCCTGCGACAATGTCTGGCTCACCATTGCGTGAGGAAATCGCAAAAAAACTCTCACATTGGCAGGCACCAAAATGCGAAAATTCGAAACTGGCCCGCAAGAGGCTGGTACGAAACACAAGGCGAACGAGCGGGAAAACGAACGGGCGGCACTGGAAGCGGTAATCAACTATGCGATCCAATGCGCGCGTGAGGCGGATATCCTGGGCGCGGGCGACTCTCTGGAACAGGCCAGACAGAACCTAAGCCGGGCCATCCTGACCTGACCCCCTTTCTCTGAGCTGGCAGGCTTTCAGGCGCTGCGCGCGGCAGCGGCGGGGTAAATCTGGCCTCATATTCCCGAAAATGAAAACACCGGCGCCAATGCACCGGTGCGTGGTTCTTCAAATTTTCTGGCCGTCAGGCCGGGCGGCGGGCGCCGCGCCGCAACGGCGGCACAGCGACAGGCGCGCTTGCTCAGACCTGCTCGACCTTGACAGAGGCGCTCAGCACAAAGGCCAGATGGCCCTTGATCTGCGCCACCTCCTCCTTGGGATCCTCATAACTCCAAGCGGCATTTTCGGTCACCGACGACTTGTTGGCGATCGAGAAATAGCTGGCGTCACCCTTGTGCGGGCAATGGGTGGTCTTGCTGGTGCGGTCCAGGAATGCCATCGCGATGTCTTCACGCGGGAAATAGATGACCGGATCCAGATCGCCCTCAGACAGCTCCAGTGCATTGGAGGTTTCCCCCAATACGGCGCCGCCTGAGCGGACAGTCCAGGTGCCTTCGGCCTTGCGGATACGGATAGTGGTCATGCGTGTTTTCCCATTCTCTTCGTTCGTGTCGTCTTGTGTTCAGCCTATGTAACACAGCAGTGTCACAAGGGGGCGGTTGCGGCATCAAGCCACGCCTTTGCGGCGGGGCTGAGCTGCGGGCCGATCTTTGCCAGAACCTCCTGGTGATAGCTGTCGAGCCAGTCTTTCTCGTCTGCTGTCAGCATGGAGGCATTCACCAGCCGCCGGTCAACCGGGGCAAAGGTGAGTGTGCGCCAGCACAGCATGTCGCGCTCCGGGTCGCTGGTGTCAAGAGCCGGGGCGGTTTCAACAACCAGAAGGTTCTCGATCCGGATGCCAAAGGCGCCTTCGCGGTAGTATCCCGGCTCATTGGACAGGATCATCCCGGGTTCAAACGGCACATGGCTGGTGCGCGCCAGCCGCTGCGGGCCTTCATGCACGCTGAGGTAGGCGCCGACGCCGTGGCCCAGGCCATGGTTGAAGTCCTGGCCCGCCAGCCACAGCGGCATCCGGCCGATGCATTCGATGTCGCGGCCGGCCAGCCCCTTGGGCCAGCGCAGGCGGGACATGGCGATCATGCCCTGCAGCACGCGGGTAAAGGCGGCGCGTTCCTCCTCGCCCGGCGAGCCGATGGCGATGGTGCGGGTGATGTCGGTGGTGCCGTCCAGATACTGGCCGCCGCTGTCCATGACCAGCAGGTGGCCGTCCTCCAGCCGTGTATCCGTCTCCTCGGTCACGCGGTAATGCATGACGGCGCCGTTCTCGCCGGTGCCTGCGATGGTTTCAAAGCTGATGTCGCGTAAGGAAGGGTCTGCGCTGCGCAAGGCCTCCAGCTTCTTCACCACGTCGATCTCAGTAATGGTGCCGGGCGCCTGCGCATCCAGCCAGGCCAGCATCTCCACAATTGCGGCACCGTCGCGCAGATGCGCCGCTGCGCTGCCTTCGATCTCGGCGGCGTTCTTGCGCGCCTTCGGCAGCGCACAGGGGTCACCCGCAGGAATCAGCCGTTCGCCCAGCTTGTCCGCCACGATTTGCGGCACAGTGCCGGAATCGGCTGCGACAGAGCCATTGAGGGCTGCTGCGGCCTTGAGGAAATCTTCGGTTGCATGGACCGTGACGGAGGCGTCGAAATGGTCCTGCAGGCCTGCCAGCTTTTCTGCGGCCATGAACAGGTCGACCCGCGCATCGTCATGCAGGATGGCAAAGCCATGCGCCACCGGGTTGCGGGCCACGTCTGCGCCGCGGATGTTCAGCAGCCACATGATGCTGTCGGGCAGGGTGATGACCGCCGCCGCCTGGCCAGCGTCCCGCAGGCCCTTGGCCAGCCGCGCGCATTTGTCGGCAGCACTTTCGCCTGCATAATCCAGCGGATGCGCGGCCACGGGGTTCATCGGCGGGGCGGGCTGGTCTTCCCAGATCCGGTCCACCAGGTTTTCGCATTGCACCAAGGTTATGCCGCTGCCCTTCAGCTCTTTGGTGAGGGACGTGATCTGGCCGGCGGCATGCAACCAGGGATCAAAGCCCACCTTGCCGCCGTTCGGCAGCTGTTCCTTCAGCCAGTCTGCCAGCTGCACGTCGGGCCAGGGCACGGGGGTGTAGTCCGCGGCGACCTGCCGTTTCACCTGGGTGCGGTAGCGGCCGTCAATGAAGACGCCGGCAATCTCCTGCAGCACCGCGCAAAAGCCTGCGGAGCCAGTAAAGCCGGTGAGCCAGGACAGGCGCTCGTCATGCGGCGCCACATATTCGCCCTGGTGGGCATCGGCACGCGGCACCAGAAAGCCGTCGAGACTTTCCGCCGCCAGTTCCTTGCGCAGGGCGGCCAGCCGGGGCGGGCCCTGGTCCGGGCGGGCGGTCACATCGAAGGTCTGATACATCGGCGTCTCTCCTGCAGATAAGGCGGGGCGGCGGCAGGGGTCATCCTGAGGGCCGCTGCAAAGAAAAGGCGCGGGGCCGGGCAGCCGCGCGCCTCTTCTTGTCCCAAATACCCCTGCGGCTGGCAAGGGCGGCGGCAGAGAGATTTGCCGGGACCTGACGGAACAAGCGGGAAGGCTTGAAGCGGGGGAGGCTCCCGCCCGGCCTTGGGGCATCCGTGATGCCCTGCGGCCCGTTGGGCCAAGCGCCGC
>JABXIA010000248.1 GCA_013373325.1 Paracoccaceae bacterium
GGTCCAGATCGTCGGGGAACAGCTCATGGGCAAAGTCCAGCGGGGTGCCGTCTTCGGCCCAGAAGCGCATGTCTTTCTCATAGGCGCCGATCAGGAAGCCGTTGCCCTCCTGCCGGAAATAATATTCGCCGTCGCGGTCGGCGATTGAGGGCAGGCGGCGGCCCAGATTGGCGACCTCGTCGATAGACTCTGTCACGAAATACTGATGCTCGGTCGGCTGCAAGGGCAGGGTGAGGCCCGCCATCGCCGCCACTTCGCGCCCCCAGAGACCGCCTGCGTTCACCACCCACTGGGTGTGAATGTCGCCCTTTTCGGTCTTCACGATCCAGCTGCCGTCGGGCTGCTGTTCGGTGCCAATCACGGGGCAGAAACGTTCGATCTGGGCGCCCATGGCGCGGGCGCCGGCGGCATAGGCCATGGTCACGCCCGAAGGGTCGACGTTGCCGCCATCGGGTTCGAACATGATGCAGCGGATGTCGTCGAACTGGGCCAGCGGGTGCAGTTCCTTGGCCTGCTCGCGGCTGACTTCATGGAAGTTCAGGCCGTAGTATTTCGCCTTGGCCTCCTGCAGGCGCAGCTGGTGCTCGCGCTCTTCGGTCTTGGCCAGATACAGGGAGCCGGGCTGGAAAACGCCGCAGCCCTGGCCGGTTTCCTTCTCCAGCTCCTTGTAGAGGTTCATGGTGTAGTGCTGGATGCGGGTCACGTTGTTGTTGTCGTGCAGCCCGTGGATGTTGGCCGCCGCATGCCAGGTGGAGCCAGCGGTCAGTTCATCGCGTTCCAGCAGAACCACGTCTTTCCAGCCGAGTTTCGCCAGGTGGTAGAGGATCGAGCAGCCGACCAGCCCGCCGCCGATGACAACTGCCTGTGCATGGGTTTTCATGCGTCATGTTCCCTTGCCTGCGTGCCTGAAACAGCGCGCCCTGCAGGCCGGGGCGGGCCGCCAATTCCTTCCGAGCGACCCTAGCTGCGGCGGGGGCGGATGACCCGTGAAGAATTCATACCCAATGGCCTAGGATTCGATGGGTCATCCGGCGATTATCCGGTGATCTCTTTCATCACGCCCAGAAACTTCGCCACCTCGCCGACGCTGTTGTAGTGGCACATGGAGACACGGACGCAGCTGTCCATGCCCAAGGGCGTCAGGATATTGCCGGAGTAATGGTCCGCCTTGCGAAGGTGGGTGCGGATGCCCTGTTCGTTCAGGCGTTTGACCACATCCACAGAGGGCACGCCTGCAACGGTCAGCGACACCAGCCCCTCGCGCGCGGGGTTGTCCGGACCGCCCAGGATGGTGACGCCTTCCATCTCCGCCAGGCCCGGCAGATTGCCGGTGCCGCGGATCATCGCGTCGGTCAGTGTTTTTTCATGGGCATGGATCGCCTCGCCCGCGGCCACGAATTTTGCGCGCCGGTCCGTTGCATCGCTGACCTCGCCGCCGAGCCACTCCAGGTAATCAGCCACATCCGACAGCGTCGCATAGCTGCCGGTGTCGCGGGTGCCCATTTCCCAGTTGTCCGCAGGCCCGTCGATCAGCGCATTGTGCGGCAGGGCAGTCAGCCGGTCCGAGATCCAGGCAAGGCCGTAGCCGTGGCGCGAGAACATCTTGTAGGGCGAGATCACATAGCCATCGACGCCGTATGCCGTCAGGTCGATGCGCCCATGGGCTGCGTGCTGGATACCGTCCACAATAATGAAACACTCCGGTGCCACTTCACGGATGGCGGCAACGCAGGCGGCGACATCCACGCCCATGCCTGTGACAGGAGACGTGTGGACGATTGTGGCCACGACGGTGTCCGGCGAAACCGCCCTGGCATAGGCATCGGCCATGATCGTCCCGGTGGTGTCATTATGCGGGATCAGCACGTGTTTCTGACGTGCAACCCCGGCCCAGCGGGCGCTGGCGGAGCGGGTGGCGGGATGCTCCAGCGTCGAGCCTAGCACGGTGCCGCCCTCCGCGGTGCCGAGGCAGGCGTTCATGATCAGGCGGAACAAGAGCTCTGTGCCGCTTTCGCCCGCAAAAAACTGGCCGCCGGGTGCGTTCATGAAGACGCGCATATCGTCCTTGGCCTTGTTGATCACCCGCACCAGCTCGTGGCTGCCGGGGTTGTCGCGGCCCTGGTTGTCGGGGATCGCAGCATAGCGTGCGGATGTTTCCACCACCGAATTGAGCGTCAGTGCGCCGCCTGCGTTTTCAAAGAAGATACGGCTGCCTTGTTCGGGGCAGTTGTCCACCTGGGCAAAACGGGCGCGGATCTGGTCCAGCTGGGCGTCGGAAATATGGGGCATGGCAAATCCAGCAGCAAAGGTTTGTTCTGCGCCACAGTAGGGGGATTGCCCCGGCCGGAGATACAAAAAAATCCGGGGCTGAGGGCTGGAATTCTCCGTGCCAGCCCTCAGCGCATTTTTCAGGTGATGAACCCGGGGAAAGGGGCGCGCAGCGCAGTCCGGTGCACCATCTCGGAAAGCGTGATGATGTCGAAAACGGGCCGGTTCAGCGCCGCTTGCAGGGCGTGGGCATAGGGTGGCAGGTCGGTGCATTCCAGAACAATCGGGCCGATCTCCGGGTTGCGCGCGAACATGCCGCGGGCGGCGGCCAGCAGTTCGGCCTCAACCTTGGCCAGATCCATTGCAGTGCGTTCATTACGCAGGATCACGGTGGAGAACTCTTCCGCGTCATCCAGCCCCTGCACAACCACGGGCGTGTTTTCTGCACCGACGCCGCGCAAATGCGCCTCGGTCAGGCTGGCGGCAGAGGCAGTGATCACCCCAACGGAGCGGCCTGTCATCTGATGCGCCAGCGGCACCTGGATCAGCGAGGAGACGAACACCGGCACATTCACCGCGGCTGCGATCTCCTTCTGAAAGATGGCGAGGAAGCCGCAGGAGCCGGTAATGGCCCGAACACCCTTGGCCTCCAGCCGCCGGGCGGCCTCGATCAGCCGGTCCTTCATTTCACCTGTCGGGTTGGCCAGCAGTTTCGGCACGGTGATCCCGTCCAGCATTTCATAGAGCGTGGTGAAGGGCAGGCTGGAAGGGTTCTTGATATGGCCGGGCGGCTTGGGGAAGTAGCTTTCCAGTGCCAGCACGCCGATGGAGACGCCGCAGATGTTTTGACCGCCAGGGTGGATGGTCATGCCTTGTTCCTTTCGTAGCGCCGTGTGCGGAACGGCGAGAGGTCTTCGTTCACGGGTGATCCGCTGACGATATCCGCCACCAGCCGTCCGGTTTTCGGGGCCATCATCAGGCCGTAATGGCTGTGGCCGAAAGCGGCGATCAGGTCCGGGAACCCTTCAACCTCGCCAATGCAGGGCAGGCTGTCGGGCAGGCTGGGGCGCTGGCCGGACCAGGTTTCCATTTCGTCTGCGTGCAAGTCCGGCAGCAGGGCTTTGGCAAGCTCCACCAGCCCGTCGAGCCGTTTCTGATTGAGCGGCTGGTCGAGGCCTGCGAACTCGGCGGTGCCGGCCACCCGCAGTCCTTCCTCCATCGTGGAGGCCACGAATTTCATGTCCATATCCATGATCGAGTTGTTGAGCGCGACGCCGGGGTTCTGAAACGACACGTGGTAGCCGCGTTCGGCTTCCATCGGGATCTTGATCCCCAGCGGCTTCAGCAGCTCGCCGGACCAGACACCCATCGCCAGCACC
>JABXIA010000396.1 GCA_013373325.1 Paracoccaceae bacterium
CCCGGCAGCGGGATCGAGCGGAACAGCGCCTGGGTATAGGGATGCTGCATCTCGTCAAACACGTCGTGGATTGAGCCGCGCTCCACCGCTTCGCCGGAATACATCACGCAGAGGCGGTCGCAGGTTTCCAGAACCAGGCCGAGGTTGTGCGAGATGAACAGCATCGAGGTGCCGTATTTCTTGCCCAGATCCTTGACCAGTTCGACCACCGCGGCCTCCACCGTCACGTCCAGCGCGGTTGTCGGCTCGTCCAGGATCAGCAGCGAGGGTTTCGACATCAGCGCCATCGCAATCACGATCCGCTGCTGCTGGCCGCCCGACAACTGGTGCGGGAAGGAGTTCAGCATCCGCTCCGGGTCGGGCAGGCGCACGTCGGTCACCACTTCCAGCGCACGCTGATAGGCTTCCTTCTCGCTGACGCCCTCGTGGATCATCGGCACTTCCATCAGCTGCTTGCCGATCTTCATCGCCGGATTGAGCGAGGCCATCGGTTCCTGATAGATCATCGCGATCTCATTACCGCGGATGTCGCGCAGTTCCTCCTTGCTCATTTCCGCCAGATCGCGGCCCTTGAACTTGATGGTGCCGCCGACGACACGGCCGTTCTTGCCCAGATCCTGCATGACGCCAAGCGCCACGGTGGATTTGCCGCAGCCGGACTCGCCCACAAGGCCCACGGCCTCGCCGGGCTGCACGGTGACTGAGAAATCCATCACCGCGGGAATTTCGCGCAGCCGGGTGAAGAAGGAGATCGACAGCTTGTTAATCTCGAGGATCGGGCCGTCGTAGTCTGCCAGTTTGTTCATTTTGTTTTCTCCCTGTTGAGGCTGGAAGGAACAGGATCCCTTTCATCTGGCCTCAAGTATCCCGGGGGTCCGGGGGCTGGCCCCCGGTCCCGCCGGTTTGGATCAATCCTTCAGGCTTTCCTCGCGCAGGCCGTCGGCCAGCAGGTTGAGGCCGAGAACCAGCGTCAAGAGCGCAAAGGCAGGCGGCAGCGCCGGGTGCAGGTAGATCGACAACAGCTTGCGCCCGTCATTGATCGTGGAACCCCAGTCCGGGCTTTCCGGCGGCAGCCCAAGGCCGAAAAAGCCGAGGGTGCCCAGGAGGATGGTGGTGTAGCCGATGCGCAGGCAGAAATCGACGATCAGCGGTCCGCGGGCGTTCGGCAGGATTTCCCACAGCATGATGTACCACGGGCCTTCGCCGCGGGTCTGGGCGGCCGCCACATAATCGCGGGTTTTGATGTCCAGCGTCAGGCCGCGCACGATACGGAACACCGTGGGCGAGTTGACGAAGACCACCGAGACGAACACCACCAGGATACCGCCGGGGATGTCGAACATGTCCATCACACGGGGCAGGCCCGGGATCGAATAGGCCGGGGTGTTGATCAGGTAGCCGCCGTTGGAGACAAGCTGCAGGTAGAACCAGATGATGATCCCCAGAACCAGTGGCAGCACCAGGTTGCGCACCTTGGGCCGGGTGTAATAGCGCGAGTTCAGCAGCACCCCGACAAAGATGATCGGGAAGATGAACAGAACGATCGCCATGTAGTTAGGAACACCGGTGGCGACGATTTCAGGCGTGACCAGCAGGTAGAACAGCAGGATCACCGGGAAAGCCAGGATCAGGTTGGCGGCAAAGGACAGCGTGGTGTCCAGGCGGCCGCCGTAGTAGCCCGCGGGCAGGCCCAAGGTTATCCCCACCATGAAGGCAAAGACAGCTGCCATCGGGGCGATCTTGATGACTTCCCAGGCGCCTTTGACCAGGCGGCTGAACACGTCGCGCGCCAGGTTGTCGCCGCCCAGCAGGTAATAGGGATAATCCGCTTCGGTGGCGCCGTTCATCGGCGTGCCTGGGACCTTGTTCTTCATGCCCGAGACCTGCACCAGCGGGTCATGGGTGATGATCATGTCCATGGCGCCGTAGATGCCGGTGAACACCCAGAACATCACCAGGCCAAAGCCGATCATGCCGATAGGGCTGTCAAACAACTTGCCATAAAGGCCAAGCCGCCGTTTGAAGCCGATGGAGGCGGCGTAGAGGATCACCAGCGAAAACCAGACCGGGGACAGCTGGTAGATGATACGCCCCGCAATTTCGAATGTGCTAAGAGGTTCCATGCTCTGCTGCCTTCCTTAAGAGATCCGGATACGCGGGTTCAGGTACACATAGCCGATGTCGGAGATCAGCTGGGTGACCAGCACCACGAAGACTGAGACCACGGAGACGGCCAGCAGCAGTTCGATGTCGTTGTTGCCCGCGGCTTCCACCAGGATCCAGCCGAAGCCCTTGTAGTTGAACAGGGTCTCGACGATCACCACGCCGTTCAGCAGCCAGGGGAACTGCAGCATGATGACGGTGAAGGGGGCGATCAGCGCGTTCCGCAGCGCGTGCTTCAGAACGATGTTGTGAAAGCTCACGCCTTTAAGGCGGGCAGTGCGGATATATTGCGCAGTCATCACCTCTGTCATCGAGGCGCGGGTCATCCGGGCGATATAGCCCATCCCGTACAGCGCGATGGTCAGCACAGGCAGGAAGAAGTTCTCGAAGTTCGGGTTGTCCATCGCCGAGGTGGCGGTGCCCTTGAACCATTTGAGGCCAACGGTGGAAGAGGTGAAGACGGCGATGAAGATCACGCCGGAAACATATTCGGGTGTTGCCGTGGTCAGGATAGAGGCGGTTGAAAGGCTCCGGTCGGTAACGGACCCCTCCCGCATGCCGGCCAGCACACCGATGATCAGGGCAGAAGGCACCATCAGCACCAGCACCCAGAACATCAGGCGGCCGGTGTTGCCGAGACGTTCGGCGATGATGGTGGAGACTTCATCCTTGAACCGGGTCGAATAGCCCCAGTCGCCTTGCAGAATACCGCAGAAGGTCGGCGCTTCGGCGGCTTCCTCAGCGCTGACCGCGCCGGTCATGCAGCGGCCGGTGAACCCTTTCTCGGACTCGCGGGTCCAGCCCGGCAGAACGCCCAGCCATTGCCCGTATTTCGACACCATGGAGCCGCCATAGCCGTTGGCGTCCAGCCAGCTGGCCACGGCCTCATCCGACATGCGGAAGTTGCCCTGGGTCTTGGCGAGCTTTTCGAGGTTTGGGTAGAGGTTCGTGAGGAAGAACACGATGAACGTCAGGCACAGGGCCGTCAGCAGCATCACGCCCGAACGGCGGAGAATGAAAAGTCCCATTTGGGTCCCCTGTCAGTCTGGCGGATCGGACCCGGCTCAACAGGCGGGTCTCTTATCTTATGAGCTGGAAAGCACCGCCCCGGCGGAGGGGCGGTGCAAGAGTCAGGAGCCGGTCGGGCTTAGGCTGCCCAGCCCCACTTGTAGTGGTGATGCTCGAAGGAGACGTGCATGTCGGCACCGACAACACCTTCGCGCATGTGGCGGTAGAGCGAGCGCCAGTAGGGCTGGATGGTGACGCCTTCTTCCTGGATCAGCGCCTGGCCCTTGGCAGAGATTTCGCGGCGCTTGTCGGCGTCGGCGATCGAAAGGGCTTCTTCCAGCAGGGCGTCGAACTCCGGGTTGGACCAGCCGAACTCGTTCCAGGCTTCGCCCGACTTATAGGCCAGTGCCCAGATCTGCACGCCCAGCGGGCGGTGGTTCCAGTTGGTCGAGGAGAACGGGTACTTGGCCCAGTCGTTCCAGAAGGTCGAACCGGGCAGAACGGTCCGCTTCACCTTGAAGCCTGCGTCACGCAGCTGTGCGGCCACCGCGTCGGTGGTGTTCCGGCGCCAGTCGTCGTCGATCGACAGGATTTCATGCTCGAAATCCATCATGCCGGCTTCTTCCATCAGCGCCTTGGCGCCTGCGGGGTCAACCTTCTGCGGCGGCAGTTCGGCGTATTCCGGATGGATCGGGCCAACGTGGTGGTTTTCCGCGGGCTCGCCGCGGCCGCCATAGCCCAGTTCCAGGCAGACGGAGTTGTCGACGGCCATCTGGATCGCCTTGCGGACGCGCTTGTCGGCATAGGGTTTCTTGCCGTCGATTTCCGCCAGCTGGTTGGTGCGGATCACGATCGAGGACATGGTCACAACTTCGGACTTCTTGTAGCCGAGGCCGTCCATCACGTCGATGAATTCGCCAACCGATTCATAGAGCATGTCGACTTCGTCGGATTCCAGGGCCGCCAGCCAGGAGGACGGGTCAGTGCCGAAATCCACGTATTCGATGCGGTCCAGCGCCGGCTTGCCGTAAATCGCCTCGCCCCACCAGGTGTGGTCGTCGTTGCGTTCCAGAACCGAGCGCACGCCGACTTCCAGCTCGGTCAGCAGGAACGGGCCGGTGCCGACGTTCTGGGTGAAGTCGTTGGTCTGGAAGGAGGAGTGCACGATGGCTGCCGGGTAGTCGGCCATGCCTGCAATCAGCGAAATGTCGGAGGCCGGCAGGTTCAGCTTGACGGTGTGGCTGTCCACAACCTCAATGCTGCCTTCAACCGCCTGGCCGGTTTCACTGTCGATCAGGGTTGCGAAACGGCCGGCCATGGAGTTGCCTTCCAGACCCTTGTCGCACCAGCCTGCGATGTTGCGGGCAACGTCGTCAGCAGTGAAGTCGTCGCCGTTGTTCCACTTCACGCCTTTGCGGACGTTCAGGGTGTAGACGGTGGCGTCCTCGTTGATCTCCCAGCTTTCCAGCAGCATGCCGGTGAAGGAGCCGTCGTTGTTGTATTCCACCAGGTACTCGATGGTGCCGCGGGTCTTGTTGGCCATCTGCGACCAGTCAAAGGTGCGCGGGTCCTTCAGCGGGCGGACTTCGGTTTGCACGCGCAGGGTGCCGCCCTGCTTTTTCTCTTCAGCGGCCTTAACCGGGGCGGCCAGGCCGATCATGCCATAGGCCGCTGCCGCGGTAACGCCCAGCGAAGTGGCGCGGGTCAGAAACTCACGGCGGTCCAGCTTGCCGTCCAGCACTTCCTTGGCGTGCATCTTGGCGGCCCAATGGATCGGGGCTCCGTTGATGGTGTCTTTGGTCATTTAGGTCTCCCTGTCATACCGTTCTGTCTTTTTGCGAAACGGATATTGGCCCGGCGGCTGGCCAGGCGATTTTGGTTCAGGTTTTGGATTAAAGTTTCCCCATGCCTGCATTCCGGCAGAGATACGGCGTTTCGTCAATGCACAGTTTCGTCGTTTCCGTGTAAAAATACGACATTTCTGGCGTCGGTTTTACTATTTAGGCCGGCATACATCCGCATACTGTTCAAAACTGCCCAGTGGCGGCGGCGGGCCGTTGCGCGAAATCGCGGCCCTCAGGGCGCGTGCCGGGAAACCATTGACGGATCAGGCTGTTGCGGTCTCCTGCAGGCGGATGCGCGCAATTCGCTGGGAGGCCGGCCTGTGTGCTGCGATATGAAGCGGGTGAAATAGGCGGCGCTGCCGAAGCCCAGCCGGGCAGCGATGTCGCGAATGGGCAGATCTGAGGTGATCAGCAGGGTGCGCGCGGCGTGCAGCTGGCGCTCTGTCAGCAGGGCGGCTGCGGTCTTGCCGGTTGCGGCCTTGCAGACCCGGGTCAGATGCGTCGGCGTCACATTCAGGGCTGCCGCGTGTTCAGCCATGCTGAGCTGTCCGGCCTGGAGGCCGGCAATGCGCTGGCAATAGGCCTGGCACAGGCGCTGCGCCGCGGTCAGCTTGCCTGCAGCTCCAGGCTGGCGCCGAAGGGCAATAGCGGCCAGTTCGCAGCGGGCCTGCACGGCGCGGATCCAATGCGGCTCGCGTGCGGCCTGTTCGCGGCTGATGGCCTCGAAGTGGCCGGCCAGGCTGGTCTGCTCCTGCAGGCTGGCGAACCTCCTGTGCATCGGCTCCTCAGGGAAAGGCGGCAGCAAGGGGCCCGACATCGTCAGCACCTGGCCGAGGCACTGGCGCCCGAAATCCGCGGACCACAGCGTGCCTGCGGGCAGGAAGATGACGCTATGCAACCCAAAGCCGCGCTGTTCGCCATTCAGCATCAGGCGTCCCTGGCCCCGGGAGATCCAGATCAGCAGGTGGTCGCAACGGCTGTGCGCCAGACAGGTTTGCCAGCCGCCGTCCGGAGCCAGCCGCACTAGCGGTGCGGCATGGAACTCTCTTGGGAAATCTGAATCAAATGGCATGAGCAATTACTGGCAGAGGATCCGGTATCAGTGGCTGAAACAGCTCATGAATTGCTGATTCTGGCAAGTTTCCGCTTGCCGGAACCGGAAATGCCGGCAATTTGACGGGCCGGCGGCAGCTCAGACCAATGAGACCTGGTGCCAGTTTTTCATCCGGGCGCGGAACCAGCTGCGCTGGCGTTTGGCAAACTGCCGGGTGGCTACAGCAGCGCGCTCCTCTGCTTCCCCGAGGGTGAGAAGGCCTTGGGCGTAGCCCATAAGTTCCGGCACGCCGATGGCCTTGCAGGACGGCAAAAGCGGATCGTAACGGCTGCGCATGGCGTCGATTTCTTCCAGGGCACCCTGATCCAGCATCAGGCCGAAACGCCGGCGGATGCGGTCCTCCAGCCAGGTTTTGTCTGAGTTCAAAACCATAGCCGTGCAGTTTTCAAGCGGCAGGGCCGGGGCAGGGGTGTCGTCCTGCCAGCGGGCCAGGGGGCGCCCCGTGGCCTTCAGCACTTCCCAAGCGCGCTGCACCCGGGCGCGGTTCATCAGGTCGATGCGGCTGGCGGTTTCCGGATCCAGTTCTGCACGCAATGTCTCCAGCGGCAGGCTGTCAGCTTCGGCCCGCACTGCGGGCGGAGTGGCGGGAATCTCGGCCATGCCCTCTGTCAGAGCTGTGAAGTAGAGGCCGGTGCCGCCGACGATGATCAGACGCTCCGGCCCGTTCAGAAGCGGCAGCACCTCGCGCAGCCAATGGCCGGCCGAATACTCCGCATCAAAAGCCACATGGCCGTAAAGCGCGTGCGGCGCCTGCGCCTCTTCCTCTGCCGAGGGGCGGGCGGTGATCACGCGCCAGCAATCGTAGACCTGGCTGGCATCTGCATTGACCACAATACCGCCTTGGCGCGCCGCAATATCCAGCGCCAGTGCGGACTTTCCTGAGGCAGTGGGGCCGGCAATCAGCACAGGTTTGCCGGGGTCGATGTCGGGCAGGTTCATCGGGGTGCGGTCCGTCTTCTGGGCATGTTCCGCAAATATGCGCGGAAACTGCGCTGCGCGGATTGAATCCGCCAGCGATTTACTTCATTTTGCCGCGCAAATTAACCCTCACATCTTCTGGAGCGCAACATGCCTCAACCGCAAGACAAGCCGGAGCTGGATCCGGCCGCCGCCTATAAACGCGTCATGCTGAAAATTTCGGGCGAGGCATTGATGGGCGACCAGGGGTTCGGCCTGCATCCGCCGACCGTGCAGCGCATTGCCCGCGAGGTGAAGACCGTGCACGACATGGGGGTGGAAATCTGCATGGTGATCGGCGGCGGGAACATTTTCCGCGGCCTGTCGGGCTCTGCCCAGGGGATGGAGCGCACCACCGCCGACTACATGGGGATGCTGGCCACGGTGATGAACGCGCTGGCAATGCAGTCGGCGCTGGAAGGGCTGGGGGTGTTCACCCGGGTGATCTCCGCGATCCGCATGGATGAAGTCGCGGAGCCCTACATCCGCCGCCGCGCCGTGCGCCACCTGGAGAAGAAACGGGTCTGCATCTTTGCGGCCGGTACCGGCAACCCCTATTTTACCACTGACACCGCCGCCACGCTGCGTGCCAACGAGATGGCCTGCGAGGCGATCTTCATGGGCAAGAACGGGGTGGACGGCATCTATGACAAAGATCCCAAAGAACACGCTGACGCGGTCCGCTATGACGAGATCAGCTATGATGATGTCTTTGCCAAACGCCTGAAGGTAATGGATGCCTCTGCCATCGCACTGGCGCGCGACAACAACCTGCCGCTGATTGTCTTCCCGCTGGATGAGCCGGGCGGTTTCCGCGGCATCCTGTCGGGTGAGGGTACCTATACCAAGGTGCAGGGCTGAGCTTCTGAGACACTACAGGTAAAACCGCTGGCGCTCTGAGCGCTGGCGGTTTTGCTTGTCAGGCCAAAGCCTGAGCCAAGGCGGCGGGATCAAAACAGTGAATTCCGCTGCGGGCAGGCTAAATCTTGCAGCACCGGCGGCGGCGAATCCTCCGCTTGATTGCTATACATCAGCCTTCCAATGGCTTATGAGCCAATGGAAGACCGCCTCAGATAAGGGGAGAGAGCAGCATGTCTGATGATTTTGAACTGGATACCGACGATCTGAAACGCCGCATGGAAGGCGCCATGGCCAACCTGCGCACCGAATTCGCCTCGCTGCGCACCGGCCGGGCCTCGGCTTCGATGCTGGAGCCGGTGATGGTGGATGCCTATGGCTCGATGACGCCGATCAACCAGGTCGGCACCGTGAACGTGCCGGAGCCGCGCATGGTTACCATCAACGTCTGGGACAAGTCGCTGGTGGGTAAGGTGGAGAAGGCGATCCGCGAATCCGGCCTGGGCATCAACCCGCAGCTTAACGGCACCATCATCATGCTGCCGATCCCGGAGCTGAACGAGGAACGCCGCCGCGAGCTCGGCAAGGTTGCCGGCCAGTACGCCGAGCACGCCCGGGTGTCGATCCGCAACGTGCGCCGCGACGGCATGGACCAGATCAAGAAGGCCAAGGCCGACGGCATGTCGGAAGACGACCAGAAATTCTGGGAAGCCGAGGTTCAGGACCTGACCGACGCCATGATCAAGCATGTGGACGAGGCGCTTGAGACCAAGCAAGCCGAGATCATGCAGGTCTGACGGGCTGTAATGCCAGGAGACGCAAACCCGCAAGTGCGCGCTGCCGGAGAAGCTCCGGCGGTGCGTTCCGGCCCGCGCCATGTGGCCATCATCATGGATGGCAATGGCCGCTGGGCGCAGGCCAGGGGCCGGCCGCGGCTGTTCGGCCACCATGCCGGCGCGCGCCGGGTCCGTGAAGTTGTCGAGTGCTGCCCGGGTCTGGGCGTGGAATACCTGACCATTTTTGCCTTCTCGACAGAGAACTGGAAGCGCACACAAACCGAAGTCACCGGTTTGATGAGCCTGTTCCGCCGCTATATCTCCAAGGAGATGAACGCCTTGGCAGAGAAGAATGTGCGGGTGCGGTTCATTGGCGACCGGGTGCGGCTGGATGCCAAATTGACCGGTCTCATGGACAAGCTGGAGCGCAAGACCAAAGGCAACAGCGGCACCCAGCTGACCATCGCGCTGAACTACGGCGGCCGCGACGAGGTGGCCCGTGCCACCAAGCGGCTGGCGCGGGACGTGGCCGAGGGCCGGTTGAACCCCGAAGACGTCGATGAGGAAACACTCCCGCGCTATTTGGACACCCATGTGCTGCCGGACCCGGATCTGGTGATCCGCACCAGCGGCGAAGCGCGGATCTCAAACTTCCTGCTGTGGCAATCGGCCTATGCCGAGTACGAATTCATCGACACGTTGTGGCCCGATTTCACCGCCGAAGAAATGGAGCGGCTATGCAGCAGTTTTGGCCGCCGCGACCGCCGGTTCGGCGCGGTGAAGACATGAGCGGCGCCAAGGACCGCTGGGCGGATCTGTTGCCGCGTGCTTTGTCCGCCGTGGTGATGATCGCTGCGGGCGGTTTTGCCGTCTGGTCTGGCGGGGTGGTCTTCAACGCAATGATCGCACTGTGCTGCGGCGGCATGGTGTGGGAACTGGTCCGGATGCTGATGCCGTCGCGCAGCGGCACGGCGCTGCAGCTTGGGGCGATTTCGGCCGCCGCGGTGCTGCTGGCGTCCCTGCTGCCTGCCTTGTGGGTGCTGCCGGTTCTGGCGGCGCCGGTGGCAGCCGGTTTCAGTCAGATCAGCGAACGTCGGCAGTATTTCACTGGTTTTGCCCTGTGGGTGCTGCTGGCGGGTTTCGGCTTCATCTGGCTGCGCGGACAGATGGGCATGGCCTGGATGCTGTGGCTGGTCTGCATTGTGGTGGTGACGGATGTGGCCGGGTATTTTGCGGGCAAGGCCATTGGCGGACCCAAGTTCTGGCCCCGTGTCAGCCCCAAGAAAACCTGGAGCGGCACAGCGTCTGGCTGGATTGCGGCCGCCATCGTCGGCGCAGTTTTTGCGGGACAAATGGGGCAGGGGGTTGGCTTTGTGATCCTGTCGGTTCTGTTGTCGATGGCCAGTCAGGCCGGCGACGTGGCAGAGAGCGCCCTGAAACGCAAAATGGGCGTCAAGGATTCCAGCGCGCTGATTCCCGGCCATGGCGGCCTGTTCGACCGGTTCGACGGTATGCTGGGCGCGGCGGCCATGTTCCTGGCCGTAGCCGCCTTCTGGGGATAACCAGTCAGGAAAGACCATGCGGAAAATCTCCATCTTCGGTGCCACCGGATCGATTGGCCAGAACACCATCGATCTGATCCGCCGCGCGCCCGAAGCCTACGACGTCGTGGCACTGACTGGCGGCGCCAATATTGCCCTGCTGGCCGAAGACGCCATTGCCTTGCGCGCAGATGTGGCTGTGACCGCTTTTGCGGACCGGCTGCCGGATCTGCGGGCGGCGCTGGAAGGCTCTGGCGTGGAGGCTGCTGCCGGGCAGTCGGCTCTGGTTGAGGCCGCGGGGCGGCCCGCGGATTGGGTGATGTCGGCGATTGTCGGTGCTGCCGGGCTGGCGCCGGGGCTGGAGGCGCTGAAACACGGCACCACGCTGGCGCTTGCCAACAAGGAATCGCTGGTTTGCGCAGGCCGGCTGCTGCTGGAAACTGCGGAACAACACGGCGCCCGGCTTCTGCCAGTGGACAGTGAACATTCGGCGGTGTTTCAGGGCCTTGCAGGCGAGGACATGAACGCGGTTGAACGGATTGTCATCACCGCGTCCGGCGGCGCCTTCCGCGACTGGCCGCTGGAGGATCTGCCCAAGGCAAGCTTGGCACAGGCGTCCTCGCATCCCAATTGGGACATGGGGCAAAGGATCACCATCGACAGTGCGTCGATGTTCAACAAGGCTCTGGAAGTCATTGAAACCCGTGAATACTTTGGCGTTCGGCCTGAGCAGATCGAGGTGCTGGTGCACCCGGAATCGCTGGTCCATGCGCTGGTCGGCTTCAATGATGGCGCACTGATGGCGCATCTGGGTGCTGCTGATATGCGCCATGCTATCGGCTATGCGCTGCACTGGCCCGCGCGGCAGGCTCTGCCGGTGGAGCGGCTGGATCTGGCCCGCATCGGCCAGCTGAATTTCCGCGCCCCCGATCCGGCGCGCTATCCGGCGCTGCGGCAGGCTTATGAGGTGATGGAGCGGGGCGGCCTGATGGGGGCGGCTTTCAACGCAGCCAAGGAACAGGCGCTGGATGAATTCATCGCCGGGCGCATCCGGTTCACTGACATGGCAGCGGTGACGGCGGCAGTTCTGGAGCGGATTGAGGCGGAAAGCGACCTCATTGATGCCGCAATGACACTTGATAACGTGACCCGGGTTGACCATGTCGCCAGGAAACAGGCGGCTCAGGCCGCCGAAGAACGCATAGGGTAGATCTTTGGACGTACTTTCTTTTGTCCCGCAGTTTGGCGGTTTTCTCTATACCATCGCCAGCTTTGTCATTGCCTTGTCGGTGATCGTGGCGGTGCATGAGTACGGCCATTACATCGTCGGCCGCTGGTCAGGCATCCATGCAGAGGTGTTTTCTCTGGGCTTTGGCCCTGTTCTGTGGAGCCGGGTGGACAAGCATGGCACCCGCTGGCAAGTGGCTGCGCTGCCGTTTGGCGGCTTTGTGAAGTTCCTGGGTGATGCCGATGCGGCCTCGGGCAAGGATGCAGAGGCTATGGAGGCCGCTGCGGCGGATCCGGCGGCGTTGCGGCGCACCATGCACGGGGCGCCCCTGTGGGCGCGGGGGGCAACGGTTGCTGCAGGCCCGGTGTTCAACTTCGTGATGTCCGCGCTGATCTTCACGGCCATTGCCTTTTCGCAGGGAACGATGCGCGATCCACTGACGATCGGCTCCCTTGAGACGCTGCCCGGAGCTTCAAACGGGCTTCAGCAGGGGGATGAGCTGATTGCAGCGGGTGGATTGGCAGTGCCCGACTATCTGGATTCAGACGCTTGGGAGGCGTTCCGGGAGGAACTGCCCCAGGAACAGCCGCTGGACTATACCGTGCGCCGGAATGGCGAGGAGCTGACGGTCAGCGGGCCGTATCTTTACCCGCCCTTTGTGCGGGGCGTTGTTCCGCGCAGCGCTGCCGCTGACGCGGGGCTGGAGCCGGGTGATGTGATTGTTTCGGTCGATGGCGCGCCCTTGGTGTCTTTCGATCAGTTGAAGGAACTGGTTGAGACAGCCGATGGCAGGGTGCTGGTGCTGGATGTGTGGCGCGGCGGTGAAACAGTCGAGATGGCTCTTGCCCCCCGGCGCACGGATGAACCGCAGCCGGATGGCGGCTTTGCCACCCGCTGGCGGATCGGAATTGTCGGCGGTCTGGCGTTCTCGCCGGCAACCGAATCCGCAGGGTTCGGCGAAGCGCTGGCGGCGGGTACCTATCAGGTCTGGGCCGTGGTCGAGACCTCGCTTTCGGGCCTTAAGCATATGATCACCGGCGCGATCAGCACCTGCAACCTGTCCGGCCCGATCGGTATTGCCGAAACCTCTGGTGCGATGGCCAGCCAGGGGGCAGAAAGCTTCATCCGGTTTATCGCGGTTCTGTCGACGGCCGTAGGGTTGTTGAACCTGTTCCCTGTGCCTGCGCTCGATGGCGGCCATCTGATGTTCTACGCCTATGAGGCCGTTGCAGGCCGTCCGCCCAGCGACAGGGCGGTTCGGGTTCTGATGACCTTTGGCATCGCGGTGGTGTTGTCGCTGATGCTGTTTGCGTTGGGTAACGACTTGTTCTGCTGAACGGGCGCAGCTGCAACTCTTCCGGCCAAGGGCGGCCACAGTGCCGCCCAAGTGCTGCCACATTCCCGCATTAACTTTTTCTCAACCCGCTGGCGGAATCTTTCGCTGCTCGCTGGCGGCTGGGTGAAGAACTGGGGAAAGTGATGCACGTACTCTCGCAATCATATCACGGCCTTGGCCTTCTGGTCCGGCTGAATTGGGACCGGGCAGTAACCGGTTTCGTTATCTTTGGTGCGCTTGCCGCAGGCGCCTGGCTCGCCTCTTTGTGATTCCCGCAACCGGCGCTAAAGCCCGCTGCGCGCCTTACCCCGATGAAGCGCCTTAGTTGGTTTTGACAAGCGCTTTCAAACCCGGTACGCACGTCCCAAAGCTGCTATAATAATCGGGTTCTGAAAAATGGTTTGGGGGAAAATCGCAGGCAAGTCCTGTGTCGAGCGCAAGTCGGGCATCAATATCTTGTACCGGAAAGTTTCTGCTATTTCTCTGGCAGTTGCGCTGGGTTACGCGCTGGCACCGCTGCCGGCTGAGGCGCAAAGCTACCGTTTCAATTCGGTGCAGGTCGAAGGCAACCAGCGCATCCAGACGTCCACGGTTGTGGCCTATACCGGCATCGAGCGCGGCCAGACTGTCAGCGCGGGTGAGCTGAACGATGCCTACCAGCGCATTCTTGACAGTGGCGTATTTGAAACAGTGGAAATCGTGCCGCGCGGCAGCACGCTGGTGATCAAGGTCACTGAATTCCCGACCATCAACCAGATCAGTTTTGAGGGCAACAAACGCCTGAAAGACGACGCGCTCACCCAGATCATCGAATCTGCACCGCGCCGGGTGTTCAACCCCAGCCAGGCCGAGCGTGACGCGGCTTCCATCGCCGAAGCCTACAGCGTGCAGGGGCGTCTGGCATCGCGCGTCACTCCGCGGATCATCCGCCGCAGCAACAACCGCGTTGACCTGGTCTTCGAGATTTCCGAAGGCGATACCATTGAAGTGGAGCGCGTTTCCTTCACCGGCAACCGCGTTTATTCCGACCGGCGCCTGCGCCGGGTCCTGGAAACCAAACAGGCCGGGCTGCTGCGCGGTTTCATCCGCTCTGATACGCTGATTGAGGACCGGCTGGAGTTCGACAAGCAGGTGCTGCGGGATTTCTATCTGTCGCGCGGCTATGTTGATTTCCGGGTTAACAGCACCAACGCCGAAGTGACCGAGGAGCGCGATGCTGTGTTCCTGGTTGTTGACGTGACTGAAGGGCAGCAGTTCAAATTCGGCAATATCACTGTAACCAGTGAAATGGCCGAGGCGGACGCGGACGAATTCGCCTCAACCCTCAGGATCAAGCCGGGTGTTACCTACACGCCGACGCTGGTTGAAAATGCAATCGACCGGATGGAGGGCTTGGCGGTCCGCAAGGAAATCGACTTCCTGCGGGTCGAACCGCGGGTGACCCGCAATGACCGCGACCTGACGCTGGACATCGAATTCGTCCTGACCCGCGGTCCGCGCGTGTTTGTTGAACGAATCGACATTGAGGGCAATACCACCACGCTGGACAGGGTTATCCGTCAGCAGTTTTCCTCTGTTGAAGGCGACCCGTTCAATCCGCGCTCGATCCGCAACAGCGCGGAGCGGATCCGTGCGCTTGGCTTCTTTGCGAATGCGGACGTCGAAACCCGCGAAGGCAGCTCTGCGGATCAGGTGATCGTTGACGTGGATGTTGAAGAGCAGCCAACCGGCTCGCTGAATCTCGGCGGTGCCTACTCGGTCACCGATGGTTTTGGCCTCAGCATTGGCCTGACGGAAAACAACTTCCTGGGCCGCGGGCAGCGTTTGTCTTTCAACATCGCAACCGCGACAGAGTCCGATTCTTATGTTCTGGGCTTCACTGAGCCTTATCTCTTGGGCCGGAAGCTGCGTTTCGATCTTGATCTCGGTTTGAATGAAACGGATTCCAGCTTCTCGGAGTATCGAACCAAGCGGGTGTTCTTCCGACCGGCACTGACATTCGACACCGGAGAGGATACATCCCTGCAGGTCCGCTATACGTGGGATGCGGATGAGATGCTGTTTGATGACGGTGATACCAATCAGAACCTGCCGGGCCCGGTGGTGCGGAACGAGATCGCTCAGGGCGAACGCAACGCCAGTGCAATCGGCTTTACCTATCGTTATGACAGCCGCCTGACCGGGCTGGACCCGACCGCGGGTTTCTTGGTCGAAGTCGGGGCGGATTATGCCGGTATTGGCGGCGATTCCGAATACATCAAGGCAACAACCAAACTGGTTGCCCAGAAGCAGATCTTTAACGAAGAAGTGACGATCCGCGCGACCCTTGAGGCCGGCGCCTTCCAGTGGGAGGGCAGCGGCAGCAGCCGTTCGATCGACCGTTTCGTTCTGACGCCGTCTGTCATGCGCGGCTTTGAACCCGGCGGTATTGGTCCGCGGGACCAAAGCCCCGGCAACCCGGGCGGCGGCAATTACAACGACTTCCTTGGCGGCAACTATTATGCGGTTGCGCGGTTCGACGCGGAGTTCCCGCTGGGGCTGCCTGAGGAACTGGGTATGCGCGGCGGCCTGTTCTACGATGTTGGCGGCCTTTGGGGCCTCCAGGATGCTGACACCGCAGGCGCGACCATTGTGGGCCGCAACAGGTCTTTCCGCCATGTGGTTGGCGTCTCGCTGCTTTGGACCACGGGGTTTGGCCCGCTGCGGTTCAATTTCTCCAAAGCCCTCCAGAAAGAGGACTTTGACGAAGAGCAGACCTTTGATCTGACCTTGCAGGCGAGGTTCTGATCTGGTGCCGCGGTTTGCGCCCGGAAACTGGGCAGCGTTTGGCCTTGCCCTGGCGCTGAGCTGGTTTTCGGCGCCATTCAGCCACGCTCAGGATGCCAATGCGAATGGCGGAACCGAGTTCCAGTTGGGACTGCCGCAAAGCGGCATTCTCACAATCCAGCCGGACCGCCTGTTTTCCGAAAGTGCCTTTGGCCAGCGGGTTGAGCGTGAGATCGAGGCCGAAGGTGCGGTTCTGACCGCAGAGAACCGGCGGATCGAAGCGGAGCTGCGCCAAGAGGAGCTGGAACTGACCGAACGGCGCAGCGGGATGGAGCCGGAAGCGTTCCGTGCCTTGGCCGACTCCTTTGACGAGAAGGTGCAGGAAACCCGCCGCCGCCAGGATCAGAAACTGCGGGAGATTTCCCAGATGGGAGAGGACGCCCGGCGCGAGTTCATTACCGCATCGCTGCCGGTGCTTCAGCAGATCATGCGCGAAACCGGCGCGGGCGCCATCCTCGACCACTCTTCGGTCTTTCTGAGTGCCGATGCAGCCGATATCACATCCCTGGCGATTGCGCGGATTGATGCTGTTTTGGGGGATGGTGCCGCGGACGAGGCTGGCGAACACTGAGCGTGCGAACTTGCCCAACGGCTGTTCGCTTGCTAGGGACAGCGCAGTATTTTTCACGTAGACGGGAAACCACGCATGACCACCGAGCTGCAAAGCGCTGACATTCAACTGATCCAGCGGATCCTGCCGCACCGCTACCCGTTCCTGCTGGTCGACAAGGTGGTCGACATCGACAGCTATAAATCGGCCCGCGGCATCAAGAATGTCACCATGAACGAGCCGCATTTTCAGGGCCATTTCCCGGGCACGCCGATTATGCCGGGCGTCACCATCGTCGAGGCAATGGCGCAAACCGCAGGTGTGATGCTGGGGGTTGGCATGGATATGGTCGACACTGATCTTCTGATCTACTTCATGAATATCGACAAGTGCAAATTCCGCCGCAAGGTGGTTCCGGGCGACGTGCTGGAGATGCATGTCGAAACCCTGCGCGGCAAGCCGGGCGGCAAGATTTTCAAGTTCCTGGGCCGGGCCACGGTCGAGGGTGAAGTGGCCGCTGAGGCTGAGTTCACCGCAATGGTCGACCGTCAGGCCGAGGGCAGCTGAGATGAGCAGGATCCACCCCAGTGCCGTGATCGAAGAGGGCGCCAAGCTAGGAAAGGACTGTGAGATCGGCCCGTTCTGCGTGGTTGGCTCCGAGACCGTTCTGGGGGACCGGGTTGTTCTGAAATCCCACGTTGTTGTCACCGGCGACACCGAAATCGGCGAAGAAACCGTGGTCTTCCCCTTTGCGGTTCTGGGGGAGATCCCGCAGGATTTGAAGTTCAAGGGCGAGAAGTGCAAGACCGTGATCGGCAAGCGCAACCGCATCCGCGAGCATGTGACGGTAAACGCCGGAACAGAGGGCGGCGGCGGTGTGACCCGCATCGGCGACGACGGCTTGTTCATGGCCGGCTGCCACATCGCCCATGACGCCCAGGTCGGTGACCGGGTGATCGTGGTGAACTCTGCCGCGGTGGCGGGCCATTGCGTGCTGGAAGACGATGTCATCATCGGCGGGTTGTCCGGCATCCATCAATGGGTGCGGATCGGACGCGGCGCCATCATCGGCGCGGTTACAATGGTGACCAACGACGTGATTCCCTATGGTCTGGTTCAGGCGCAGCGCGGCGAACTGGACGGGCTCAACTTGGTGGGCCTCAAGCGCCGCGGTGTCGCCCGCAGCGACATCACCGCCTTGCGCGCTGCCTTTCAGATGCTGGCACAGGGCGAAGGCACTTTCCAGGAGCGTGCCAAGCGGCTGGGGGATGAGACCGAGAGCCAGTATGTGCAGGAGATCGTCGCCTTCATCACCGGCGAGAGCGACCGCTCTTTCCTGACACCGGGGGGCTGACGCGATGCTGGCAGTGATTGCAGGGACCGGCGCGCTGCCGGCTGAAGTGGCCGCGCATGCCCCGGGCCGTCCGCTGATCTGCGCAATGGCAGGGGCTGAACCGGATTTGGTCGATCCCGAGATCACCTTCCGGTTTGAACAGCTTGGCAGCTTTCTGGAGCGGCTGAAGGCGGCCGATGTGACGGAGATCTGTCTTGCTGGCGCCGTGCGCCGCCCGCAGATCGATCCCTCTGCCATCGATGCTGCCACCTTGCCGCTGGTGCCGGTGCTGCAGGCAGCGCTTGCGGCTGGCGACGACGGCGCCTTGCGCGCGATAATCGGGATTTTCGAGCAGGCGGGTTTTGCCGTCCGTGCGGCTCATGAGGTGGCCCCTGATCTGCTGATGGCCGCCGGCGTGCCGACCAAGGTGCAGCCGGGCGAGCTGGACAAGGCGGATGCGGAACGCGGCGCAGAGATCGTGGCAGCGATGTCAGCGGCTGACATCGGGCAGTCCTGCGCCGTTCGCAAGGGGCAGGCGATTGCGGTTGAAAACCTCTTTGGCACAGATTGGATGCTTGCCTCGCTGCAGCGGCGCCCGGACGGGCAGGGCGGCCTCTTGTTCAAGGCACCGAAACCCGGGCAGGACCGCCGCGCCGATCTGCCCACCATCGGTGTGGAGACGGTTGAAGCCGCGGCCAAGGCCGGGCTTTCCGGCATCGTGCTGGAGGCGGGCGGCGTCATCGTTCTGGATCTGGACGCGGTGATTGCGGCTTGTGACCGGCTGGGCCTGTTCCTCTGGCTGCGCGAGGCATGAGCCTGCGGGTTTTTATCCTGGCGGGGGAGCCTTCAGGCGACCGGCTGGGCGGGGCGTTGATGGCAGGCCTGAAACAACTGTCACCCGGCGTTCAATTCGATGGCATCGGCGGGGCGCTGATGGCGGAGCAGGGGCTGACCTCGCGCTTTTCAATGGATGAGCTGTCGGTGATGGGGCTTGCAGAAGTGCTGCCCAAGTACCGCCACCTGAAGCGCCGGATCCGGGAAACGGCAGAGGCGGTCATTGACACCAAACCTGATGTTCTGATCACCATCGACAGCCCGGATTTCTGCCTGCGAGTTGCGCGGCTGGTCAAAGACCGAAGCGATATCCGCACCGTGCATTATGTGGCGCCGTCGGTTTGGGCTTGGCGGCCCAAGCGGGCGCAGAAGATGGCGGAGGTTATCGATCACGTGCTGGCGCTGCTGCCGTTTGAGCCGCCCTTCATGGAAGCGGCTGGCATGGACTGTGATTTCGTCGGCCACCCGGTGGTGGCCGAACCGCAGGCGGCGGAGGCAGAGATCGCCGCCCTCCGCAGTGAGTTCGGCTTGGGGGATGCGCCGTTTGTGCTGGCGCTGCCCGGGTCGCGCCGCTCTGAGGTGGCGCGTCTGGCGCCGGAGTTCGGCAAGGCGCTGGTGCTATTCTGCGCCAGGCATCCGGACTACCGGATTGTGGTTCCCGCGGCAGCGCCCGTCGCCGGTTTGGTTCAGGACGCGCTGAAGGATTGGCCCGCGGGCACCGTCATGGTTGATCCGAACCGGTACAATCCGGAGCGCGCCAAGGCCTTCAAACGCGCCGCCTTTGCCTCCGCCAGCCTGGCGCTGGCTGCCTCCGGCACGGTGTCGCTGGAACTCGCCGCAGCCCGTACGCCGATGGTGATTGCCTATAAGTTTCAGTGGCTCACCTGGCAGATCATGAAGCGCATGGCGCTGATTGACACGGTGACACTGGTCAATCTGGTGAGCGACACCCGTGTGGTGCCGGAATGCCTGGGGCCGGAGTGCACGCCTGAAAACATTTCCGCGCGGCTCGAAGTGCTGGCAGAGAGTCCAGACGACCAGATGCACGCAATGGAACTGACCATGCAACGCCTGGGCCAGGGCGGAGAGGCCCCGGGACTGAGGGCAGCGCGCGCGGTTCTTCAATGGATGCCCGAGGCCTAGCGCGGGGGCGCAGCGGAATCTGTGTTTCCGCTGCGCAGCGTCTGGTAGCGCGGGCGCTGCGCGCCCGCGCGGGGCATGCCGGAACGGTGGCTCAGAACAGGGATGGCAAGACAAGATGACCCTGCAGAGAGTGTTCTGCTGAGAGGCGCCTAAGGGCAGCTCTGCCCTTGGGCGCCATTTCAATTTTGAATTGGAGGTCCGCGTCAAGGGCAAGCCGCGCGTGCCGCGCGGAGGCTGCGCCTCCCTTGACCCGGCGAGGCGGGCGTTATGCGCTTCAGTAGCCGCGCCAGATCCAGCCGCCGCCAAAGATGCGGCTGCCTTCGCTGGCGTAAAACACGCAGGCCTGGCCGGGGGAGACGCCTTCCTCTGGCGTCAGCAGTTCCACCTCGGCGGTTGTTTCCGTCAGCGGCCGGATTATCGCCTCGCGCGGCGGGCGCGTGGAGCGGACCTTGACCTTCAGATGCCATTCCGCGCGGGAGGTAAAGGGCTCATCGCCCAGCCAGTTGATCTCGCGCACCGGAATGGTGCGGGTCGCCAGAAGGTCCTTGGGGCCGACAACCACCTGTTTCTTGTCAACGTCCAGCTTCACAACATAAAGCGGCTCGGAGAGGCCGCCGATGCCGAGGCCGCGGCGCTGGCCGATTGTGTAGTGGATGACGCCCTCATGGCTGCCCAGGACCCGGCCGTCCGAGTGCACGATTTCGCCTGGTTCTGCCGCACCGGGGCGCAGTTTTTCGATCACGCTGGCGTAGTTTCCGTCCGGCACAAAGCAGATGTCCTGGCTGTCGGGCTTGTCCGCCACCGCCAGGCCGTACTGTGCTGCCATCTCGCGGGTGGCGTCCTTGGAGGGCAGATGGCCCAGCGGGAAGCGCAGGTAATCCAGCTGCTCCGGCGTGGTGGAGAACAGGAAATAGCTCTGGTCGCGGTTGGCGTCCTCTGCCGAATGCAGTTCCGGCCCGTGCTCGCCCATTTTGCGCTGGATGTAATGGCCGGTGGCCATGCAGTCGGCCTC
>JABXIA010000287.1 GCA_013373325.1 Paracoccaceae bacterium
AAGGCGCCGCGTGTTTTCTGCGGCGCCTCCGGTGAGTTCTCAGAAGTCCTGCCAGAGGTCGCGGGCGGCGTTGCCGCTGCTGGCTGCCGCTGCAGGAGCCGGGCTGGCTTCGATCTGCCAGTCGTCCTCGCCATGCGCCGAAGGGGCGGGCTTGGCAGGCTTGGCGGCGGGGGCCGCCGCAGGTGCCGGGCGGGCAGGGGCCGCACCGCCGGAGACCCGGAAATGCGCCACCAGCTCGGCCAGCTTGCCGGCGTCGGTGTTCAGCATGTGGCCGGCCGCAGTGGCCTCCTCGACCATCGCCGCGTTCTGCTGCGTGACCTGGTCCAGCTGGGTGACGCCGGTGTTGATCTCATTGAGGCCGGTGGACTGCTCCGCCGCGCCTTCGGCAATGCCGGAGACCAGCTGCGAGATATGGGTCACCTGCTCGACGATGCTCTGCAGCGCCTCGCCGGCCTTGCCGACCAGATCGACGCCGCGCTCCACCTGCTTGGAGCTGTCGGAGATCAGCGTCTTGATCTCCATCGCCGCATCCGAGGAGCGCTGCGCCAGGGCGCGCACCTCGCTCGCGACCACCGCAAAACCCTTGCCGGCCTCGCCCGCCCGCGCCGCCTCGACGCCGGCATTCAGTGCCAGCAGGTTGGTCTGGAAGGCGATGTCGTCGATCACGCTGATGATCTGGCTGATATGGTTGGACGACTGTTCGATTTCGGTCATTGCCGACACCGCGCTCTGCACCACTTCGCGGTTGTTCTCCGCCTCGGTGCGGGCCTCGGCCATGGTGGTCTCGACGCTGCGGGCGCCGTCGGCGGCGGATTTCACCGAGGCCGTCAGCTCATCCAGCGCCGCGGCGGTCTGCTCCAGCGTCGCCGCCTGGCTTTCGGTGCGGTGCGACAGGTCGTCGGAAGCCTGGCTGATCTCAGCCGCGCCATTGCGGATGCTGCCGGAGGCTTCGATCACCTGCTGCACGGTGGTGCTGAGGTTGCTGACGGTGCTGTTGAAGTTCTGCCGCAGCTGCTCGTATTCCTCCGGGAAGGCAGAGGTGATCGGCTGCGAGAAATCGCCATCGGCGAGCTGCACCAGGCCAGTGCTCAGTTTCTCGACCACCTCCTGCTGCTGGCGCTGCATTTCGGCGCGTTCCTCTTCGGCGGCGCGGGCAAGCTTGAGGTCGTCCTGCATCGAGACCAGCGTTTTACCGATCTTGCCGATCTCGTCGCCGCGGCTGGCCGCCGTGACCTCAGTATCGAGATCGCCGGAGGACACGGCCTCCATATCGGCGCAGATCCGGTCAATCGGACGCGTCACAGACCGCGCGAAAAGCCAGCCGAAAAAGGACATGCCGCCCGCGCAGATCAGCGAGGCCAGAAGCAGCATGTTGCGCTTCTCGGCTGCGGGCGCCATCAGTTCAGCCCAGTCCTGCTCGGCAATGATTGCCCAGTTGGCAAAGGCCAGCGGCAGCGGCTCCGAGTAGGCAAGCACTTTCTGGCCATTGAGGCCGGTTACACCCTGCAGAACATGTGATTCGCCGTCAAAGGCAGTTTGCACCTGCTCTGTTTTCGGCAGTTGGGAAAGCACCTCAAAACCGCCCTCAAACCGGGAAGTGGTCCGTGCCAGCATGTCTGTGCCGGCCAGATAGACCTGTGTGGTTTGCCCCATGCCCTGCTCGTTGTTGACGATGGCACCCAGCAGGTCCACCGGGATCTGCACGGCCAGCACGCCGACGGTCAGATTGGCATCGTTCACCACCGGCGAGGCGGCAAAGGCAGCGGCTGCGCCGCCGGAGGGCGCATAGGGCTCCATGTCAGCAAAGAACACCTCTCCACGGCTGCCTTCCAGCGCCGCACGGTAAACACCGGCCAGGCCGGAATCCTTGAACGGGCCGGTCATCATGTTGGTGCCGTAGTCGTTTTCCTTGAACACCGAGTAGACGATGTCGCCCGCCAGGTTGATCAGGAAGGCATCATAGTAGCCCTTGCTTTCGATCAGTGTCTTGTAGGCCGGATGGAATGTCTCGTGATGCATATGGTAGGGTGATTCGCCCGTGCCGCGCAGCAGCAGATGCTTTTGCCCGATAGGGTTCGGGTTGTCGTCAATATAGGCTTGGCGCAGAATCTGGCCCGGATTGCCATCGAGGTCGTTCCAGGTCATCGTCAGCCATTCGATGGCCGTGGCCGTCGATGGCACCGCCGCCAGGGTCTGCACATCGGCGTGAATGCCGTCCAGCAGCGTCTGCACCGAGAACTTCCGGTCCGCCACCATTGAGCGGAACTGGTCTTCCGCAGTTTTTTCGGCGCTTTTCTGGAAGCTGATTGTGCTGATGGTGACGAGAATCGCCGTCACAAGCACACCGAACCCAACAACAAACAGCGGCAATTTTTGTGCCAGCTTGAGCGATTTGAACGCTTTCATTCCGTCCTCCTAAGAGCAGTGCGGTCTAGGCCACCGCAATAGTGATGCCAGTCAGAATGCGGCGCAGATGTTAATTTGCCGCTTACGGCGCAGGGGCTCTGCCGCATTTCGCAGCAGATTCCTGCCGAAACCTGCAGCGATACGGCGTCACTTTCTGAAGGCCGGGTAAAGATGCGGCCATAGGTTGTTTCAAGCGCTGAAATTTCGCTTGGCCTCAAGCTTTCCGGTGATTCTCCGACCGTCAGAACACAGATAAAAATTGATCGGATTTCTGCCGCGAAAATTCCGGCCGGCTCCTTATGAATCCCCCTCCGCGCGGGCGTGGCGGCAATCAAATGTTAAGGCCCGCCCCCTAAGAATTGCCTCATCGAACTCGAACTGATCGCCGACAACGGGGGTGCGAATCGCCGACAATGACTACGGAAACGCAAAAGCATAATCTGGATCTGCCGAACGCCTTCGCGGAGCTGGATCCGCTGATCGCCTTCCTGCAAGGGGCCCGTGCCAAGGCGGTCGAAATCGACTGCAGCGGTGTCGCCCTGATGCCCTCGCGCTGCTTGCAGCTTCTGCTTGGTGCAGAGCAGCAATGGCGGTCCGAGGGGGTGGGCTTCGCAGTCACCAATATCACCGAATCCTGCCGCAAGTCCCTGACGCTTCTGGGGCTGGAGCCCAACCGTTTTGAAGACGAGGAAACAGCATGAAAACCAAAGTTCTGGCAATCGACGATTCCCGCACGATCAGGAATCTTCTGGCCGCGACCCTGGAAGAAGCGGGTTTTGAATACCATTGCGCGGTTGATGGCCGCGAGGGTGTGGACATGTACCCCGACGTGGATCCCGATGTGGTGATCACTGACATCAACATGCCCAACCTCGACGGGTTCGGCGTGATCGAGGAACTGCGCGGCACCGGCATCAATTCCAAAGTGCCGATCCTGGTTCTGACCACCGAAAGCGCGCCGGAGCTGAAGGCCCGTGCCCGCGGTGCAGGCGCCACCGGCTGGATCACCAAGCCGTTTGACGATGCCTCGCTGATTTTTGCGCTCAAGCGCGTGACCGGAGCCGCGGCCTAAGATGTCGGGGTCTATTCAGGATACCTTCTTTGAGGAGTGCGAAGAACTCCTTGAAGCAACGGATGAGGGTCTGACCGCCATCGAAGGAGGCGATCACGACTCTGAGGTGGTCAATGCGATCTTCCGCGCCGTGCACTCGATCAAGGGTGGCGCGGGGGCCTTTGGCCTCGATGATCTGGTGGCTTTTGCCCACCGGTTCGAAACCGTGTTTGACGAAGTGCGCTCCAACCGGCTGGACCTGGACGAGAAGCTGATTCAGCTGCTGCTGCGCTCCAGCGATCAACTGTCAGCACTGGTTGAAGCTGCCCGGGACGGCGGTGAGATAGACGAAGCGCACAATGATACGCTTTTGGCGGCGCTGGATGAATACATTCCGGAAGAAGAGGAAGACCTCACTTTCGAGCCGATGGGGCTCGGCGGCCCGGCGCCCATGATGGATCTTGGCGATCTGGGCGGTGCTCCGGCGGAACCGCAGGAAGAGACCTACCGGATCCGCTTCCAGCCGCTGAAGGAAATGTATGGCACCGGCAACGAGCCGTTCTTCCTGTTCCAGGCGCTCAAGGATCTGGGTGAGCTGACCGTCACCATGGACGAGAATGAGCTGCCCGGTTTTGACGCCATGGACATGGCGGAAGCCTATCTGGCCTGGGATCTGGTGCTGGTCACCAAGGAGACGCGTTCGAAGGTTGAGGCCGTGTTCGAATTCGTCGAGGGCCTGTGCGAGCTGTCGATCAACGGGGATGGCGATGCCGAGGCGGAAGCCAATGCGTTGGCCGCGCTGGATGCAATGTTCGCTGCACCGCCAGCCGGAGATGCCGCAGCTGCCCCTGAGGGGGAGGCGCCTGCAGCCCCTTTTGAGCCGCCGGTCCCCGCACCTGAACCCGAAGCCAAACCGGCAGCTGCCGAAGAAAAGGCCTCGGCCCCGAAAGCCGAGAGCGGCAAACAGGAGCAGCGCGGCGGTCCCAAGCCGACGCTCCGTGTCGAGCTCGAGCGGGTGGACCGGCTGATCAACGCTGTCGGGGAGCTTATCATCAACCATTCGATGCTGGCCCAGCAGATCGCCAATCTCAACGTCTCGGATACCCGCGACGTCGAGACCGAGCTGGAAGGTTTCAAAAACCTGGCGCGCGACATCCAGGAAGGTGTCATGGCCATCCGCGCCCAGCCGGTCAAGCCGCTGTTCCAGCGCATGGCCCGGATCGTCCGCGAGGCTTCGGCCGCCACCGGCAAGACCTGCAAGCTGGTCACCGAGGGTGAAAACACCGAGGTCGACAAGACGGTCATCGAACGGCTGTCCGACCCGCTCACGCATATCCTGCGCAACGCGGTCGACCATGGCGTGGAGAAGCCCGAGGACAGGGAAGCCGTAGGGAAGTCCAAGGTCGGTGAAATCCGGCTGTCTGCCTCCCACCGGTCCGGCAGTGTCTGCATCGAGATCAAAGACGACGGTGCCGGTGTGAACCGCCCGCGCGTCAAACAGATTGCGATCGAGAAGGGGCTGATCCCGGAAAACGCTGAACTGACGGATGGCGAGATCGACAACCTGCTGTTTGCGCCTGGCTTTTCAACGGCCAAGGAGATTTCCAATCTCTCCGGCCGCGGCGTCGGCATGGACGTGGTTAAGAATGCGGTGACCGGCCTCGGCGGGCGCATCAACATCTCTTCCGCGCCTGGCAAGGGCTCCACCTTCACCATCATCCTGCCGCTGACCCTGGCAGTGATGGACGGCATGGTGGTGTCCGTGGCTGATCAGACCATGGTGGTGCCGATCACCTCGATCGTCGAAACTATGCGCGGCAGCGACGACATGATCAACAGCCTGGGGGCCGACGGCACCCTGCTGTCGATCCGCGGCAACTTCGTACCGATCTGCGATGTCGCCGGCGCCCTCGGCCTGTACCGTGAAAGCGATCAGCAGGCCGGCGTCTACCTTCTGGTGGAGACCGAAACCGGCCAGCGCTGCGCCTTGGCAGTGGATGACATCCACGACCAGCGCCAGGTGGTGATCAAAAGCCTGGACGGCGTCTGCGGGGAGATCCCCGGCGTCGCCGCGGCAACCATTCTTGGCGATGGCAAAATCGCCATGATCCTGGACCCTGAAAGCATCATTGCGGCCTCGCCCACAGCGGCCGCCTTTGACACCGAGCGGAGAATGAGCAATGCAAGCTGAAGCGAAGCAAACCGATCAGGAAGTGAAACACGCTGAACACAGCGAGTTTGTCAGCTTCACCGTGGCCGGACAGGCGTTCTGCCTGAAAATCACCCAGATCCGGGAAATCCGGCGCTGGTCTCCGGTGACCATCCTGCCGCATGCCCCGGCCGATGTGCTGGGGGTTATGAACCTGCGCGGCGCTGTGATCCCGATCTATGATCTTTCCGCCCGTTTCGGCCTGCAGCAGACCGAAGCAAGCGAGCGCAATGTGGTCATCGTCGTCTCCGTGCACGGAAAACCGGTGGGTCTTCTGGCTGAATCGGTTTCCGAGATCATCTCGATCAACCCGGACGACATCCAGGACACACCGCCGGTGGATAGCCGCAATACGATGGAGTACATCCAGGGTATCATTTCCCATGATGACACCATGGTGCGCATCATCAATCTTGATGCGGTGATCTCGGCTCCGGAGCAGGTGATGCCGTGAGCGCTGAAGGTACCATCACTCCCAATGCGGACAGCTTTTCGCTGTCGGACCAGGAATTCGAAGCCATTGCGCAGTTCGCGCATAAACACTTCGGCCTGGCCATGGCGGCCAGCAAGAAGCCCCTGGTGTCGTCGCGCCTGGCCCGCAAGCTGCGCCAGCGCAATATCACCAACTTCAAGGACTACCTTGCCAGCCTGGACGGCCCCAATGCCGACGAGGAACGCAGCGGGCTGCTGTCGCTGCTGACCACAAATGTGACCCATTTCTTCCGGGAGCCGCATCACTTCGAAACCCTGCGCAATGACGTGCTGCCACCGCTGGTGGAACAGGCGCGGCGCGGCGGCCGGGTGCGGTTGTGGTCGGCAGGCTGCTCCAACGGGCAGGAGCCCTACTCGATTGCGATGACGCTGCTGGACGTGTGTCCGGAGGCCGCAAAGCTCGACATCAAGATCCTGGGCACCGACATCGACCCGGTGGTTGTGCGCCATGCCCAGGCGGCCAAATACCCTGAGGACGAACTGGCCCAGATCGACGCCAAATACAGCAAGCTGGTGCCGAAGCGCGACCCCGACGGGCGGCTGCCGGAAAGCCTGCGCAAGCTGATCACTTTCGGGGTGCTGAACCTGATTGAACCTTTCCCGTTCAAAGGGAAGTTCGATGCGATTTTCTGCCGGAACGTTGCGATTTATTTCGACAACCCGACCCAGCAGAAGGTCTGGAGCGCCTTTCAGAATGCCCTGAACCCGGGCGGTACCCTCTTCATCGGTCATTCCGAGCGCATGTCAGGCCCGGCTGCGCAGCACCTGAAGACGGCCGGGATCACCACTTACGTCAACTCACCCGCTGGCAGGTAACCCTGGCCACGGCTGCAAGCAGAGCAGAAGGAAAGAACAATGAGCTTGAAAGACTCTCTCCGCGTCATGGTTGTTGACGATATGTCGACGAGCCGGGGGATCATTACCCAAAGCCTGGATGAAATCGGCATCAAGAACTATATGGTCGAAAACTCCGGCCAGGGCGCCTATCAGAAGCTGACCCAGACCCCGGTTCACCTGGTGCTGTCCGATTACAACATGCCCGGCATGGACGGTTTGGGGCTGTTGAAGGCCTTGCGCAGCCATCAGGTCACCCAGCGCGTTGGCTTCATTCTGGTGACCGGCAAACCGACACCGGAGATCATCCAGGTCGGCAAGCAGATCGGCCTAAACAACATCGTCCGCAAACCCTTCACGGTAGCCACCATGAAGCAGGCCATCGAACAGGTCGTCGGGCGGCTCTGATCATGGAGCATCCCGACAAAGCCCTTGGCGAACTCTGTGCCGCTTCGGCCTGGGAAATGGAGCAGCTGCGCAGCCAGATGCAAGCGCTGGAGGACGTTGTCCTCGACGTTCTGGAACGGGGCACTGCTCCAACCAGCCAGGAGCTGCGGTCGCTGCAGGATTTCGACTTGGTGATCCAGACCTTGTCGGGACTTTCCGGGTTCTACCGGCGTGTGCAGGCCCAGGTCGACGAGTCCGGCCCGGCGGATCTGCCGGCTGCTGCCGCTGGGGTCACACTTGAAAAGCTGCGTGACCGGCTCCGCTCCGCCGGCAGCATGGCCAGCACCTGAAACACCCCTGCCCCGCCCGGAAACAGGCGGGGCAGATCCCATGGGCAATTTTGCTTTTTCTTTGCCGCCGCAAGCGCGTACATTGGGGCATAGCCAAATTCGCGAGCCCGGGTACCCGCATGTCTTTTCTTTTCAAACCGTTGATTTTCACACTGTGCCTGCTCACCGCTGCTGGCGCACAGGCTGCAACCGATCGCATCGCTCTGGTCATCGGCGTGGCGGACTACCAGTATCTGCCGCCGCTTGAGAACACCCGCAACGATGCTGTTGCCATGGCGGACACGCTGGAGGGCATCGGGTTTGATGTCAGCCTGGCTTTGGACCCCGGCACTTCTGAAATGGAGCAGATGCTGGAGGATTTCGCTTTCCGCTCGGAAGTCGCCGATCTGGCACTGGTTTATTTTGCCGGCCACGGGATTGAGGTCCAGGGGGAGAACTTCCTGATCCCCGCCGACGCCAAGGTGGCCAGCAATCTTGATGTGCAGCGCCAGTCCCTGTCGCTGAAACAGCTGCTGAATGCTGTCGACCGGGCGCGCAAGATGCGGATCGTGATCCTGGACAGCTGCCGCGACAACCCGCTTGGGGATTCCATCGCGCTGGAGGCAAGCAGCAATCAAACCACGGAAACCACGGAAACGACCCGCGGCGGCGGCGGCATGGCACCTGCCGATCCGGACCGCGGCACCCTGGTGGCCTTTGCCGCCAAAGACGGCCAGGTGGCACTGGACGGCAGTGGCAGCAACTCGCCCTATGCCACCGCGCTGATGGAAAAGATGGTGCAGCCGGGGCTGGAGATCAGCCTGATGTTCCGCCAAGTGCGCGACCAAGTGCTGCAAAGCACCGCGAACCTGCAGGAACCGCACACCTATGGCTCGCTGACCGGCGTGCCTTTCTATCTGGCTGGACCCGGTGCGAATGACGCGCCTGTTTCGGTGGCGGATGCGTCCGCTGCTTGGGCTGCCTTGAAGCCTGACCAGGAAGAACAGCTGCTGGCATTGGCTGAACTGGGCGACACCCGCTCGATGCTGGGCCTCGCCTATATCCGCCTGAACCCGAACCAGGGCCGGTTCGACCCCAAGGCTGCAGTGGATTTCCTGCAGCGTGCGTCGGATGCCGGCTCGCCCGAGGCGCAATTCGAGCTTGCCAAGCTCTATGAGCGCGGCACTGGCGTTGATGCGGATCCTGCCAAAGCGTTGGAGCTTTACCAGGCCGCGGCCGCTCAGGATTTTGCCGACGCGATCAACGATCTCGGCTTCCTGCATTACCAGGGCGGCCTGGGTCTGCCGGCCAACCCGAAAAAAGCGCTGACGTTCTTTGAACGGGCTGCCGACCTGCGCCATCCGCAGGCCCAGTTCAACTTTGCGGCGCTGATTGATGACGGGCTGATCCCGTCCAAAGGCCCGGAAGATTCCGCCCATTACCTCTATGCTGCGCTGCGCAGCGGCAGTTCTGACGTGCTTGACCTTCTGAGCGAACGCCCGAACATGTTCACCCCCGAAACCCGGCGTGCCTTGCAGCAGAAGCTGAAAGAGAACAACTTCTATGCCGGGGCAATTGACGGGGATTTCGGACCCGGGACACAGCGTGGCATCCGCAAGGCTTACGGGCTTGAGGGGTAATCCGGGTCAAGACCCTAAGCAGGCAAAACCCGGCCTGCTTAGGGCTTTGATCCAGGCACGGCTTCCCGTGAGTTCCAATTCGCCTTATTGCGGCAGGTCAATCGGCCGGCTGCCAGTCTATAGCAGCCCGTCGGTGATCCACTGATCCAGCTGGCGGCGGCTGATTTCGAAATGCATGCTGTCCTCGCGCCGGAAACCGGCGCCCCAGACCCAGCCCTGATCATAAAAGAAGTCCGCCATGATGGTGAGCCCCAGCTGGGTCTTGCCATCGGTGAAGTTGTCAAGCTTGCCGTCAATGTTCAGATCCACCGCAAGGCCATAACTGTGGGTAGACAGCGAATTGGTGGTGCCGCGGATCCGCCGCACGCACAGCGCCCCGGCAGTGTTGATGCGCGCATAAAGATCGGGATCCGCCTGGCGGATGTTTTCAAACACAACCTTCAGGCTTTCGATGGCCGGGCGCAGCATGCTGACCCGGATCGGCCCGACCTGTTCGGTCACCAGCTTCTCCTTGAGATCCGGATTGGTCATCGGCTGGCAGGTGTCGTTCAGATCCTCGCGCGGGCGGCCGAGCCTCTCAGTCAGGTATTTGCCGCCGGTGACCCGCAGGCCGCGGTTCACGTTCAGCCGGTCTGCGATCAGAACCACCTGGGCATAGTCCAGATCGGCGCCACCGGTCTGGTTCCAGATCGCGGCCTCTCCGGCCGCGTCATCAGTGAAAGGGCTTCCGGCGCCTGCCCCTCCTGTCGGCAGGCTGGCGACTTCATTCTGCAGATCCGACATCCGGGCCTGAAGATCTTCGACCTGCTGGCGGAGCATCTCGATCTCGATCCGCGCGGTGGAATCAACGCCTCCGGCACCCTGATAGTCCTCTTCGCTCAACAGCCAGCTGAGCCCGAACCATATAGCCGGGGCCAGCACCAGGCCGATCGCGATTATCACTGCTGGTAAAACCCGCATCTTTCCTCCTGGTCCGTTTGCGCCCATTTCAATCCCTAGCTGCCGGGCAGTAAACCCCCTGTTTACAACTTGCCGGAAACACCGTGTTTTTTTCCCGTGCGCAGCCCTGCCCGCCATTGGCAGCCTGATAGTGCTGGTATAGACTGCCTGCAATGTTCAAACGGTAGGGGAGGGCGCAGAGCATGATCCGCCTGAAAGGTATTTTCACAAGTATTCTGGGCGCCGGCCTGATTTTGGCACCGATGGCGCAGGCGCAGTCGAACGGCGGCGAACTGTCGGTCGAAGAGATCACCGAAGCGTTCAAGAAACAGAAGACCCGCGGTCTGGTGATCGTGCCCAGCAGCACGGACGCAAGCCAGGACAGCACCCAGGAAGCCACAACCGTGGCCGCTGCGGCGGAGGAATATACCCCCGTGGACCAGCAGGCGCAGATTAACATCCAGATCTCCTTTGATTTCGACAGCGCGGCCCTGCGCGCCGATCAGGAGCCGAAGCTGGCCAACATGTGCGCGTCGATGAAAGCGCTGGACGGCACCGTCTTCCAGATCATCGGCCATACCGACAGCTCCGGTTCTGCAGCCTATAACGAGCGGCTGTCGCTCCTGCGCGCGCAGGAAGTGCGCCGCCATCTGATCAGTTCCTGCGGCGTGCGCGAGGACATGCTGAAAGCGATCGGGATGGGTGAAACCGCACCCTTCAATCAGGACAACACGCGTGCCGATGAAAACCGCCGCGTAGAATTCCAGGCTCTGGGCTGACAACAGCCCGGACCCGCGCCGGATAAGAGGTCAGGGAGACTTCCATGCTTGAATCGCGCCCTGGCGACTTGTTCCAGCCGGGTGATCTGCTGAACAATACCTACAGGATCGAATGCCTGCTGGGCCGTGGCGGCACGTCCGACGTGTACAAGGCGCGCTCGGAAATTTCCGGCAACCTGGTTGCCCTGAAGGTGCTGAAACAGGAACTCGCCGCGAATGAGGACTTTACCGTCCTGATGGCGCGCGAGGAGAACATCCGCGAAATCCGCCATGCGGCGGTGGTGCGGTATTCTGAGAACCACCGCACGCCGGACGGCCACATCTACCTGCTGATGGATTATGTTGACGGCCCCGGCCTCGACAAACGCCTGAAGCAAGGGCCGATGGCCGCCGAAGACCTGATGGTGATCTGCCGCCGGGTGGCGCAGGGCCTGCAGGCGGCCCACGCCCGCAATATCGTGCACCGCGACCTCAGCCCGGACAACATCATCCTGCGCGGCGGCGACCCGGCAGAAGCCGTGATCATCGATTTCGGCATCGCCAAGGATACCAACCCGGGTGCTCAGACCATTGTCGGCAATGAATTTGCCGGCAAGTACTCCTATGCTGCGCCGGAACAAATGAGCGGGGATACAGACGCCCGCTCAGACATTTATTCGCTGGGCGCGCTCTTGCTTGCCAACTTCCGCGGCGCGGCGCCCAAGCTGGGCGCCAACCCGATGGAAGTGGTCGAAAACAAGCAGAAGCCGCTGGACACTGATGGTCTGCCCGAACCGCTCAAGACCTTGATCGGCCGGATGTGCGCACCGGATCCTGCGGACCGGTTCCAGAACGCGGGCGAAGTTCTGGCTTTCCTCGACAATCCCGACGGCGGCAGTCTGGACGATTTGCTGGATGCCCCGAACGAAGACGCCACCATCATTGTGCCGAAGGCCAGCAAGCCGGCTCCAGCTTCTCCTCCGGCCTCCAAGCCCGCGCCGGACAAGGCAAAGAAGAGCGGCGGGGGCGGGCTCTGGGCTGCGCTTGCCATTCTCTTGCTGCTGGGTGGCGGCGGGGCGGGCGCCTATTTCGGCGGCTTCCTCGACAGTGTCCTGGAACCCGGCTACCCGGAAGTGCGCCCCTATTCCTTCATTGCTGAGAAATCCGCCGATGGCCCGGTGGAGATTGTCGGGAATGTGCCGTCTGAGACGGTGCGGGATGCGCTGCTGGCGGTGTCTCAGGATGCCGACCTCACCCTGGCATCAGGCGCGATTGCCGACACCTGGGGTGCCGACGTCCTGGATACCGTGAAGCCGCTTGAAGGCCTGCGCGAGTGGCGTCTGGTCATCAGCAACAACAAGGCCCGGCTGACCGGCTCCACGGATGACACCAACGTGGCGGAGATGCTGAATGAGCTGTTCCGCAACGGTTTGCCCGGGGCCCTGGAAGGCAAGGCCGAAATCCGCTTTGAGCTGCCGGTGCTGCCGGTGGCTGAGGTCAAGGCAATCATGGACAGCTTTGCGGATTGCGGGCCGCTGGCGCGCCAGGGCAATGGCCATTTCGACGGCTACGGCCCTGCTGACCCGATCCTGATCAGCGGCCGGGTTGCCAGCACCGCCACCCGGCTGGAACTGTTCGATGCGCTGCGGGCGCTGGCCCACGAACGTCAGGTGGTTCTGGATGTCGAAGTTCTGAACGACTCGCTCTGCGTGGTTGAACAGCACCTGCCCAAGGCCCCGCCGGGCGGTGCCGCAGTGGAATTCGCCGTCGGTGGCGACACTGTGGAACCCAACCCGTCCGGCCGCTTCTTTGTTGGCGAAAACCCGGTGATCGACGTGGTGCTCCCGGATGACGTGACCGACGGGTATCTGACCGTCTCGATCCTCGATGTGTCGGGCAATGTGTTCCATCTTCTGCCCAATATCTCGCGGGAGGACAACGCTGTCTCCAGTCTCCGCGGCGGTGAAGCCGGCGATGTCCCTGTGCGGGTCGCATACAGCCTGGAAGAGTCCGCCGCCAACGGCGGCATCGCCTTCAAGGTCGACGACAGCACACTGGGCAAGAGCAAGGTGCTGGTGCTGCATTCCGCAGAGCCATTGTTTGACGGCATGCGCCCGACCTCGGAAAGCGCGGTGGGGTTTGCGGAAGCGCTGAAGGCCAGCTACGAGGCGGATTCGAGCCGCATCCGGTCTCTCGACAGCCGCATCCTGGTCACTGCCAAACCCTGAGAGGGGGCCGGTGTATTTCAAAACTCCGGCTCGCAAAACACATGTTTTCCGGGTCGTTTTCCGGACTGGAAAACGGCGGCCTTACAGAACGTCGATCACAACAGCCGTGATGTTGTCCGCCCCGCCGCCCGTCAGGGCAATCTGGATCAGCTGATCCCCCACCGTTTCCAGTGGCGCGCTGCCCAGCACATCCTCCAGGATCTGGAATGTGGCGTATTTGGTCAGCCCGTCCGAGCAAACCAGAAACCGGTCGCCGGGCTCCGTTCCGCCGCGGATCTTGTCAATTTCCAGTTCGTCCCCGACCCCCACGGCTCGGGTGATTGCGTTGGAATGCGGGTGCTGTTCCGCCTCGTCCCAGGTCATCTTGCCCGCCAGCACATATTCCGCTACGGCGGAATGATCTTCTGTCAGCATCTCGATATGGCCATCGCGCAGCCGGTAGATCCGGCTGTCCCCGGCCCAGAGACCGACAAAATGCTGGTTCGCCATGATCAGCGCAGCAACGGTCGACCCGATGGTGCCGCCGCCGCGGGCGACGGCCTCGGCCCGGATCGCCTTATGCGCATTCTGGATCGCATCGCGCAGCGCATGCATCCGCGCCGCCGGGTCCAGGCCCAGCGGGATCATCGCCACCGCATCGGCGATCAGCCTGCTGGCAAAATCGCCTGCATCATGACCGCCCATGCCATCGGCCACCAGCCAGATATCATGCTCAGGCAGCGCCAGTACGGAATCCTCATTGACCTTGCGCTTCAGCCCCACATGGGTCTGCGCGGTATAGCGGTACTTGCGCAGCTGGTTCATCATGCCGCCTCAACCCCGGCCCACACCGGCGCGCACAGGTCGAACAATGCCAAAGCCACGGAACCATGCGGCAGCCCCCTGCACGCCAGCGTCCGGGCCGCACCGTCAAGAACCGCAGTCCACAGGCTGCAGCCTGCCAGGCGCGGGTCCGATGCTTTCAGCCGCTCCGGACCCAGCGGCCCGGCCATCACAACATCCATTGCCGCCGGCTGAACACCCTCGGGCACTGGCATAGATGCAAGCTGTTCGGCCAAGCGGTCTTTGGTCATCGTGTCCTCCAATGCATCCAGGGCCAAGTCCTCCAGCCGCTCAAACAGCGGCTCCGCACCCAGATGACCCAGCCCCGTTTGGTCGGCTGCGGTTCTCGCCGCAACCAAGGTCAGCGGAAACCGCCGTCCGACCCGGTCAACAGACGGCATCATCACCCCCCAGACCGGCGCCGCCCCGGCCAGACCGGCTGGCAAGGAAAACCGCCAGATGGGCGCACTCATGTAATGCGCATCAAAGCCGGCGCCATAGGCCGTCTTGCCATCCAGCATAACCTGCTGCAGCCAGGTATCCCAGACCCGCACAAAACCGCCGGGTGTGTTCAGCCGGAAAAAATCTCCGGCCGAAGGCATCTTTCCAAAGGCGCCGAACCCCGCCATCACATCGACTTCGGGCAGCTGAACTTCGCCATTGCCGGCAGGGCGAATGGGTTGATCACCGACCCGGACTGCAGCTCGAACAGCGCCAGCCGCCCGCCGACGCGGAAGTTCACCCGCCGCCGGTCAGAGACATTGGTGCGCCGCACCTCTGCCGCGTCCAGCAGCCGGAACCAGGCCCACGGCCCGTCCCGCGACAGCACGTTTTCAGCATCGCGTTTCTGCGGCAGCAGCGTCAGCCGCGCCAGCCCGACAGAGCCCGGCCAGGTCACAGCCACCGGCGTCGGCGCGCCGGAGCGGTGGTTATAGGCCACCTTGGTACCGTCGATCTCCAGCAGCACCTCCTTGGCCTTGGGGTCCAGCGCGTTGACGGTGATCTGAAAATTCACCGCAGGCTGCGCGCCGCCAGCAAAAAACGCCTCCTTGATCTCCGACGCATACTGCATCTGCTGCAGCACCGCGGGGCTGATGCCCAGATCCACGTCGTTGACGCGCTTCCAGGTCCAAGGACGGCTGCGGGTATCGACATATTTCAGCAGGTTTTCATTGAAGAAACTGTCGATCATCCCGTTCGGTGAGAACAGCTTGGCGAAATCTGCCATTGCCACATCTGCGCGCGCCGAGCGGTTGAACGGGTAGCGGTTGGCCAAGGCCTTTTCGCAGAATGGCAGCACCGCCGATTGCCAGCGCGCGTTGATCGAAGCACGGGTGCCCTCCGAGGTGATCCCGGACGACCCCGCCGATATCTGCGTTGCCCAGCGGGGCAGCGGCCCGCCCATGCGGCTGGCAGTCTGCTGGAACTGCGGCAGAGCCTGACCGCTCTCGCCGCCGTTCGCTACGCCGGAGAATGACATCTTGTTCAGCTCCTGATAGACTAGCTGCAGCTGCCCCATCAGATCATCCAGCTGCGAGGGCTGGCCCTCAGGCCGGTTCACCAGGTCATACAGCCACTGGAACCGTTCCTGCACATAGGCCCCCGGCGGCTTGGCTGCCTGGCCAGGCGCATTTTCGGCAGAGCCGACCAGCGCCTCCAGCAGGATCTGCCCTTGGATCGACAGATTCGAACGCGCCTCAATCGCTGCGACGTTCTGAGCGCCCGCGGCAAGCGTACCCGCGTCCAGAAGCGATTTGTCCTCGTTCAGCCGGGTTTCGTTGCTGACGTCAGTCAGGATATTGACGATGGGCGAGGTCGGCCCCGACAGCACATTGGTGACTTCCACCGCATGGGACAGCGATTCCAGCGGCACAATGTCAATATCGCCCAGGATCTGATCATAGCGGCTGATGTAGTCGTTGTAGTAGAGATCCAGCACATCACGGCTGAGCTTCAGCAGCACCGCCTCGTTCTGGGCCGCTTCGCTTTGTTCACCCAGAACCCAGGCCTCGCGGTGGACCCGTTCCGCAACGCTGACCGCCTCCGGCAGGAACACGTTGTGGAACCCGTCATAGGTAAAGATGCCCTCGATCCCGTCGTTCAGCGGCTTGCCGGAACTGCGCACAAGTACCCGTTTAACCGACGGTCCGCCCACATCGGTGATCCGCCATTTCGGAAGCGCGGTCGCCTGCTGCGAATTCAGGATGCCGTTGTAAACCCGCTGGGCCAGCGGCATCTCCGACAAGATGTTCTGTGCCTGCTCGATCAGCGGGCCATTCAGCGCGATCTCCTCCATCGGCTGTGACAGCAACGCCGTCAGATGGTCCATCAGATCCGCGCGCAGCTGGTTGCGGGCAATGCCTGGGTAGGCAATGTTTTCCCAGTCCAGCCGCATCCACTCCTTGACCAGATCGGGGTTCATCGGCCCCTGCAGGCCCAGCATCAGATAGATCTTCAGCGCCTCATAAAGCGTATCGGGGTTGTTCATATTCCCCTCGATCTGCTGCTCCAGCCGCACCAGCAGGCGCGGCAGCAAACGCCGGTTCAGCGCCCCGCGGTAGGTCTGCGCCGCCTGGGTGCCGATCACCTCGCCCTGATACAACCCATAGGTCATGGCCCCCTCAGGCTCCGGGTCGGACAGCACGGGGTTGCCCGGCATGTCGCGCAGGTTATTCAGGGCAGCCGCCACCGGCACCAGATCGGTATCGCCAACCGGGCTTGGCGGCAGCTCCGCCGCTGCAGCCTGATAGGCCGCGACCTGACCCTCAGCCTGGGCAATAAGGTCTGTGTTCTTGAGGTATGACCGCACCCAAAGCGCCCCCATCGCAATCGCCACCAGCACGGTGGCAGTGATCGCAATCCGTCGGGTCCAGCGGTACCGGCGCTCCACCTTGTCATCGGCGGACACCAGCCCCGCTTCCGGGAACATCACGCTTTCGAACAGACGGGTCAGGAAGAAGCTTCTGCCGGTCCCCTGCCCCGTGCCGATCGCCTGGCGCCCGATACCAAAGGTCTGCGCCATACCCAGCATCAGCCGGTCAATCGGCGTGCCTTCCTGGGTGCCTGAGGTGAAATAGACCCCGCGCAGCATCTGGCGCTGCTCATAGCGGTTGTCCTGGAACACCTCCATCAGGAACTCCCGCGCCACTGCACGCATCGAGGCGACCTGCGCCGGGAACCCGGCAATCAGCGCCCGGCGCTGGTGGTCGGTCTCGGTCTGCATCTTCTCCAGCAGCTGCGCGTTGATCTGCCCCAGCAGCAGGCCGAATTCCTCGTCAAACCCGGCAATCGGCGGCTGTTCCTTCTTGCCCTTGGGCAGCGGCAGGGTGAAGCCCCAGACCTGCTCGCGGTCCTCCTTGCCCAAGGAATCATGGAATTCCTGGAAGCCGGCAATCAGGTCGGCCTTGGTGAACAGCACATAGACCGGGAAACGCACGCCCAGTTTCTCGCGCAGCTCCGCCAGGCGGCGGCGCACGGCAGCGGCGTGGCTTTTCTGGGTGATTTCATCCTGCAAGGACAGGTCAGACAGCGAGATCGCAATGATCGCGCCGTTGATCGGCTGCCGCTTGCGGTACTTCTTCAGCAGCCCCAGGAACCCCAGCCAGGCGGCGTTATCCGCCTCGGCATCGCTTTCCTGCGTGGTATAGCGCCCGGCGGTGTCGATCAGCACCGCCTCATTGGTGAACCACCAGTCGCAATTGCGGGTGCCGCCAACGCCGCCAATGGCGGCCTTGCCCAACTTCTCGGCCAGGGGAAACTGCAGGCCTGAGTTCACAATGGCAGTGGTCTTACCGGCGCCCGGCGGGCCGATCATGATGTACCATGGCAGATCGTTCAGATGCCGCCGGCCGCCCTTGGACTTGCGCAGCTCCTTCATCGCGTCCTTGAACTTGCCGCGCAGCTCGCCGATTTCCTCGGACAAGACATCATCTTCCGAGGTGTCGACAGCCTCCGCCATCTCCTCGGTCATCTCCTTGTCTTTGCGGCGCCGCCGCCAGAAAATGATGCCGATGATGATGAAATACAAAAGGAAGATCACCCCGATGGCGATCAGCCGCGCCATCACGCCGTCAAACGGGCGCCAGCTGTCTGTGCCGATGAACGGCGCGAAATACCACACGCAGGCCGACAGCACCGCTGCCAAAATCAGCAGGATGGTGTAGATCGACCGGAACAGGGGAAAGATATAACGGCGGATCATCCTTCAACCTCCTGAACCAGCAGGATTTCGATTCTGCGGTTCTTGGCCCGCCCGGCGCGGGTGCTGTTGTCTGCAATCGGTTCCTTGTCGGCGCGGCCTTCCGCCGACAGCCGGTCCGGATCCTTCATCACAGCGGCCATGCCCGCCATCACCGATTTCGCCCGCGCCAGCGACAGCGCCATGTTGGACGGGAACCGGGAGGAGCGAATCGGCACGTTGTCGGAATGCCCTGCCACGATGATCTTGCCCTTTTCGTCATTCAGCGCCTCGGCCACCCGGTTCACCGGATTGCGGAACGCCTTGCTCAGCTGATCCGAGCCGGAACCGAACATGCCGGAACCGGTCAGCCGGATGATGAGCGTATTGCCCTTCTGGAAGACCTGCACGATGCCTTCCTTGATCTCAGGTTCCAGGAAACCGGAAACCTTGGCGACCTGTTCCTCAGTGGTCGGCGCCAATGGCGGCGGCGGCGGCGGCGGTGCGCGCCGCTCCAGCTCAGCTTTGGGGCCGCTGTCCACGATAGTCAGCTGACCAACCACGTTTTCGGTCTGATTCGACAGCATCCAGCTGAGGCCCAGGAACTGCAGCGCCAGAATGGCACAGGTCGCCGCCATGGTGATCCACACCAGCCGCCAGACCGACAGCGCCTTGAACGGTTTGACGATGCCTTCCCAATGCGGCGACAGATCGCGCTCAACCGGACCGCGCTGGTTGCGGATGATCCGGGCCAGCGCGCCGCGGATCTGCAGGTGCTTCTCCGAACCGCCCTGCTCCACCCGCAGACGGCCCTCGAACCCCAGCGACAGACACATGTACAGGAACTCGAGCATGTCGATATTGTTGCCCGGCTCTTTCTCAAGCCGTGCCAGCAGGTCGTAAAACCGGTCGCCGCCCACCACCTCGCGGTGGAAGGTCGCCACCATCGACTGCAGCCCCCAGGCGGACTGGCCGCCCCAGGGTGTGTTCAGCACCACATCGTCCAGCGTCGCGCACAGCGCGTAACGCGCAACCTTCACCGTCTGCGCGGCAATGCCTGCCTGCAGGGCGCGGTTCTCAAACGCGCGCACCTCAGCCACCACGTTTTTGCGCAGCCCGTCCGGGTCCATGTGCTGGGCCCGGTTTCGGATGCGGGAGATCAGCGCAAACAGGGTCGAGGCACAGGCCGTTAGCTGGTTCATTCCCGTCAGCGCCATCTTCGGCGCCTTGGCCCCGCCCGCCGCGGCCTGCGGTTTCGGCGCCGCCGCCTGCGGCACCCCATAGGCATCCAGAGCCGGTTCCGCGGCCTGGTCCGGCACCGGCTGGGTCTGCTGCGGCACCTCGGGCTGCTGCATCGGCGCGGCTGTGCGCCGCCCGCCCGGGTTCGGCTTGATTACCGTCTTGTCGGTATCCCCCGGTTCAGCAAAGGGATCGTCATAATCAGCCATTTCAGCGCCTTCCCTTATGCATTACGGATCGCCCAAAGCTCCATCTTGAGCCCCGGATACTGTCCCGACACATGCACCGCGATGCCGCCTGAGGTGGTCATCTTGCGCCAATAGGGGCTGTCTGCATCCATCTCGAAATAGACCACACCGGAATGATAGGGGATCTGCCGCGGCGCCACCGGCAGGGGCCGCAGGGTGATCCCCGGCAGGGCCGAATTCACCAGCTGGCGGATTTCCTCCACGGGGCCGATCTTGGCCTGGCCGGAGAAATGCTTGCGCACATCCTCGGCCGGAATGTCGGCGCTGACCGCCAGCACAAAACCCGCATTGCCCAAAAGCTTGCGGTCGGCAATGACCCCCACCGAGATGCCGTATTTGCGCGCCTCCAGTTTGATCGGGATCGCGGTCTGCTCCAGCACCGAGCTCAGGTACTGGCGCAGCACCCGGATCACTGGCGCGAAGCAGTCGACCAGATTGTCGTGGGTATAAGGCGGAAATTCCGGCGCCTGTTTTTCCGTCGACATGAACACCGACAGCTCCCCCGCCATCCCGGCGCAGGCGGTGAACAGCCGTTCCGGGTGCAGGTTCTCGATGTTGCGCAGGTGGCGCACCTGCGGCAGCATCCGGTTCACCACCGCCAGCAGCATGAAGTCCGACACATCCGCCACACCACGGGCGCCGCCCGCTTCGGACAGGCGGCCCGCCAGCGCCTCCATCCGGTGCGCCAGAAGCCCTTCAAGCTCCCGCAGGAACCCGCTGAGTGCAGGCGCGGCCCGCACGTCAAGGCAGGACGGGATAAAGGCCTGATCCAGCACGATCTCCTTGTCCGGGCGCACCTCGATAATACGCGCCACGGGGACCGCCAGCAGGTCGGCCAGATCATCCACCTCCAGCGCGAACTGCAGGCGCATCTTGCCCACGTCCAGTTCCACCGGCTTGCGCTCGGTCGAGGTCACGTCGGTCACTTCCACCTTGTCCGGGCGCAGGCGGCTGGCCGAGCGTTCCGCGCCGCTCAGATCCACCTCGGTCGCCCCCTGCCGGCGCTGCGGCACGGTCAGGTAGACGATGCAGTCCTTGACGGTGGTCGGCACTTCCATCGCCGGCGGATGCGGGTCGGCCATCGGCACCCGGAACACGGTGCCGTCATGGGTGAGCCCCTCGCAGGATTTCACCGCAAACTGGCCGATCTTCAGCGCCTCATGGTCGATCTCCAGCCCGTTCACACCCCAGGCATAGGGGCTGAGCCGCCGCGCCAGCCCGGCCACCAGCGCTTCGTTGTAACGGTCGGACTGCTGGAAATGGTGCGGCTGCAGAAACAGCCCCTCCGTCCAAAGTACCTTGCTGTCCCAGGACACCGGGATCTCCTCTTACTTGCGGGCACGCGCACGGGGCGCGGTGCCGGTCATTCCTTCAGCCTGTCCAGCTGGTCCTTGTAGGCCCGCGCGAATTCGCGGCTGAACAGGTCGTGAAAATCATTCTCAGCCTGGTCGGAAATCTCCGCATAAAGCTGCTCGTAGACGTCCCAATACTGCGCTTTCTTGCCGCGCAAGAGGCCGCTGAAGCCGCCCTTGGTCTCGATCTGGCTTTCCAGCGCCTTGGGATCGAGGCGCTTCAGCACGCCTTTCAGCGCTGCCTCCATGCCGGTGACCATCGCCACTTCATGCGCCTTGATATCCCGCAGCGCCTCTTCGGCGGCAGTCTCAGGCGACAGGTAGCCCTTGGTCGCCGGGCGCACCATCGCCTCGATGGCTTGTTCCGGCGTGATCGAGAATTTCAGCGGGTTGTTTCCGCCGGCAGAAATCATCGTCTGCTCAATGCGGAACTCGGATTTGATTGAGGTCCGCGTCATCAGAATTTCACGCAGGCCCGTGACCAGCGTCTTCATCACCCGGCCCATCCGCGCCATGGTGCTGGCGTGGTCCGCGGGATCAAGACTTGCTTCCGCGCCAACGCCCTTGAGAAAGGCCTCGACCGCCTCTTGCGATGCTTCCGAGGACGCCGGGGCGGCTGGCGCGACGGTCATTTCGCCGCTGTCCTGCTGCTGCGGAATTTCCTGCGGCGGCGCAGGCGGGGCCTCTTGCGGCGGGGCCGAAGGCGGCACCTCTGCTGGCGGCGGCGGCACAGGCTGCGGATCCGGCTGAGGCGCGGGGACATCCGGCTCACCGATGCCGGACAGGAAATCATCATCCCAATCGTCCGGGATCAGGCTGGACTGCGACGCAGGCGCAGCAAACCCGTCCGAGGCGGTCGGGTTATGGTTGGGCAGGCTCGCCCCCTCCCCTTCCCGCCCGTCGCTGGCCTTCTGGAAGAACGGATCTTCTTCTTCGCCCAACGGCGGCAGCAACTCGTCGATCGGGTCCACCGGACTGAACTGCGCAGGCCCCTTCGGCCCCTCGCCCAAGAGATCGTCCAGGAAATCACCGCCCGGCCCGGCATCCTCCAGCAATTGCAGCGGATCAGGTGCATTGGCCGCATTCCCGTGCGAGGCAGGCCCTTGTGCCGCAGGCGCTGCAATCATGTCGCCCACATCCGCCAGATCATCGCGGATTTCCACCACCAGCTCATAATTGCCGACACACAGAACATCGCCATTGTTCAGAGGTGTCGGGGTGCGGCCCAGCGGGATCTTGGAATAGTTCAGAAAGGTGCCGTTGGAGCTGAGGTCCACCACCACCACATTGCCATTGTGATCCTCGATCACACAATGGTTGCGCGACAGCATCTGGTCCGGATCCGGCAGCACCAGATCACAGCTCGCGCCGCGCCCCACGGTGAGGCTCGGCCCCCGCATCGGAACAGGGGCCGCATCGCCGGGCATCGCACCCGAGCTCTGGAATTTCAGTGTCACTCCCATGCCTGGGCTTATCCTCCCACCAGAACGGTGACTTCACCCTTGGCAACCATGCCGCCGCAGGCCGTGCTGTCGAGGATGCGCGCGGCAGGCAGGTTGTTGATCAGCACAGTTGCCGACCCCTTGATGATCGGGTGCGGCGATGGTGCCGCGGTGCACATGTCGCTCAGCCGCGCGGCCGGCAGCTTGGCCACCAGCACAGTGACCGCACAAGGCGGCAGAATCGGCGTCGGCACCGGCAGCACCGGCGGCGGCGGGGTGGAGGGCAGCATGCAGGCATGCAGATCCGTCACCCGGGCCTGTGGCATTCCCATCTGTTCATCCTCCCATTCAGTCGTGCGCAGCCTGCAGCGGGACTTCGATCACCTGCCCCTTGCCGCCGCGCGCAATATCCAGCGCCCGCTCGATCAGAACGGCGCCGTGTTCTTCAAACTTATCAGACAATTGACCCAAGGCCACCATATTCATGGCAAAGGCAGCCGCCTCAGAGGCCCCTGCCGGGGCAGGATATTGATTCAATTCTCCGGGTCCCAGCGTTCCCGCCGCATACAGCACCGCCAGCGCGCAATTCACCGTGTCATCATCCACATAAGCATGATCCAGGGTGATCCGCGCCTTGTCGCGGTTTTCCTCGCTGGGCTCGAACACCCAGGCCTCCGACGCGGTCAGCGAGGCCGGGTCCTTGTCCGAGCGCGGTCCGATATAGTCCCGCGCGGCCAGACAGGCCCACCACACCCGCTCCCGCGGGGGCAGCAGCACCGCCAGGGTGCGCAGCAGATCAACCAGAGCGCCTTTGCGGTCCAGCTCCTCCAGCACAGCCCCTGCCTGCGCCGTAGGCGGCGCCTCCAGCGGGGTTTTCAAGATGACATTTGCCCGCGACAGCAGCTTCGCTACCGGGTCAGCAGGCATTTTCACCAGCTTTTCAAATCTTGCCGACATCTGCACCCGCCTAGTTGATCATCGTGAGGCCGCCCTTCAGGGTCAGCATGGCCTCGCCTTTGACGGTGGTCATCGGCGCTTTGGCCTCAACCATCCCGGAGCCTTCGATCTTGATCATCGGCCCCTTGATAGACACGCCTGAGTTGTCGATTTTGACTTCGGAAGCACCCACGGTCAGCTTGATCTCCTGCCCCGCGCTCATCGCGATTTTGCCCGCAGTCACATCCACGGTCAGATTGCCCAGCGACACGGTTTCCGAATGGTTCCCCTTGGCAATGGTTTCGGTCAGGTTGCCGGTGTTGATGTCTAGCGTCACATTGCCCTTGTCGATGGTTTCGGCCAGGTTGCCCTTTTCCACATCCACCGTCATGTTGCCGGTCTTCACGGTCTCGGTGCGGTCGCCCTTGTTCACGGTTTCAGTGACGTGCTGCTCAACCGTCAGAACATAGCTTTTCTCATCAGCCGAGGTCACTTCCGGCGATGGCGCATCCAGGCCAACCGTCACCGTCGAGCGGTCCTTGACCAGCATCTGGTGATCCTTCTCCGCCTGCACCCGCATCAGCTCGCTGTCCTTCTTGTCGTCGAACATCAGCTCGTTATAGCCGCCCCCGCCCTTTGACGAATTGGTCTTGATCCCCAGCTGTGTCTGATCGTCGGGGTAGGTATAGGGCGGCATGGTTTCAGCATTATAAAGCATGCCGGTGCAGATCGGCCGGTCCGGGTTGCCGTCCTCGAACTGGACCACCACTTCCTGGCCAATGCGCGGCACCGCAACCATGCCCCAGTTCTTGCCGGACCAGGGCGTCACCACCCGCACAAAGCAAGAGGACGTCTCGTTCTTTTTCCCTTCCCTGTCCCAATGGAACTGGATCTTGATGCGCCCGTGCACATCGGTGTGGATTTCCTCGCCGCTGGGCCCGACAACCGTGGCGGTCTGCAACCCCTGCACTTCGGGCCAGGGCGTCACCAGCGGTGCCCGGTACTGGTCGGATTTCAGGATCGCGCTGAAGGTTGATGCATAGACGTCATGCTCCATCTCCTCCGGAACATCCATGTTGCGCGCCTTCAGGTCGCGCCGCATGGCGCCTTTGGTTGCGATCTGCTGGGTTTTCTGGCTTTCGCGCTCGCCGTAATCCCAGGCCACCTTGACGTGATGCTCAGCATTGATGACGAGGTATTCCTTATTGTTCTCCGCCACCGGGTGTTTCTTCAGTTTGAAGGTGCTGCCGGTGCCCAGCGTCGCCACGCTGGAGGCGCCGCGCCAGGTGATATGCTTGATTGCTTCCGCTTCCATCCGCACCCGCGCCAGCTTGTTGCCCAGGCCCGAATTCTTCCGGTAGTGGCCCTGATAGTCGTAGACCTCATAGTCCTTGAAAGAATGCTTGCCTTTCGGGATCGACGATGCCGCCTTCAGGTCCGCCGAAGGTGTCAGGAAATCAAAGTCATTCAGCGTGACCTTGCCGCGGGTGATGCGCTCATCCTTGGCCCACTCCGAGATATGCTCCTCGCGCCGCCGGTCGCTGTCGTCGCGGGCATGGAACTCAATATCGGAGCCGCCCTTGATCGGGCTGTGGGCGCTGACACCATCGCACAGCACCAGCTTTTCAACTGCGGTATCGCCAGCGACGCTGTCGAAGTAGAAGTAAATCCCTTCTTCCTCCATCAGCCGGCACAGAAAATCGTGATCGCTCTCACGGTATTGCAGGCAATACTCACGCTTCTCATAGGTCTCGCTCAGCTTATCCGAGAAGTCGCTGAACCCATGGTCATTGAACACCTCCTTGATGATCTCAACCGTGGTCTTCTCCTGAAACACCCGCAGATCCGCGGTCCGGGTCAGCATCCAGAACCAGGGCCGCACTTCGGCCACATACATCTCATAACCGTTGCGGAACCCCAGATACTCGACCGAGACGCACATGCCGTTGAATTGATGCTCCGTCTGCTGGCGCATCACATGCACGTTCATTTGCTTGCCGACCAGATCCTGAAGATTTGGTTGCTTCTTGGTCGCCGCAAACTCGATCGTGGTCTCGGTAAGCTTGCTCAACCCCTCGCGCACAATCGCCCGGCTCATCATCAGGCCGTCGGTGGAATATGTCCCCGACATCCAGGCGAGGTCGTTCTCATGGCCCTTGCTTACAACCATGTCTCCTCCTTTCCGCGACGGGAACGGGGCCGGTAATCGCCGGCAGTGTTCTCAAACATTCGCATCACAAATCATCCAAAAGCGCGGCGAGGTCCGCATCCATATCATCATCCCCACCGTCACTGTCATCGTCATCCCCGAACGACGACAGCAAGTCATCCAGATCCCCGAGGCCATCGTCATCCCCGTCATCGCCTCCGAAATCAAGATCATCCAGGCCGAGATCGTCCTCATCGTCTCCGCCCAAATCCAAATCAAGATCCAGGTCTTCGTCTTCATCGCCGCCCCCTGCAGACGGCTTGGGCTTCGGCAGCCCGCGCGGGTCCGGCGGCGAAGGCTCAGGCGCCGGCAATCCGGTCCAGGGCCCCAGGATTTCACTGCCTTTGAGCGAGTTGAAAGAGGTCAGCCGCACCTCATCCCGCCCCTTTACCGCGCTCACCGCCATGAACCCGCGTTCCTGTGCCAGAGCGATCTTGTCCAGATCAATATTGCGCTCAGTGCAGGGCAACGCCACCTGGTCGCCGAATTTGTCGTTCACATAATGATAGGGCATCCCGCCCAGAGACATAATTTTCCCCAGCTGCAACGATGGCCCGTTTTCCTTGAAGGAGCGCCCGAGCAAAATCGCAACCAGCACCACCGGATTGGCCCAGAGCATGCCGCGCAGACCTTCCGTTTCAGTAAACTCCTCAAAATCAAACTCATAGCACGGATCGGTTTTCTCGCCATAGGGACGGCGCAGCAGGAACCGCGGGCTGGCCAGCCCCAGATGGCCGGCCTCCGCCATGCCCTGCAGCGTGGTCCAGGCCTCAGCCACCAGCTTGGGCCGTTCCGCCTTGGGCGTTTTCAGAAATTCCGGCGATATGGACGCAAAGAACGGCGCATCCACATGCGCCGCGACCCGTGCGATCCGGCCCAGAAGCTCTGCATGCGGCGGGGTTTCCTCGAACTGATACATCCCGATAAGCGCCGAATAGCCGCCGCGCCCGTTCTCCTCGTCCAGCGGCTCCTCTGTCAGCAGCCGCACCAGTCCGGTCTTGGACAGGTCGTCCTCGGCGGCCAGGTCCGCGGCCAGCTCCTCTGCCGAGATGTCATAGAGCATCACATCCAGCGTATCGTCCGCCTCGATCGAGCGCGCCATCAGATCCAGCGAACGCCACTGCGCCTCGACCGACTGGAACTCCGGATGATGCAGCACCAGCCGCATCGCATCGGACAATGCCTCGTCCACCGCCTTCTGCATCTCGGCCACTTGCGGGTCCGGCAGCGCCCGGATGTGCGGCCCCACGACGCGGGCCAGCAGCTCCTCCACCGGCGAGGCCTCGCGCAGCGTGTTGCCGGTGTCCCCGATCAACTGCTGGAAGGCGCTCAGGCGCTTGTCCGCCGGCACCGAGTTTCCGGCTGAAGTCCGCTTCGGCGCCCGTGCCTTGGTGCCATGTTTCTCTGCCCAGGCCTTCAGCGTGTTCGCCGCATGGTCCGCCGTCGCACCGCTCTGCAGCTGCTTGCGCAAACCGACCAGTTCCGAGAACAGCCCGACGTTTTCATACAGCTCATCCGGGTGCAGCCCGTCCAGATCCTCCAGCTTTACCGCAATGCCCGCCCCGTCCTTGCCGATCGGCAACACCAGCTCGGTGGCAAAGCTCCCGATCACGTCCTCAACCGTATCCGGGTCCAGCAGCACCGCCTTGCGCGCCGCCAGCGCATCGCCGGTCTCGAACTGCCCCTTGGCGGCGCGGCCCGAAAAATCGCCCAG
>JABXIA010000039.1 GCA_013373325.1 Paracoccaceae bacterium
ACTTGACTACGAATCAAGGGGTGGGGGGTTCGAATCCTCCTCGGTCCGCCACTTTCCGACTTGTCGAATGCCAAGCAAAACTGGCCTTCCCGTCAGGTTGCCGACCCAGATCGACTAGAGGGTTCACCCTGCGGCCAGGGTCAAACGTCAGTTGAAATTGACTGTTCGCCCTTTGATCCATTTTCTTTCGTATCGGCATCGAACAGCGCATCCATCCACGAGGGTGCAGGCCCTTCATTCATCTTCCACTCGATACCTGACTTGCGCGAGAGGTCGGTAAGGTAGTTGTGGATGTTTTCAACAAGGTGCCTATTGATCCAAAGAAACAAAGGTTCCCACGAATCCGCTCCTCCTATGTAGATGCCGGCGGTTTGCTCTGGCCGTACAATCACTGCCCCATTTTCTACAGAGAGCGCTACTGTTGTAGTTGTAGTTACATGGCTACCATTGTGGGCATACCGATCATGACGAAGCCCCATAAGTTCGTCGTGAGCAGCCTTGTGCTCCGCAGGAATTTTATTGGGATCAAGCTTTGTCGTCCCTTTACCCATTGTGAACAAGCGCCCATACGACGCTACCACGCTCGTCGTAAGTGCCTCATGAGCGAGCAACATTTCCCCTGGAGGCACCTGATTTGGGTTGCTGGCAAACTGCTCACCCAACTGCCGAAGCTGCCCATATGAGAATAGCAGCACGTTTATTGTCGAAAAGTTCAATTGGTGCTTGGTTATAACCTCCAGCTCTTTCCTGAAACGCTGGGCGAGGTCTTCAACATCCACCTCGATAGAAGAATTTTTCTCCGGCAATACAGCCTCCGCAAACAATCTGCGTGAAGAGTACCCATCTAATGCGCCAAGACAATGATCTGTCCGCAGTGGAATCACCCCAAGCAACTTGGGCGGAAGGTTCGTTCTGGGTCAGAAATGCTTGGCATCGGGGCGGAAAAGCCCGGCCGCCTTCGAACGGAAAGTGGCCGGGAAGAGCACCTGGGGCGGCATCAAAGCGCGACACGTCCAGCTTGGAACCGCGATGCTGTTAGAGCCCGATTTGCAGCAGCCTCCAGCGGCGGTCGAGACTCTGCTTTTCCTCTCCAGTCCGGGGTTTCACAACAAACAGTTTCTTCCGCAGTTCTGGCGGCAGGGTTAGTGCGGGGATTGCATATCCGGGGTCGCGGATCTGCTGGCGGGCAGCGGGCACACTGTTTGTGGCGTTGTTGAAGACGGTTGCGCGTGCCATTTCCGACGGCTGCAAAACATGGTTCACCAGCCGGTGCGCGCCCTCCGGATCACCGGCATCGCTTGGGACAACAAAGAGATCGCCCCACAAGTTGGAGCCTTCCCTGGGAATGACATACTGATAGCTGCTGTTTTCATCTTCCATCTGCGGCGCCAGGCCAGCCGTGCTCCAGGCGATGGCCAGGCACACGTCGCCGTCCATCAGCGCATCATACTGGTAGGAATCAAACGACCGGACATAAGGCGCGATGGCGGACAGCAGGCTGAAGGCGGCCTCAATATCCTGTTCTGATTGGGACTGCGGATCCAGACCAAGATAGACCAGTGCGGCGGCCAGAACCTCCTCCACCGAATTGACGATGGATATGCCGCAATCGGCAAGCTTGCTGGCATTTTCCGGGTCAAACACCAGCGCCCAGCTGTCGAGCGGCGCGCCGGGCAGGCGCTCCTGCACCGCGTCGCGGTCATAGGCGAGGCCGGTTGTCCCCCAGAGATAGGGTAGAGCGTAGCCTTCTGCCTGCGGCAGGGAGGCCAGCAGGATCTGCATCAGCTCTGTGTCGAGCCCTGCTGCGTTTGGCACGGCCGGCAGGCTGAATTTACTGATTGCTCCGGCGTCCGCCAGTCGGCCGACCGTTTCAGACGCCACGATCGCCAGGTCATAACCGGTGCCGCGGGCAAGCAGCCGGGCTTCGGCTTCATCGGCATCGCCATAGGTGTCCAGCACGACCGCAGTGCCGGTGGCGTCCTGGAACGCGGCAAGGGTGTCCGGATCCATGTAGCCGCTCCAATTGTAGAGCCAGACCTGGCCGGGATCCGCCGCCGCTGGCAGCGCAAGCAGGGAGGCAGAGGTGATGGCTGCGGCAATCAACGGTTTCAGGCGCATTTCGAGCTTCCCTTGCTGCTTGTTCCAGCCTCATCCGGCCAAAGGCGCGTCAGGGCGGCGGCAATTGCCGCCTTGTTGACGGGTTTCGCGAGATAATCATTCATTCCCGCGGCCAGGCCTTCTTCACGCTGCTCGCTCATCGCATTGGCGGACAGGCCGATGACCGGGACCGGCGCCGATCCCTGCTCCTGCTCTGCAGCCCGGATCGCCCGGGTGGCTTCGAGCCCGTCCATTTCCGGCATCCGGACATCCATCAGCACAAGGTCAGGCGCCCAGCTTTGTGTCAGTTCCACTGCCTCGAACCCGTTTCCTGCTGTGATAACGGTGCATCCCAGCCGCTCCAGCATCTTGCCCGCGACCATCTGGTTGACCCGGTTGTCATCGGCGACCAGCACCTTCTTGCTGAACGTCGCATTGACGGGTTCAGGCCGGAAAACCGCAGCCGGCGGCGGCACATTCCCGGCGGGAAAATCCACCGTGAATTCGGCGCCTTGGCCTTCGGCGCTGCGAAGCGCAATCGTGCCGCCAATCGCCTGGGTGAGGTTCTTGACAATAGCAAGGCCCAGGCCGGTGCCGCCAAACCGCGTGGTGGTGGTTGCATCGGCCTGGGCGAATTGCTCAAAAATCCGTTCCTGAGCTTCCGGCGGTATCCCGATGCCGGTATCGCGCACCGCTATGCGGATCATCCTGTCCCCGCCGCGGGCTGGCGGCAACTCCAGCAGCTTGACCTCGACAGTTCCGTTTTCGGTGAACTTCAGCGCATTGCTGATCAGGTTGACAACGATCTGGCGGATCGCGGTGCCGTATCCTTGCACATGCCAGTTGCTGACCTCTGGGGCCGCTTCGAAATGCAGCCCGATCTTTGCGCTCTGCGCCCGTGCAGAGAAAAGGTCAATCACCTCAAGGCAAGTGGCGCGGACATTAAAGGCTTCGGCTTCCATTTCCAGTTTGCCGGCCTCGGCTTTGGACAGGTCCAGGACATCGTTGATGATGCACAGCAGGGAGTTGCCGCTGACGATCATCATGCGGATCATATGCCGCTGCTGGTCGTCCAGGTCGGTGTCGTTCAGCAGCTCCGCCAGGCCCAGCACCCCGTTCAGAGGGGTCCGGATTTCGTGGCTCATTGTCGCCAGGAAGACGGACTTCGCCTCAGAGGCGGCTTCTGCCTTGCGGCGGCTGGCCTCGATTTCCGACTGCGCACTGATGATGAAGCGTTCCATCGGCAGATGCACGAAACGGGCCGCAACAAAAACACCGATCGCGCCGATTATCACGGCCGCCAGCGCATAGAGGAGCTGGGTTTGCGCGGCTATGCGGCTGGTCTGGGCTTCGGCTTCCTTCACTTTCATGAGAATGGTCAGCAGCCGCCTGGACAAGTCGGAGGCCAGTGCCGCGGCTTTTACATCCGCAGCTGCCTCCCGGCTGGCGGCGGGATCCGTGAGCAGCTCTGTCAGCAGCAGGATGTCCTCCAGCTCGGTAATGGGGTTCAGCGCCGGCTGCGACAGGATTTCCTGCGCTTGCGGCGAGAACGCTGAAAGCGCGCCGGCACCGGTGAGGCTGGCAAGCGAGTCGGCTGCGGGCCTTGCGCTCCGCCGGATGCGTCCGCGCGCAATCAGCGCTTTCTGGCTGCCCGGATCATTCTTCAGTTCGTCGAAGGCCAGCGACATTTCGGACAGGGAAACAAGGAGCTGGTCGAGTACCCTGGTGTTCTCGGCCCGCCGGGCCACGCTTCTTTGACCGGAGAGGGTGACGCAGAATGCAGCCACAGCGGCTGCCAGCAGGATCGCCAGGGCGATACCGCTGCGCAGACGGAGGTATTTACGCGTAACACGCTGCTTGGTCATTGAGCGCCTGAAGTGAGGTTCCGGGAAGTCCTTGCGGCCTTTGCCGCAGACTAGGACTGAATTTCTATTCTGAAAAGCAAGCATTGAGAAACAATGAACCAGCTGAATGGAAAAATTTAATCAGTGCCTGCCTGTGTCTCTGCCGCGCCGGGCCTGGACCTGCGGCGGCTAAACTTTTGCGCGACTTTCCCGCAGCGCCTCATTTCGCCTGAATGCCTTTGGCAAAATCCATGAAGGCGCGGATCACGCGGACGTCGCGCCGCTGTGTGAGATAGATGATGCTTTCGCTCATCGTGAGTTCGGCATCGCGCAGGCTGTATTTGACCAGACGGTCGTCATGGCCGAATTCCGCCTCGGAGACAAAACCGATACCCGCGCCGGAGGCCACAAGCTCACGCACGGCTTCGCGCCCTTCGGCGACAATTGCAGGCTTCAGCCGGATGCCCTGTTCACGCGCGGCGGTCTCGACTTTCTCACGGGTCTTTGAGCCCTCCTCGCGGAACACCAGCGGCAGCTGTGCCAGCTCCTGGAACGACAGGTCCGCCTGCGAGGCCATCAGCAGGCCGCGCGCGGCAAAGGCAACGATGCCGGTGGCGCCAAGGTTCAGAACACTCATGTCCTTGCCCGGGGACAGGCTGCCGGCCACCCCGATTTCGGCATTGTAGTCGCGCAGTTCATCAATGATTTCGCCCGTGTTCCCGGCGCGCAGTGAAATAACCACATTCGGGTAACGCTTCTGGAACGGCCCCAGGAAACCGGTCATGTGCTGGGCGGAGTCTGCGATAATGCGCAACTCCCCCTCAACTGCGGCGCGGGTTGCCGACAGGTAGTCGCCGATCCGGCTTTCCACCTCGAAGTACTGCTTGGTCATGTGAAGCAGTTCTTCCCCCGCGGCTGTCAGGAATACCCGTTTCTTCTCGCGCCGGAACAGCAGCACGTCGTGGTCCTGCTCCAGCTTGCGCACCTGTTCCGAAACCGCGGGCTGGGTCAGGTGCAGTGCCTCTGCGGCGCGGGAAAAGCCGCCCAGAAGGGCCACGTGGTGGAAGGCCTTGAGCTGAGAATGACGCATGAGGGGTTCCTGTGAAATTGCATAGGCCCAGCCTATCATTGAATTGTTTTTTGCAATTTTACATATGAATTGAGCTGGCGCAATCATGCTCTCGAACCATGCTTTGGAGACAGGCAATGACCGCTTCCGCACCGCAGATTGACCCGCCGTTTCTGGGTGAACCGTACCTTCTGACCCCCGGTCCGCTGACAACATCCTATGAGGTCAAACAGGCCATGCTGCGGGACTGGGGCAGCTGGGACGACGACTTCCGCGCCATGACCCGCGACATGCGCAGCCGCCTGCTGGCATTGCTGGGTGAGGGCGCCGGCGCATTCGACTGCGTGCCGATGCAGGGCTCCGGCAGCTTTGCGGTTGAGGCGATGCTGGCGTCCTTTGTGCCGCGGGACGGCAAGGCGCTGGTGCTGGCCAATGGCGCCTACGGGCTGCGCTCGGCGCAGACGCTGCAATACCTGGGCCGCGACTATCAGCTGTTGGACAAGGGCGACTACCTGCCGCCGCGCGGTGATGAGGTGGCGCAGATACTGGCGGAAGATCCGTCAATCACCCATGTGGTGGCAATCCACTGCGAGACCTCCTCCGGCATTCTGAACCCGGTGGAGGAGATTTCCGAGGCTGTTTACGCCGCGGGCCGCAAATTGCTGATCGACTCGATGTCGGCCTTTGGCGCGATTGAACTGCAGCCGTCGCAGATCCGCTATGAGGCGATGGTCTCCTCTGCCAACAAATGCATCGAAGGGGTGCCGGGCTTTGGCTTTGTCATTGCCCGCAAAGAGGAACTTGAGGCGGCCAAGGGCAACAGCCATTCGCTGTCCCTGGATGTGCATGCGCAATGGGCGCATATGGAAAAGACCGGCCAGTGGCGGTTCACCCCGCCGACCCATGTGGTTGCGGCCTTCCTGGAAGCGTTGAAGGGGCACGAGGCTGAAGGCGGCGTCGCGGGGCGCGGCGGCCGCTACACCCGCAACCGTGATGTAATGGTTGCCGGAATGCGCGAGCTGGGGTTCGAGACCCTGCTGCAGAACCGCTGGCTGTCGCCCATCATCGTCACATTCTTTTGCCCTGCGGATGCGAATTTCGTCTTCGGCCGCTTCTACGATCTGATGAAGGAGAAGGGCTTTATCATCTATCCGGGCAAGCTGACCGTTGTGGACAGTTTCCGCGTCGGCTGCATCGGGCAGATGGATGAACATGTGATGCGGCAGGTTGTGACTGCCGCCAAGGAAACGCTTGCAGAAATGGGCGTCGCCAGCGCGGCCCCGCCCGCCGCGGCGCTTGAAGAGCGCGCCAAACTGGCCGCCTGAGACATAGAGGACTTTAAGATATGACCATTCAATCCCCCGTCGTTGCAAACGGCCGCGCCTATGATGTGCCCAAGACCTGCGCGATTGCCATTTGCCTGGACGGCTGCGAGCCGGAGTATCTGGACAAGGCAATTGCCGACGGTCTGATGCCCACGCTCAAGCGGATGCGCGCGGAAGGCACCGACCGGCTGGCGCATTCGGTGGTGCCGAGCTTCACCAACCCCAATAACCTGTCGATTGCGACCGGCCGCCCGCCGGTGGTGCACGGGATCTGCGGAAACTACCTGATTGACCCGGACACCGGCGAAGAAGTGATGATGAACGACGTGCGCTTCCTGCGCGCGCCCACGGTGTTCAAGGCCTTTTATGACGCCGGCGCGCGGGTGGCCGTGGTCACCGCCAAGGACAAGCTGCGGGCGCTGCTGGGTGCAGGCCTGGCGTTTGATGAGGACCGCGCCAAGTGCTTCTCGGCTGAAAAATCGGATACCTCGACAGCCGCCGAGCACGGACAGGAAAAGGCGTCTGAGTGGCTCGGCATGGCGCAGCCCGAAGTCTATTCGGCAGAGCTGAGCGAGTTTGTCTTTGCCGCCGGTGTGAAGCTGCTGAAGGAATGGGCGCCGGATGTGATGTATCTGACCACCACCGACTATGTGCAGCACAAGTACAGCCCTGACCAGGCAGAGGCCAAGGCCTTCTACGAGATGTTCGACAAGTACCTGACAGAGCTGGACGCGCTGGGCGCCGCCATCGTGGTGACCGCCGACCACGGCATGAAGCCCAAGCACCACGCCGACGGTTCCCCCAGCGTGATCTATGTGCAGGATCTGATGGATGAATGGCTGGGTGAGGGCCAGGCGCGGGTGATCCTGCCGATCACCGATCCCTATGTGGTGCACCACGGCGCGCTTGGATCCTTTGCCACCTGCTATCTGCCTGAAGGCGCGAACCGTTCGGAAATCATGGAACGGCTGACCGGTTATGACGCGATCACCGATTTGCTGACTCGCGAGGAGGCGGTGGCCCGGTTCGAACTGCCCGCCGACCGGATTGGCGATATCATCCTGGTCTCGGGCGAGAATATTTGCATCGGCACGTCTGAGCACCGCCATGATCTGGCGGCGCTTAATGAGCCGCTGCGCAGCCATGGCGGGCTGACCGAACAGGAGGTACCCTTCATCTGCAACCGCGTCCTGCCGCTGCCGGAACGCCCGGTGCTGCGCAACTTTGATGCGTTTTTCTATGCCGCGCAGGCGGCGGCGCTGTAACCATGAAGGATCAGGCGATGAGCGATATCGAAATCCGAAACGAGGGCATGCGGATCGGCGGCGAGGTGGTCTTTACCGAGGAGACTGTGCCGGTTCTCTACCCCTACACCAACGAGGTGGTGGGCCACGTGCCGGCGGGGCAGGCCGAGCACGCCCGCAAGGCGTTTGAGATTGCCGCGAACTACACGCCCAGGCTGACCCGCTATGAGCGCAGCCAGATCCTGCAGCGGGCAGGGGAGCTGATCGGGGAAAAGCGCGAGTGGCTGGCCAAATGGCTGACGCTGGAGCTGGGCATCTGCCACCAGCACGCGATCTATGAGACCAAGCGTGCGCAGGACGTCTATCAGTTTGCCGCTGCCGAAGCGCTGAAGGACGATGGCGAGATTTTCTCCTGCGATCTGACCCACAACGGCAAGGCGCGCAAGATCTTCACTAAGCGAGAGCCGGTGAAGGCGATCTCGGCAATCACCCCGTTCAACCACCCTTTGAACATGGTGAGCCACAAGATTGCGCCCGCGATTGCGACCAACAACTGCATGGTTTGCAAGCCGACGGAACTGACGCCGCTGACCTGCATTGCATTGGCTGACATCCTGTACGAAGCGGGTCTGCCGCCGGAGATGTTCCAGGTGGTTACAGGCTGGCCGCAGGACATCGGCGACGAGATGATCACCAATGAAAACATCGACATCATCACCTTCACCGGCGGCGTGCCGGTGGGCAAGATGATTGCCGAGAAAGGCGTCTACAAGCGGCAGGCGCTGGAACTGGGCGGCAACGACCCGCTGATCGTGCTGAATGATCTCAGCGACGCCGATCTGGAAAAGGCGGCAACCATTGCGGTCGCAGGCGCCACCGGCAACTCGGGCCAGCGCTGCACCGCGATCAAGCGCATCCTGGTGCAGGAAAGCGTTGCGGACCGCTTTGTGCCGATGGTGCTGGAGAAGGCGCGGAAGATCAAATTCGGCGACCCGCAGGACCCGGATACCGAGCTGGGCTGCGTGATCCACGACAAGGCGGCGGAGCTGTTTGAAAACCGCGTGCTGCAGGCCGCGGAGGAAGGCGCCGAGATCCTCTATCATCCGACCCGCCAGGGCGCGCTGCTGCCGCCCATCGTGGTCGACAAGGTGCCGCACAACAGCGAACTGGTGATGGAGGAGACATTTGGCCCGGTGATCCCGATTGTCCGCGTTCCGGATGATGATGCGGAGGTGATGAAGATCTCCAATTCCACTGAATTCGGGCTGTCCTCCGGCGTCTGCACCAACGATCTGAACCGGGCGATTGCCTATATCAACGGACTGGACGTCGGCACCTGCAACATCTGGGAACAGCCCGGCTACCGGATTGAGATGTCCCCCTTCGGCGGCATTAAGGACAGTGGCAACGGGGTCAAGGAAGGTGTCATCGAGGCGATGAAATTCTTCACCAACGTGAAGACCTATTCACTCCCCTGGCCGGAATAACTCCGGCCCGCCGGGGCTGGCTCCACCTGGCCCCGGCCTTTTCATCCCTCCCTTTTGACCCCCTGCACGGAGGCGGCCCATGCTCGTCCATACGGAAGGTGAATCCAATACATCCGAAGCCCGCAAAGCCTGGCTGAAGACCTCCATCGGCCCCAGATCCGCGCCGCTGCTGGAGCGGGACGCAAATGCCTTCCTGCATCAAAGCCTGTCCAGCCCCTGCGTCAGCACCATCGCCAAGGCTGAGGGAATCTGGATCGAGGACATGGACGGCCGCCGGTACATGGATTTCCACGGCAACTCGGTGCATCACCTGGGCTATGGCCACCCCAAGCTGGTCGCCGCGATCAAGCAGCAGCTGGATGACCTGCCCTTTGCGCCGCGCCGTTTCACCAATGAACCAGCGGTGGAACTGGCAGAGAAACTTGCGGCAATCACCCCCGGCGATCTGGGCAAGACCCTGTTCACCACCGGCGGCTCCGACGCCAATGAGGTGGCACTGAAGATCGCCCGCGCCGCCACCGGACGGTTCAAGACCCTCAGCTTCTGGGATGCGTTCCACGGCGCAGGTTTCGGCGCCGCTTCGGTCGGGGGAGAGGCCACCTTCCGCAGCCATATCGCAGGCCCCTTGCTGCCGGGAACGGAGCATGTGGCTCCCTTCAGCCCGTCAAACTGCGCCTATGGCCACAAATCGCTGGAGGCCAGTGCAGAGGCATGCGCGCGGATGATTGACTATGTGCTGGGCCGCGACGGCGACTATTGCGCGTTCATCGCAGAGGCGATGCGCGCGGTGCCGAACGTGCCGCCGCCGGGGTTCTGGAAATCGGTGCGCGAGATCTGCGACCGTCACGGGGTGCTGCTGATCCTGGATGAAATCCCCACTGGGCTGGGCAAGACCGGGCAGATGTTCTCTTTCCAGCATGACGGGATCGTGCCGGACATCGTGACACTGGGCAAAGCGCTGGGCGGCGGCATCCTGCCCATCGCTGCCTGCGTGGCGCGGCGCGATCTGGATGTTTGCGGCGATTTCGCCATCGGCCATTACACCCACGAAAAGAACCCGGTGACCGCCCGCGCGGCCCTGACCACGCTGCAGATCCTCGAGGAGGAGGGACTTGTGGAGCGCGCCGCCGAGCTGGGCCGCCACGCGCTGGAGCGGCTGCGCGATGCACTGGGTCAAGTGTCCATTGTCGGTGATATCCGCGGCCGCGGGCTGATGTTCGGGGTGGAGATTGTCGAGGACCGGCAGACCATGAAGCCCGGCATCGCCAAGGCAGAACAGATCTACTACGCCTGTCTTGAAGGCGGCCTCAGCTACAAGATCAGCCAGGGCAGTGTCCTGACCCTGTCGCCGCCTCTGACCATCTCCCGCGAAGATCTGGACCGGGCACTGGATATCGTGATTGCCGCGGTGAAGGCGGCAGACTGACGCCCCATTGTGCGGACCTGTAAGAAGCCCCGGCCGCTGCCGGGGTTTTTTTGCTCAGCCTGGCAACTTGCTCCGGCTGCAGAAGTTGCGGGAATTAATACACCCCTGACGTGTGTTTCTGGCCTTCCGGGCTGATGCGCCACGCTTCCAGCCTCCGGTAGAGTCAATGCAGGCCGGTACCTCCCGGTGCCGCAGCCGCATGAACCGCCGGCGTGCCGGCGTTTATCTGATGGGAGACTGAAATGACTGCATATCTGAAAACGATGCTGTCCAAGCTGCGCAGCGACGAGCGCGGTGTGACACTGGTGGAATACGGCATTGCCATCGCGCTGGCGGTGGCCCTGGGCACTGCTGCTCTGGATCGTCTGGCCGACGACGTTGAAGACGGCATGGACGCGGCGGGTGCGATTATGCCCAACTCGCCCACCCCCTGATACAGATCAGGGATTTTGGCGGATGCGGGGCTTCGGGGGGAATGTCCCGCTCCGCCAGAGGACTGCCGCTGGCGACTGGTGGCAGCAAGCATGGCAGGAAGCGGAAGCCTGCGGACAAATTCACCGACGTTTTGCCGGGACCGCCCTTCTGCTGCGCCAGCCAGCGATGAAAGGAAACCTGGCATGAATATTTCATCACTTCTCAGCATGATTTCCGGATTGGCCCTGGCCGGCGGCTCTGCCTATGTGGCCAAGGATTACATCGACGGGCAGGCCGTGACCGGCGGCCCTGAAGGGCCTGCGCTGGTCGAAGTTGTGGTCGCCTCTCAGGATATCGCTTTCGGGACGGCATTGACTGCGCAATCCCTGACCACCATTTCCTGGCCGGCCGAAGCGCGGCCCGCTGGCACCTTTACCAGTTTTGACACGCTGCTGCCGGATACCGGAAAACCGCCGCGCCGCGCCCGCCGCGCGATTGCGCAGGGAGAGCTGATCCGGGCGTCCAAGGTCTCCAACTTCGGGGAAAAGGTGACCATTGTGCAGACGCTCAAGCCGGACCATCGCGCGATGGCCATCAAGGTCAGCGCAGAAACCGCAGTGGGCGGTTTCGTGACCCCGGGCGACAGCGTTGATGTGCTGCTGACCCAGGGCCGCGGTGCCGGGCTGAAAACCGTGACCATCCTGCAGAACGTCCGGGTGATCGGTGTGGACCAGGATGCCAATCAGGAAACTGACCAGCCGGGCGTCGCCCGAACTGTCACGGTTGAGGTTACTCCGGACGAAGGCCAGCGCCTTGCTCTTGCGCAGCGCGCGGGCACGCTGAGCCTGACCTTGCGCAACCAGGAGGCGGCTGCCGAGGATGTTCCGCTGGAGTCGATCAGCCTGAATGACGTGCTGCGGAATGTGCAGGTGCAGCAGCCGGAACCGGCCGCAGAGCCTGCGCGCAGGACCGTTCTGATCCGCCGCGGCACCGAAGTGTCTGAAACTGAAATCCGCTGATTGAAACCGCACTGAGGGGCCTGCCGGACCATGCGCCAGAACAACCGCATAAGACAGTTTGCACAGGATGAGCGCGGCACGATGCTGGTTATCTGGGGGCTGACCTTTGTGGTGCTTCTGGGGATCGCGGCGATGTCTTTCGACCTGGGCCGCACCGGCATCACCCGCAGCGAACTGCAAGCCTACACCGACAATGTGGCGCTGGCGGCTGCAGGCGAGCTGGACGGCAAGGATGATGCTATCACCCGTGCCCGGGCCGCTGCCGCCAATCTGATCAGTGACCGCAAGACCTTCGGCACCGGCGGCAGCCTGCTGAGCGGGGACAGCGATTACACGCTCACTTTCTATTCCGAACTGCCCGATGATGACACCGCGGTCCTGACTGCAGTCACCACCGATCCGGCAGAGGCGGCTTTTGTCCGAGCTGTTGCGACGCCCAGCACGGTACCCGCCACCTACGGTGCAGTATTTGCCGCGCTGACCGGCCGGTCCCGCCCGAATGAATTGGCGCGGGCCTCATCCGTGGCGGGCTTCACCCAATATGCTTGCGACATTACCCCGCTGATGTTCTGCGTCCCGCCGGGCTTCTCGGCTGACGCCAGCATCGGCGACATGATCCTGCTGCGTTCCGGCGGCAGCGGTTCCGCCTGGGGGCCGGGAGATTTCGGCTTTCTTGATCCGGCCAAGGTGCTGGTCGACGACGAAGGGCCGTGCGCGGGACTCAGCGGGGCACAGCTGGACGCCTGCCTGCTGGGGGCGGAAGGCAGCATCACCCAGTGCTTCAGCCAGCGCGGCGTGGATATCGAGCCGGGGCAGAAGGTCGGCATCCGCGATGCCATCTTCAACGTGCGCTTCGATATCTACAAGGCGATCATGAACGGCAAGCGCAATGACTCCGACTACCCGCCTGCGCCGAATGTCATCAAGGGCATCGTGCCCAGCAGCGGCGGCAAAGGTAAAGGCGGCGGCAGCTGCATCGGCAATAACGAGGACCCGTCGCCCGATACCGTTGGACTGCCGCGCGACGGATGTTTTGCCTCCGGCGGCTGCACACGATTTGGCGACGGCAACTGGTCGGCCGGACGGACGGATTATGTCAGCACTAACTATGGCGGGGTTGACCCGCACCCCGGTGCCACCACCCGCTATGAGTATTACCTGGAAGAGATTGATGCCGCTGGCGGTCCCGGAGGCACTGGCAGCATCCTGTCCGGTCTGGCCGAGACCGGCCGCCCGGTGTGTTCACCAAATCAAAGCTCCAACCCGCAGCGCCGGGTGGTGATTGCGGCGGGGATCGACTGCTACGCAAACCCGATCAACGGCGCAACTTCTGACGTGCCGGTGCAGGAATTCGTGAAGATCTTCCTGACTGAGCCGGTGGGGGACGACGGCGCCTCGCCGCCGACCCTGGATATCTGGGGCGAGGTTGTGGGCAGCGCAGGCGGCGGCGCCGGGGGCACTGGTGACACCGGTATCTTCCGCGATGTTGTGCAGCTCTACAGGTGACCGGGATGGCTGGCAAAACACATACCGCAGTCTGTCGGGCTGCTTTCCGTAAAAGAGAAGAGGGCGCGGTGCTGGTGGAATTCGCACTGATGCTGCCGGTGATGCTGCTGGTTTTTGCGGTGATCATCGAGGGCGGGCGGATGATGTGGTCTTACCAGGCTGCAATCTCCGGCGTGAGGGATGCAGCCCGTTACCTGGCGCGGGTGGCGCCGCAGAACATCTGCTCCGCCGGCGGCACTGTGGACGCGCACCAGCCGCAACTGCTGGCGATCGTGCGCGAAAGCATTTCGGGTGATGCGCTGTTTCCGGCCAGCCTTGCGGTGACCTCTGTCACCCCCGGCCTGACCTGCCAGCCAGGCAGTTACCGGATATCGCCTGCGCCGGTTGTGACGGTGCGGGCCAGCCTGACCATGACCTTTCCCTTTGCGGGTGTCTTTGAACTGAACGGCGGCAGCCGTGCCACCATCAATACGGTCATCACAGACCAGAGCCGGGTGTTCGGGACATGAAGGCGCTGTCAAAAGCATATGCAGCGCTGCGCCGGTTCCGCAGGGACCAGGAGGGTGCCGCGCTGGTGGAGCTGGGTGTTGCCATCCCGCTGTTCCTGCTGTTGTTCATGGGTATCATCGACTTCGGCCGCATGGCGTTTCACTATGTGGTGGCGGAACGGGCGATGAATGTGGCGGCGCGGGTGGCCGCGGTGCGGCCGCCGGCCTGCGCCGGGGTGCCGGAATTTCACCGGCGCGACCCGTCGGCCACCGGCACGCCGCCCGAATTCGGCACCTCCTGCCGGGCGGGGGCAGACATCTGCCTGAATGCGGGCACCGTGACCTGCGCGGGCAGTGCGGCCAATGCCACGGCAAATGAAATCTGGGGCCTGGTGCGCGGCGCGATGCCGCCGGATGCCACCATCGCCGCGCTTTCGTTCAGCTACAGCTACGACGGCAGCCTCGGCTTTCTGGGCGGGCCTTACGTGCCCGTGGTCACGGTGGAGCTGCAAAACCAGACATTTCAATTCGTGTCGCCGCTGGGGCGGCTGGCGGCGCTGGCCGGTGCGGCTGGGGGGGGCGGCCTCGGCGCTGCGGTGCCGTTCCCGCCGATGAGCGTCTCGCTGCCGGGCGAGGACCTGGCACTGGGCCAGAGCGGCTGAAGCGATAGAGAAAGGAGAGGCCGATGCAGGCTGATACACAATCCATCGTGGTCATTTCAAAGGATCCGGCGGTCTGTGCGCTGGTCGCCAGCGTGGCGCAGTTCCAGCCCGGAACAGGGGTGCAGAAATGCGCATCAGCGCTCAGTGAAATCAACGGCACCGCTCTGCAGCTGGCCATGGACAACGACCTGATCATCTTTCGCGCAGGGGCAGATCCGGCTGCTGAGGCTGCGGCCGTGAAAGAGATGCTGCGTCACACCAGCGGCGGTGCGCGAATCCTGGCACTGGCGGACACCAGCATGCCGTTTGCAGACCTGCGCCTGCTGACAGAGGCCGGGGTTCAGGATGTGCTGCCGGAAACCGCCTCTGCCGATGAGATGTCAGCCGCAATTCGTAAATGCCTGAAGGCAGAGGAGCCGCAACCGGTACCTGGCAGTACTGCCCGCGGCAGCCGTGAGGGAATGGTGGTCGCGGTCAGCCAGTCCTGCGGCGGTGCAGGGGCGACGACGCTGGCAGTGAACCTTGCGGACTGCTTGACGCGGCGCCGCGGCCTGCGGCGGCAGGAGGCAGAGTTCAGGGTTGCCCTCTTGGACCTGGACCTGCAGTTCGGTTCCGTCGGCAGCTTTCTCGACCTGCCGCCGAACCGCTGTCTCTATGAGTTGGCAAGCGAGGGGTTTGTTCCCGACAATGTCTTTGCCGAACAATCCATGAGCGAGGCTGCCCCCGGACTGTGGGTGCTGGCAGCTCCGGCGGAAATTGCCCCGCTGCACGCGCTGAAACCGGAACAGGTGCAGGCGCTGATTGCGCATTTGCGCCAGCAGTTCGATTTCGTGGTGATCGGCCTGCCGCGGGCGCTGGCGGAATGGCTGACGCCGGTTCTGGAAGCCAGTGAGCGGCTGCTGATGGTGACCGGCAGCTCGGTGCCCGCGATCAGCCAGGCGCGGCGGTTGCTGGATTTCTACGCCGAGGCCAGCATGAGCCTGCAGACCGACATCGTGATCAGCCGCGAACGCAAACCGCTGATCACAGCGAGCCATCATAAAGAAGCCTCCAAGCTGCTGCAAAAGCCGTTCAAGTACTGGCTGCCCGACGATCCGTCGGCGGCATCTGCGGCGGCAGACCGGGGGGTGCCGCTGTCAGCTGCGGCCGGGCGCTCCAGACTTGTCAAGGCGATCCGGCGGCTGTCACGCGACCTGATTGAAACAAGAAAAGCCCGCACCGGCGCGGCACAGCCTCAGCAGGGAAAGGCGGTTTGAGATGTTCAGGAATTTTGGCAAACGAACAGAAGACAGCGCCACGGACACGGTGGTTCCGCTGTGGCCGGAGGCGGGTGCGCAGCCGCCTGCAGCAGAGCCGGACACCAGCGAGGAAACCCGCAAGCTGACCGCTTTTCTGGAGCTGAAAAGCCGGATGCACGAGGCGGTGATCGACCGGCTGAACCTGGCAGTGATCGATAAGGTCGAGCCGGAGGAACTGCGCCGCGAGGTGGCGGCGCTGGTGAGCGATGTGCTGGCCGAGGAGAACAACCCGCTGCGCGCCGATGAATTCCGCCGCCTGGTGGATGAGCTGATCGACGAGGTGCTGGGGCTTGGCCCGCTGGAGCCATTGCTGGCTGATCCCGGCATCAACGACATTCTGGTCAATGGCCATCAGACGGTCTTTGTCGAACGCAGCGGCGTGCTGGAGCGGACCGGCGTGCGGTTCCGGGACGAAAAGCATCTGTTGCGGATCATCGACAAGGTGGTCTCGCGCGTCGGGCGCCGGGTGGATGAGAGCAACCCTTGGGTGGATGCACGGCTGGAGGACGGCAGCCGGGTCAATGCTATCATCCGGCCCTGCGCCATCGACGGTCCTTCGCTGTCGATCCGCAAGTTCGCCCGCGACCCGCTGACGATGGAGAAACTGGTGGCGGGCAATGCGCTGAACGGGCGCGCTGCGGCCTTTCTGCAGGCACTGGTCGAGGCGCGCGTCAATATCCTGATCTCCGGCGGCACCGGTTCCGGCAAGACCACCATGCTGAATGCGATTTCCGCCAGCATCGATCCGCGGGCGCGGATTGTCACCATTGAGGACGCGGCAGAGCTGCAGCTGCAGCAGGCCCATGTGGTGCGGCTGGAAACCCGTCCGCCAAACCCGTCCGGCGGCGGCGCTGTCAGCCAGCGCGATCTGGTGCGCAACGCGCTGCGGATGCGGCCGGACCGGATCATCGTCGGCGAGGTGCGCGGCGCCGAGACTTTTGACATGCTGCAGGCGATGAACACCGGCCACGACGGTTCGATGACCACGGTTCACGCCAATTCCGCCCGCGATGCGCTGGGCCGGATAGAGCAGATGGTTTCAATGATGGGAATGGAGCTGCCGCTGCCGGCAATCCGGGCGCAGATTGCCTCGGGGCTGCAGATCATCGTGCAGTTGGCCCGCCTGTCGGACGGGCAGCGCAAGGTGATCAGCATCTCCGAACTCACTGGCCTGGAGGGGGAAGTGATCACGATGCAGGACATCTTTGTGTTCCGCCGGATGGGGAAGACTGCCGATGGCGGCATCGCGGGTGAATTCATCCCAACCGGCATCCGGCCGCAATGTGCCGCTTTGCTGGAGGCTGCGGGCGTGGGCTTTGACGGCAGCCTGTTCCAGCCGGAGGGCGCCTGATGCTGAAGGAACTGTTGAACGAAGTGCACAGCTGGAACGGCCAGCTGGGAGGCTACGCGGTCTATTGCGGCATTGCAGTCGGTTTGCTGCTGCTGATGTCCGGGCTGCGGCAAATGCTGGGCCGCAAGGGCCGCTCGGCGGCCTCCCGCAGCCGCCGGATGCGGATGATTGCACAAGGGCGCAGTGGCACTGAGCGTCTCGCCATCCTCAAGCCGCCGCAGCAGCGGACCGGATGGCGGCGCATTCCGGTGGCAGGGGACTTGCCGCAGATCCTGCGCCAGGCGGATGTGCCGCTGAGCCCAGGCCTGTTCTGGCTTGGCTGCATTGCGCTGACCGCCCTCATTTCGGTTGTCGCAGCCCGGTATGCGGGTCTGCCTCAGGGGTTAGTGATCGGGGTTCTTGGCGGCTTTGGCGTGCCGTTTGCGCTGCTAATCAGCCTGCAGCGCAAGAAGAAGGACAAATTGATGCACCAGTTGCCGGATGCGCTGGAAATGCTGGCACGCGGCCTCAAGGTTGGCCACCCGCTGAACAATTCGATCGGCATCGCGGCTCGCGAGATGCCGGATCCGGCAGGCACCGAGCTGGGCATTATCTACGATCAAGTAACCTATGGCGACGATCTGCCGGATGCGGTGCAGGAATTTGCGGACCGGACCGGGCTGGAAGACGCCCAGTACCTGGCTGCCAGCATCAGCATTCAGCACGGCACTGGCAGCGACCTGTCGGTGATGCTGGAAACCCTGGCGCGGGTCATCCGCAGCCGCATTGTTCTGCGCCGCAAGGTGCACGCCTTGGCCTCCGAGGGGCGGCTGACCGCATGGATGCTGTCAGCCTTGCCGCTGGTGATCTTTGCCGCCGTCTCGGTGCTGACGCCGGACTACTACGCGGGTGTGGCGGAAGATCCGCTGTTCCGGCCGATGATGGCCGGGATCGTCCTGCTGACCGTGCTGAACGCGCTGATGCTGCGCAAACTTGTCAATTTCAGGATCTGACCGGGGAGGCCTGCCATGGAGGATTATGTCACAGGGGTATTGACTGGAACCGGGCTGGCACCCGGCGCGTTGGCCGCCGCCGCGGTGGCCGCAGCTGTGCTTTTGATCTACTTTGGTGCGGCCGCCAGCCTGGCCCGGAAATCGCCCGCTGCAGCACGGCTGTCATCGCTGGGTGAAACCCGCCGCCGGCAAACCCGGGACCTGGCGCTGCTGAAGGCGCCTGCCGACCAGCCTGGCGGGCTGATGAAAGCCTTTGTGCCTGCCAGCATGACGGAACGCTCGGAACTGGAGAACAAGCTGTCTCAGGCCGGGTTTTCGCAGGCCGGGGCGCTGCGTACTTTCACTTTGATCCGGGTTCTGCTCGGGCTGGCACTGCCGGGTGCGCTGCTGCTGGTCATCGCCGCCGCCAAGACACCGGGTTTGCTGCCGCCCAATCCTGTCACCGCGCAAGTGGCGGGCTGGACCAACATGCAGGTGTTCCAGGCGCTGAGCGGGCTGGTGGGGGCGGGCTTCTTCGGCCCGATCTATGTGCTGAACGCCCGCGCCGCTGCCCGCCGCCGCCGGATTGAGGAGGCATTTCCCAACGCGCTGGACCTGATACGCATTTCGGTTGATTCCGGACTGGGCTTCGACGCCGCCATGACCCGGGTGGGTAACGAACTGGCGCAGGTTTCGCCGGATCTGGCCTTTGAGCTGCTCAGCGTGCAGCGGCAGATTCAGGCCGGCCGGGCGCGGCAGGATGCGCTGCTTGATATGTCCAGCCGCACCGGCGTAGAGACGGTCCGGTCGTTTGCAAATGTGGCCCTGCAGTCAATGCAGTTCGGCACCAGCATGGCATCGGCGCTTGCAACGTATTCCGATGATCTGCGCAATCAGCGGGAAATGCGCGCGCAGGAAATGGCCAGCAAACTGCCGGTCAAGATGTCGGCGGTTCTGGCCTCTCTGATGCTGCCTGCGCTGATCATGATCACCATCGGCCCGGTGGTCATCCGTTACATCCGTTTTATTGCGAACTGATTCGAAACCGGTTTGGACAATTGCAGGATATGTTTTCGATTGGTTCGGGCCCTTAAGTCCAAAAGACTGAAAAAATCACCCTAGGATTGCAAATTTGCGCAGCCGAGCGCATTTTTTGTCAAATTCTTGACGCAATTGATTGAGCCGGCCAGCATGAGGGGACGCAACAGGGGGTTTATAGGTACGGGCGCTTGCTAAGTCACTAAAAGCGCTATGTTAAAAGTTAATATTGCTGTGGGGGGACGCGCGTTATGGGGACCAATGCGCTTTTTGACACCCACACCATTCGGGCTGCTGAGGCCGGAATGATTGCGCCAATTGCGCGCTGGTGTGAGTGTTTGCACGGCTGTGCGCCTTTCAGGGACGCGTTGAGCGGACTGGCGGCGGCCATTAAAGGGGAAGCAGCTGCAATTTGCAGGGTATCAACCGGCCAGGGCCGGGCTTCCGGATCAGTTTTCTTTGACAGGGCTGCGGGCAGCGGAAACGGACCGCCATTGGAGCGTTCCTTTGCCCGCTCGGTGCTGGGCAGCTATCTGGACAAGGCCAAACCCGGTGCGATCTGGTACAAATCCATGAGCGATGAAGCGGCGGATCCGGTTCTGGACCGGTTCCACACCTCCCGCAAACTGGTAGAGCTGGCGGTGATACCGCTGTCGACCGGCAGTCAGCACGCCGATTTCCTGGAGGTTCATTTCTCCACCCGGCCCGGTGCGGTGCAGCAGGCGCTGCTCAACATCATCTCCGGCACCTTGGTCAGGACTTGGACCAACCGGTCGCCGGGGCTCTACGCCGAGGCCTGCCTGACAGAGCGGCGCGCGGCCCGCGGGGCCTGCGTCCAAGCGCATCTGCTGAGCATGGACAACCCGGCCCAGCTGAGCCGCGCCGAGTACCGCGTTTGCGTGCTGTTGAGCAAAGGGCAAACGGCCAAGCGGGTGCAAACGGATCTTGGGATCTCGAAATCGACGCTGCGCACGCATCTGCGCAACATCTACGCCAAGACGCAGACCGGCAACATGAGCGAGCTGGTTTACCGGCTGGTCTCCGTGGACACCTTCGCCGGGCAAACGCCGCGGCGGAACTCAGCCGCATGACAGGCATCGCGGACCTGCTGCCACTGGCTGCGGCCAGCCCGGTGCTGATCCTGGCTGCAGCGGGAGATCTGCGGCACCTTCGGATATCCAACCGGCTGATGCTGGGATTGGCAGCGGTTTTTCTGCTGACCGCGCCGCTGTTGCCGCTGGCGGAAACCGGGCTGCGACTGCTGGCAGCCAGCATTGTTTTTGCCCTGTGCTTTGCGCTGTTCTGCGGGCGGGTGCTGGCGGGGGGCGACGTCAAGATGATGGCGCTGGCGATGCTGTTTGTGCCGTCCTCCGCGCTGGTGCTCTTTGGCTGGAGCTTCAGCGCGGCCATGCTCACCGTGCCCCTTGCACTGACTTTGCTGATCCGGATTGAGGCCGCTGCCGCTTGGCGGCATTGGGCCTCGCTTCAGACGCCAGGGAAAATGCCGATGGGGGCGGCAATTTCCCTGGCGTTGCTGCTTTTGCTGACCGTATCGGCCGCCGGAGCCTGACAACGCGGCCTGTCCCGGCCCTCAACGGGCAGGTGGAAACACCGCTGTCCGCTTGACCGTTCCATAGACAAAACTGGTGTCGATGGACGCAATGCCGCCAACCGGATGGATCCGGTTGCGGATGAATTCTTCATAGGCCTCCAGATCCGGCACCAGCACCCGCAGCTGGTAGTCCATCGCTCCGGTCAGCACGTGGCACTCCAGCACCTCTTCGATCAGCTGCATCTTGCGTTCGAAATTCTTCACGTCCGCCTCGCCGTGCCTCTCCAGCTTGATGCGGACAAAGACGGTGATCGGCAGCCCGTAGGACTTGGCATCCACCACTGCGCTGTAGGCCTGGATAATACCTTGGGCCTCCAGATTGCGCACCCGCCGCAGGCAGGGGGACGGGGAGAGGTTCACCGCCTCTGCCAGGTCCTGGTTGGTCATCCGCCCGTCGCGCTGCAGGGCGCGGATGATCTGGCGGTCCTTGCTGTCCATTTCGGGGTCCTACTTGGCAGAATCTGCCAATATCTATACCAAGACAGAAATAATTCGCAATCCGTTGCCGCTGAGACAGGCGGATGATGCCTGTAACAACAGACAGGAGCATCCCATGAAAACCTCCGGCGGCTTTGCCACCCGTGCCATCCACCACGCCTATGACCCGCAGGACAACGAAGGCGCGCTGACGCCGCCGCTGCACCTGACTTCCACCTTCACATTCGAGACCGCGGAGGCCGGCGGCGAGATGTTCGCAGGCGAACGCCAGGGCCATATCTACAGCCGGATCTCCAATCCGACCTGCGACCTGCTGGAGCAGCGGATCGCCACGCTGGAGGGCGCCGAGGCGGGTCTTGCGCTCAGCAGCGGCATGGGCGCCATCACCGCGGTTCTGTGGACGCTGCTATCGCCCGGTGACGAGGTGATCGTGGACAAGACGCTTTATGGCTGCACCTTCGCCTTCATGCGCCACGGGCTGGCGAAATGGGGCGTTACCATCACCCATGTCGACATGACCGACATGGACAACCTGCGCGCGGCAGTTTCGGACAAGACCCGCGTGGTCTATTTCGAGACCCCGGCCAACCCGAACATGCGGCTGGTGGACATCGCCGCGGCCGCCGAAATCGCCCATGGCGCAGGGGCGCAGGTGGTGGTCGACAACACCTATGCCACCCCCTACCTGACCCGCCCGATTGAGCTGGGCGCCGATATCGTGCTGCATTCGGCCACCAAATACCTGGGCGGCCACGGCGATGTGGTGGCGGGCCTTGTCGTGGGCACCGCCGAGCAGATTGGTGAAATCCGGCTGGTCGGCATGAAGGACATGACCGGTGCGGTGATGGCGCCCTTCAATGCCATGCTGATCCTGCGCGGGCTCAAGACCCTGGCGCTGCGGATGGACCGCCACTGCGCCTCTGCCGTCACCGTGGCAGATTACCTGGCCGCCCACCCGGCGGTGAAAACAGTGTCCTTCCCGGGTCACGAGAGCTTTGCCCAGGCCGATGTGGCCAAGCGCCAGATGGCGCAGTCCGGCGCCATGATCGCCTTTGAGGTCGAGGGCGGCCTGCAGGGCGGCATCGCCTTTATGAACGGTCTGCAGATGATCCAGCGGGCAGTGTCGCTGGGTGATGCGGAAACCCTGATCCAGCATCCCGCCTCGATGACCCATTCGACCTACACCCCGGAAGAGCGCGCCGAGCATGGCATCAGTGACGGGCTGATCCGCCTGTCGGTGGGGCTGGAGGACGTGGCAGACATCCTGGCCGACCTGGAACAGGCCTTGCCCGCCCCTGTGCAGCACGCCGCCGAGTAAGGAGAGAGCCATGCGCCCCGATCTGACCCACCTCAAGACCATCGAACAGCGGCTGTTGTGGCTGTCGCATTGGATGATTCACAACGCGAACCACATCCGCCCCAAAGCGGACGGGATCAAGATCGGGGGGCATCAGGCCTCGTCGGCCTCAATGGTGTCGATCATGACGGCGCTCTATTTTTCTGCACTGAAGCCCGGCGACCGGGTGGCGGTGAAACCGCATGCCTCGCCCGTCTTCCACGCGATGCAGTACCTGATGGGCAACCAGACGCGCGAGAAGATGGAGAATTTCCGCGGCTTCGGCGGGGTGCAGAGCTATCCCAGCCGCACCAAGGACGTGGATGACGTGGATTTCTCTACCGGTTCGGTTGGCCTTGGCGTCGGGATCACCGCGCTGGCCTCGATGGTGCAGGATTTCATCACCGCCAAGGATTGGGGCAAGGACGCCCGCACCGGCCGCATGGTGGCACTGGCGGGTGACGCTGAGCTGGACGAGGGCAACATATACGAGGTGCTGCAGGAAGGCTGGAAGAACGATCTTCGCAACACCTGGTGGATCATCGACTACAACCGCCAGTCTTTGGACGGCATCGTCCGCGAGGGCCTGTTCGAGCGGATCGAGAAGATCTATGACGCCTTCGGCTGGGACGTGGTGCGGGTGAAATACGGCGCCCTGCAGCGGGCTGCATTCGAGGAGCCGGGCGGCGAGCGCTTGCGCGCCTGGATCGACGCCTGCCCGAACCAGCAGTATTCCGCGCTCACCTACATGGGCGGTGCGGTCTGGCGGCAGCATCTGATGGATGATCTGGGCGACCAGGGCGATGTCAGCGCGCTGATTGAGAAGCGCAGCGATGATGAGCTGGCGGAGCTGATGGAAAACCTCGGTGGCAACTGCGTCGAGACGATGGCGGATGTGTTTGCTTCCATCGACCACGACCGCCCGGTCTGCTTCCTGGCCTATACGGTCAAGGGCTGGGGCACCCCGATTGCCGGCCACAAGGACAACCACGGCGGCCTTATGACCAAGGCGCAGATGGCAGAGTGGCAGGCTCATATGGGCGTTGCTGCTGGGGAGGAGTGGGAGCCCTTCGCCACCGTTTCCGACCCCGCCGCGCTGCAGGATTTCCTGCGTCAGGTGCCGTTTTTTTCCGAAGGCCCGCGCCGCCATTTCGACGCGCCGCTGCCGGTGCCTGCGATTGCCATCGACACCTCCCGCGAAATCTCCACCCAGATGGCGTTCGGCAAGATCCTTGATGATCTGTCCAAGGGCGACAGCGAACTGGCGGCGCGGATCCTCACAACCTCGCCCGATGTGACCGGTACCACCGGACTGGGGCCGTGGGTCAACCGGCGCAAGCTGTTTGCCCGCGAGGTGCAGCAGGATGCCTTTATCGAGCACCGCATCCCCTCGACCGCGAAATGGAACTTTGCCCCCGAAGGCCAGCATCTGGAGCTCGGCATCGCGGAGATGAACCTGTTCCTGCTCTTGGGCGCTGCGGGCCTGTCGCATTCGCTGTTCGGCAAGCGGGTGATCCCCATTGGCACGGTCTACGACCCCTTTGTCTGCCGCGGCCTCGATGCACTGAATTATGCCTGCTATCAGGACGCGCGTTTCATGATCGTCGGCACCCCGTCGGGTGTGACGCTGGCGCCCGAAGGCGGCGCGCATCAGTCGATCGGCACACCGCTTATCGGCATGTCTCAGGACGGACTGGCAGCGTTTGAACCGGCCTTTGCCGATGAGCTGGCTGTGATCATGGAATGGGCTTTCGACTACCTGCAGCGCGACGGCGAGGGCGACCCGGATGAGCGCACCTGGCTGCGCGACGAGACCGGCGGCTCAGTCTATTTGCGCCTCACCACCAGCCCGATGGAGCAGCCCGGCAAACGCGCCGATGAGGACTTCCGCCAGGGGGCCATCGACGGCGGCTACTGGCTGCGCAAACCGGGGCCGAACTGCGATGTGGTGATCGCCTACCAGGGCGCGGTGGCACCGGAGGCGATCAAGGCTGCGGGCATCATCGGCGAAAGCCGCCGCGACGTGGGCGTGCTGGCCGTCACCTCTGCCGACCGGCTGAACGCGGGCTGGACCGCGGCGCAGCGGGCGCGCTCACGCGGCAACGCCGCCGCCAAATCCCATATCGAAACGCTGATGGGCGGCCTGCCGCCGCACTGCAAGGTGATCACCGTGATCGACGGCCACCCGGCGACGCTTGCCTGGCTGGGCGGGGTTGCGGGCCATCAGACCATCCCGCTGGGGGTGGAGCATTTCGGCCAGACCGGCACCATCGGTGATCTCTACCGCCACCACGGACTGGACGCTGCCGCAATCGTGGCCAAGGTGAACGGCCTGACCGCCGGCAAACGGGTCAGTAACGCGGTGCCGGCCGGGTAAACGCCTGTCTGAGCTTGCGAGAACAGGTTGAAGCACAGTGGCGGCCGCGTGGAAACGTTGCCGCCACTATTACTATTCCGCCACGCAGTCGGCGAAGTAATGGGTCAGCCCGTCGGGCCCGGTTTCCTGCACCAGCCCGTGAATGTCGGTCTCAAACCCCGGGCATTCCCGTCCGAAGGCGCGGTTGAACTTCAGGTATTCCACGATCTTCTTGTTGAACACCTCGCCCGGGATCAGCAGCGGAATACCAGGCGGGTAGGGGGTCACCAGGCTGGTGGTGATGCGCCCCTCCAGATCATCAATCGGCACCCGCTGGGTGGTGCGCCGGGCGATATGGCTGAAAGCATCGCTTGGCTTCATCGCCGGGGTCAGGTCGCTCAGGTACATCTCTGTCGACAGCCGCGCCACGTTGTTCTTGGAATACAGCGCATGCACATGCTGGCAAAGGTCGCGCAGGCCCATCTGCTCATACCGCGGCTGGCTGGCGCAGAACTCCGGCATCGCGCGCGGCACGGCCAGGTTGCGGGCAAAGTCGTCCTTGAACTGCTGCAGCGCGCTCAGCAGCGAATTCCAGCGGCCCTTGGTGATGCCGATGGTGAACATGATGAAGAAGGAATAGAGCCCGGTCTTCTCCACCACCACGCCGTGCTCGGCCAGGTATTTGGTCACGATCGAAGCCGGGATGCCCCAGTCCTCGAACCGGCCGTCCAGGTTGAGGCCGGGGGTGATGATGGTGGCCTTGATCGGGTCCAGCATGTTGAACCCCGGCGCCATATCGCCAAAGCCGTGCCAGCTGTCCTCACCGCCCGCCTGCACGCCGTCGGCGTCGGTTTTCCTCAGAACCCAGTCGTTGGTGCTGCCGATGCCGTCCTCGGCCAGATCCTCCCGCCCCCAGACCTGGAACCACCAGTCATCGGCGCCGTATTCCTCATCGACCTTGCGCATGGCGCGGCGGAAATCCAGTGCCTCCATGATGCTTTCCTCGACCAGCGCCGTGCCGCCCGGCGGCTCCATCATCGCCGCCGCCACATCGCAGCTGGCGATGATCGAATACTGCGGGCTGGTGGAGGTGTGCATCAGGTAGGCTTCGTTGAACAGATGCCGGTCCAGCTTGGTCTCCTCGCTGTCCTGCACCAGCACATGGCTGGCCTGGCTGATGCCCGCCAGCAGCTTGTGAATCGACTGGGTGGCATAGGTCACCGAATGCTTGGTGCGCGCCCGCTTGCGGCCCATCGCGTGATAGCTGCCATAGAACGGGTGGAAGGCCGCATGCGGCAGCCAGGCCTCGTCGAAATGCAGGTTCTCGGTATAGCCGTCCAGCTGCCCCTTGATCACCTCGGTGTTGTAGAGCACCCCGTCATAGGTGGACTGAGTCAGCGTCAGGATCCGCGGCTTCACTGTATCGGCGTCCACGTCCTTCAGCAGCGGGTTGGCGCGGATCTTGTCCTTGATGCTCTCGATTTCGAACTCTGAATGCGGGATCGGGCCGATGATGCCCCAGTGGTTGCGGGTCGGCTTCAGGAACACCGGGATGGCGCCGGTCATGATGATCGAATGCAGGATCGACTTGTGGCAGTTGCGGTCCACCACCACCACGTCGCCCGGCGCCACCGTGTGATGCCAGACCATCTTGTTGGAGGTCGAGGTGCCATTGGTCACGAAATAGCAGTGATCGGCGTTGAAGATCCGCGCGGCATTGCGTTCCGAGGCGCCAATCGCGCCATTGTGGTCCAGCAGCTGCCCCAGCTCCTCCACCGCGTTGCAGACGTCCGCGCGCAGCATGTTTTCGCCGTAGAACTGGTGGTACATCTGCCCGACCGGGCTCTTCAGGAAGGCCACGCCGCCCGAATGCCCCGGGCAGTGCCAGGAGTAGGAGCCGTCCTCGGCGTAATCCAAGAGCTTCCTGAAAAACGGCGGCTGGATGCTCTCCAGATAACCCTTTGCCTCGCGGATGATGTGGCGGGCGACAAACTCCGGCGTGTCCTCAAACATATGGATGAAGCCGTGCAGCTCGCGCAGGATGTCGTTGGGCAGGTGGCGGCTGGTCTTGGTTTCGCCGTAGATATAGATCGGCACATCGGCGTTCTTCCAGCGCACTTCCTCGATAAACGTCCGCAGGGCGACTACCGCCGGGTCCAGATCGGGGCCGGGGGTGAACTCCTCGTCGTCGATCGACAGCACAAAGGCGCTGGCGCGGGACTGCTGCTGTGCATATTGCGACAGGTCGCCATAGCCGGTTACACCCTGCACCTCAAAACCTTCGTCCTCGATGGCCTGGGCCAGTGCCCGGATGCCGGAGCCTGAGGAGTTCTCTGAACGGAAATCTTCGTCAATGATGACAATGGGAAAGCGGAATTTCATGCTGTTCTCCTGGGAGCATGCCTGATGTGACGATACAGGCTGCCCGCGATGATGCAACGCCTCGCAGGGCGCAGTTCGCGTTACGTTCATCCGGGACCACCGCCAAGAGGGCATGTTCAGAATTCGCTGGCTTTTGATGAGTATATAGTTGACATTGTCAATTATCATGAGTCAGACACGCTTCCACCTGCATCACTCCCTCGGCTACCAGATCACCATGCTGGCGCGTGTGATCGAACGCCGTTTTGAACAGCGCATCACCGAGCATGGGCTGACGCGCGTGACGTGGTGCGTGCTGCTGGCTGCAGGGGAGGAGGGGCTGGCAACGCCTTCCGAGATTGCTGATTTCATCGGTATCGACCGCACTGCCACCTCCCGCGCCCTGCGGCAGATGGAGGCGCGCGGACTGATCACGCGCTGCAGCAGCGAGGGCGACGGGCGTTCGATCCGGGTAGCGCTGACCGCTGCAGGACAGGCGGCGTTGCAGGCGGTGCTGCCCATCGCGCAGGAGAACGCCGCGCATTTCGAGGCCAAGCTGAGCGGCGCAGAACTGTCCGCGCTGCGCCAGTCCGCCGCCCGGCTCCTGCAGGACGAGCCGCGCATCGTTGCCAAGCTGTAACTCAAAGGGGCCATCCATGGGCAAACTGTTTTCCTACCGCAACCGGCCTGTGCATCTGGGGCCGTACCCGATGGAGATCCTTGCACGGCAAGCGGCTCCTGAAGGGCTGGACGCTCTGCCGCCGCTGGCGCAGGTCAGCTTCCGCCGCCCCGATGCGCCGCTTTCCATCGTCAACGGGATGCGCGACTATCAGGCGATGCTGGACGCCACCCGCGAGGGGCTGGTGAAAAAGGAACGCGCCGAAATCCCTGTCGACCCGCAGGAACGCACGGATCATCTGAAGGCGTTCGGCTATTTCTGCGACGCCTCTCTGGCGGGCGCCTGCGCGGTGCCCTCTGGCGCCTGGCGGGACGCGCCGCTGGTAAACCCGGATGTGGCGGCGCTGGCGGAAACCCTGCGCACGAAACAGATCAAGACCTTTGCCTCCGGCATCGACGTTGTGATGGCGAACCTGCGTGAGGCGATGCGGGCCCCGCCCGCGGACTGCCGCCACCACACGCACGCTCTGGTCTATGTTTACGAGTTCCCCCGCGACCCCGAGGCTGGGGAAGACGGCGCCGATTGGCTGGCGGATGCTCAGGACCAGCGCGCTTGCCTGCGGGCGGCGGAAACCGTGGTGACGCTCGCCAACTACATCCGCCTTCTGGGCTGGGACGCCCGCGCGCATACCGGTGCGGCCAGTGACGTGCATCTTGGCAAGCTGGCGGTGCAGGCCGGGCTTGCCACTTACGAACACGGCGTGCTGACAAACCCGTTCCTCGGCAGCCGTTTCGGCATCGCTGCCGTGACCACAACGCTGGAACTGGCCGCCGATCTGCCGCTGGTGCCGGGGCAGGCGCCGGGGCTCAGATACCGGCTGGGCCTTGGCGCCCACGCCAAGAGCGCTGCCACCCGCGACCCGTACGCCAAGCGGCGCTTCATGGACGGCCCGCACCCGTTCGAGACCCTGAAGCGGGTGGCAGACCCCACAACCTATATTGACGAGGTGAATGTCGCGCGCGTCCCGAAACGTGCTGACATGTTCGCACGCTCCCTGTTCGGCGACCTCGGCAAAGGCCCGCAGGAGGCGGCGAAGAACGGTAACTACGTCCGCAAATCCTCTTCGGCCTTTGCCTTTCGCTCCTCGCTCGCGGCCTTGGTGCTGCTGCAGGACGGCGAGCCCGCGCCAAATATTGATCCCAGCGCCGCCGATGCCGCCCGCAACGCTGCCAATATCAAGGCCGCGGCCTATTTCCTTGGCTGCGACGCGGTGGGTATCTCACGCTGCCCGGACTGGGCCTACTACTCCCATGACGCGGCAGGCGAACCCTTGGCGCCCTACCACGAAAACGCCATCAGCATCATAATCGACCAGGGCCATGAAACAATGGAAGGCGCCTCCGGCGATGACTGGATCGCCTGCGCCCAGTCGATGCGTGCCTACTTGCGGTTCTCGCTTCTGGGCGGCGTAATCGCGCAGCAGATCCGCAACCTCGGCTATACCGCCCGGGTGCATTCGGTAATGGACGGCGAGGTTCTGCAGCCGCCGCTGTTGCTGCTCTCCGGCCTCGGCGAGGTCTCCCGCATCGGCGAGGTAATCCTGAACCCCTTCCTCGGCCCCCGCCTGAAATCCGGTGCCGTGACCACCAACCTGCCGATGGCCCACGACAAACCTGTCGACTTCGGCCTGCAGCGCTTCTGCGAGGCCTGCAACAAATGCGCCCGCGAATGCCCCTCTGGCGCAATCACCGCCGGGCCGAAGCTGATGTTCAACGGCTATGAGATCTGGAAGTCCGACAGCCAGAAATGCACCACCTACCGCGTCCCCGTGCCCGGCGGCGCCATGTGCGGCCGCTGCATGAAGACATGCCCCTGGAACCTGGAGGGTCTGTTTGCAGAGGAGCCGTTCCGCTGGGCCGCGATGAATGTGCCGGGCAGTGCGCCATTGCTCGCAAAACTCGACGACGCGCTGGGCCATGGCGAGGTCAACACCGCTAAGAAATGGTGGTGGGATCTGGAGATGGTGGAAGAGGGGCCCTACGCGCCCTCGCCGCATCCAGTGAATGCCCGCAAGCTGTCCAAAGACTTAGATCTGAAGTTTGAGGACCAGACACTGGCGGTCTACCCCGCACCGCTGGCGCCGCCGCCCTATGCCTGGCCCGCGCCGATGGACCGCGAGGCCGGGATTGCTGCCTATCAGGCGATGATCCCGGCAGCGGAGCACAAGCGCCGCCGCGCGGCAGGTCTGCCGCCGGAACATGTCTATACCGCTGATCAGGGTGCAGCGCCTGTCATGCGGGTGCGCCTGTCCAAGGTCGAGCACATGGCGGACGCTGTTACCAAATATGAGTTCTGCTTGCCGGACGGTGCGCCGCTCCCGCAGGCGACCGCAGGCGCCCACATCGACGTGGTCGTCGCGCCGGAATTTTTCCGCCAGTACTCGCTGTCGGGCGATCCGGCCGACCGGTCGAAATACCAGATTGCGGTGCTGCGCGAAGACGGAGGCCGCGGCGGGTCCAGGCTCATGCACCGGATATTTGATGAGGGGCGGCTGGTCTTTATTTCCAAGCCGGTCAACCATTTCCCGCTGGCAGAGGATGCCGCCAAATCCTACCTGATGGGCGGCGGCATCGGGGTGACGCCGATGATCGCCATGGCTCACCGTTTGCACGCTCTGGGCCGGGACTTCGAATTCCGCTATTCATGTTCGAAAAAGGCAAGCGCAGGGTTCCTTGAGGATCTATCTGAGGTGCCTTGGGTCGATAAAGTGCATCTGCATTTCTCCGATCAAGGCACCAGGGCGGACCTTGGGGAGGTTCTGAAGTACCGCCCTGGAAGCCATGTCTACACCTGCGGGCCGGAAGTCTACATGCAGGCCGTACTGGAGGCGGCAAAAGCCAATGGCTTCCCGGAAGAGGCCCGCCACATGGAGTATTTCTCGGTTCCCGAACAGCCCGAATACGAGAACCATCCCTTTACCCTGAAGCTGGCAAAATCGGGCCGCGAGATTCTGGTTCCAGCGGAAAAGACCGCAACCGAGGCACTGGCCGAAAACGGCATCCACGTGGATGTGAAATGCTCCGACGGGATCTGCGGGGTCTGCAAATGCGGGCTTATTTCCGGCGAGGCGGAGCACCGCGACTTTGTACTGTCGAACAAGCAGCGCGAGGGCGCCATTATCCTCTGCCAGTCCCGCGCACAGGCACCGGACGGCGTGCTGGAGATTGATCTATAGCCCGGGTTTCGGACGGCGCGGTCCAATTTTCTTGTGAAAGAAAGTTGCCAAAAGTTTTGCTGAAAACTTTTGCGCGCGGGGCGGCGGCAGGTCAGAACACCTGCCGCTCACCCAGCAGATAGCGGGCGACGTCCACGTAATCAAACATCAGCGACACCGCGATCACCGCGCAGACCAGCAGGATAATACGCTGCGGCCAAACAGGCATATCCACCCGCATCCGCTGCCGCCACAGCCAGAAGACCAGAGGCGTCCACAGGATCACATGGGGCAGCCCCAGCAGCCGCACATATCCCAGCTTTCCATACAGCCAGTAGACTCCAACGCCCGCCAGCACGCTCGCGGCCACAGTGACCAGCCCCGCCAGGCGGCCGGGCTGCCAGAACAGCAGCGCCAGCGGCAGCACAAAGGCGCCCAGAAACAGAATGTTGACCCAGATCTGCACCCACAAAGGCTGGGTTGCGATTGCCTCATCCAGTGTCATGGCACGGCCCTCCCGCCTGCGACCCTAGGCAAGGGCCGTCCGCACGGCAAGCGCTACAGTGCCGGGCCTTCGCGCATCCTGTCCTGCTCGTCCGGCGTTGGTGTGTGGTTGAACACATAGGCCGTGCGGCAGGCCTCCTCGCCGCCCAGCTCCGCGATCCTGCGGCGCTGATCGGCAAAGGCGCGGGCATTCACCTCCTCCGGGTCGCAGATTGCCAGGAGCCGCCGCGCACCCTCAGCCAATGCCGCCTGGATCTTCGGATCATTGACCCCGTCCATCGCCCGGTTTGCCTGCTCATTCGGGTCCGCCTCCAGGTCAAACAGCTGCGGTTGCATCCCGGCATAGTGGACGTACTTCCACTTGCCCCAGCGCACCATGAAGGCGCCGGTTTTTGACCCGCCATCGTGGTATTCGCTGAAGCCGGTGCGGGCCTCGTCATAAGGCGCATTTGCAACCGCGCGAAGCGACACGCCTGGCAATTCCGAGGCTTCCCCCGCGCCGCAGACCTCACGCGCGGTGGCGGCGATGTCAGTCAGGCTGGTGCAGGTTGCCACCTGATGCCCTGCCGGAATACCCGGCCCGGCGGCGATCATCGGAACCCCGGCCGATTGCTCATACATCACCTGCTTGGTCCAGAATCCCTGATCGCCCATCATGTCGCCATGATCCGAGACGTAAAGGATCACGGTGTTCTCCAGCTGGCCGCTGTCCTCCAGCGCCTTGATTACCCGGCCCGCGCAGTCATCCATGAAGGACGTCAGCCCGTAATAGGCCGCTTTGGCTTCACGCATCTTCTGTTCGTCGAAATAGTCATCGTAGTTGAAAAACTCCGCGATGTTGCGCAGCTCCTCATGATCCGGCAGCCCCTCGCCATAGCCCACAGGCAAGTCCATCCCGGCGGGGTCGTACAGGCTGTACCACTCGTCGGGGCAGGTCAGCGGGTAGTGCGGGCTGACCAGGGACACGAACGCCGCCCAGGGCTGCTGCTGCCGTTTGGGATCCAACAGCCAAGCCTCTGCTGCGCCGGTGATGGCGAGATCGTAATCGGTATAGGTGCTGGACCCGGTGCCGACGTCGCCAGCCAGTTCGGCAGCCGAGCCGTAAGGCGGCGGGTTCTCCCGCAGCAAGCCTATCGCCCAGCCCACGCCGCCCACGACATGCATCGGCAGGATTTCCTCGGTAAACCCGTTGTCATCCCCGGCGGAACGGAAATGCAGCTTGCCGATCGACACCACCTCGCGGCCCGCGTCCCGCAGGGCGTGCATCCAGCTGCGCGGGCTGCCGCTGTAGGGGGTGGCACTGTCCCAGTGGCCGGTTTTGTGCACCCAATCGCCGGTGGCCAGCGCCGCCCGGGTCGGCACGCACATGGGCGACGGGGTATAGGCCGCGGTGAACATCGTGCCGCGCGCCGCCAGCGCGTCCAGGTTTGGCGTTTTCACAATCGGATGTCCCGCGCAGCCCATCGCATCCTTGCGGTGCTCGTCGGAAATAATGACCAGAAAATTCGGCTGCTCGCTCATCGGGTCCTCCCATCTGGTCGCCTGAACCGTAATGGACAGGCGGGCAGGCCGCAGTGTTCTGGAAATCCGCGCCGCAATCCAATAGATAAATATTACCTGGAGACATAACAAAATTTATGGATTGCTATGGCGACACCTCTGAAGTGGCTGCACAACTTCGAAGCTGTGGCCCGGCTCGGCAATATGACACTGGCCGCGCAGAAGGTCGGGCTGACGCAGGCCGCGCTCAGCCAGCAGATGCAAGCGCTGGAAACCCACCTGAAACTGCAGCTGTTCACCCGTGAGCCGCGCGGGATGTCGCTCACCGCTTCCGGTGCGCAGCTTTACAGCGACGTCTCTCCGGGGCTGGAGCAGATTTCCAACGCGCTGAAACGCTACCGGCAGCCGCAGGGCAGCCGTCTGCGTATTCTCTGCAACGCCAGTTTTGCCCTGCGCTGGCTGATCCCCAATCTGCCGGGGTTTCATGCCCGTCATCCCGGGATCCAAGTGGAAACCCGTACTGCCCTCTGGCGGCCGGAGCGGCACGGGTACGACCCGGATGCGGAGATCTTCCTTGGCGGCCCGGTCCAGCCGGCGCCTGCCAGGGCACTCGTGAAATGCAGCCTTATCGCGGTTCGTGCACCGGGCTGCGCCGAAGAAGGGCCGCTTCCCGTAATCCGTATCAGCGGCCAGGAAAGTCTGTTCGAGGAGTGGCTGAAGTCACCGCGTTTCGCGGCCTGCACGATCCGCCAACCTCTTGAAGTCGACAGCGTGCACGCCGCAGTCAGCCTGGCCGCAGATGGTCTCGGCTGGACCCTGTGCCCTTCCTTTCTTGTCCGCGCAGAGCTGCAGACCGGACGGCTTCTCGCCGCTGATGCCGATGTGGCAGCACCCAAACGGGCCTATTGGCTGCAGCTGAAGGACCGGCCGAGCGCAGCCGCAGAGGTTTTTCGCGATTGGATCACAGCTGAATTGCCCGCCGGATTGGATTGAGTGCACCCAGGCGCAACGGGTTCAGTGAAGACTTACGGGGAAATCAATCGGCTGTTCCGTTTCATCTTTCCAGAAATACTCAAACCTCCACGGGCTGCGGCAGATGGCCAAGCTTAGGGGAGGGGCAGCCGGTTTCAGCCTTGCGGCCGGACAGACCAACTGCTATCTACATAAATAGGTTGTTATGATATAACATATGGGTTCGCGGATGATGGATAACAGGCTGCCGGTAACTGTGCTCTCGGGTTTCCTCGGAGCGGGCAAGACCACGCTTTTGAATCACGTTCTGAACAACCGCGCTGGCCGCCGGGTGGCGGTAATCGTCAACGACATGAGCGAGGTGAACATCGACGCGGACCTGGTGCGCGGCGGAACGGAACTGTCACGCCAGGACGAGAAGCTGGTGGAAATGACCAATGGCTGCATCTGCTGCACGCTGCGCGACGACCTGCTGCAGGAGGTGCGCCGCCTCGCGGCTGAAGGGCGCTTTGACTATTTGCTGATCGAAAGCACAGGCATTGCTGAGCCGCTGCCGGTGGCTGCGACCTTCGATTTCCGGGATGAGCAGGGCGCCAGCCTTTCGGACGTGGCCCGGCTGGACACCATGGTCACGGTGGTCGACGCAGTAAACCTGCTGCGCGACTTCGCCAGCCATGACTTCCTCAGTGACCGCGGTGAAAGCCTGGGCGCGGAGGACGACCGCACCCTGGTCAATCTGCTGACCGACCAGATCGAGTTCTCCGATGTCATTATCCTGAACAAGGTATCGGACGCGGGACCGGACCAGACTTCCGCGGCAATGGCGGTCATCAAAGCGCTGAACCCGGATGCCGAGGTGATCCATGCCGATTACTCCGAAGTTGACGGAGACCGCATCTTCGACACTGGCCGTTTCGATTTTGACAAGGCCCATGAGCATCCCCTTTGGGCCAAAGAGCTCTATGGCTTCGACCACCATGTGCCGGAAACCGAGGAATACGGGATTTCCTCTTTCGTCTACCGGGCCAAGCGCCCCTTTGACCCCGCCAAGATCCACGCAGTTCTGAATGGCGATCTGCCCGGGGTGATCCGGGCCAAAGGGCATTTCTGGCTGGCCACCCGTCCCGAATGGGCTGCGGAGTTCTCGCTGGCCGGGGCGATTTCTTCCGTCCGCCCGTTGGGTCTCTGGTGGGCGGCGGTGCCAACGGAGCGCTGGCCGTCTCATCCTGAGGCCCGTCAGGAATTCCTGCAGAACTGGGACGAAACCTGGGGCGACCGGCGGCAGGAGCTGGTGTTCATCGGCGCAGGTCTGGACAAGGAGGCGATCACCGCGCGGCTGGACGCCTGCCTTATGCCGGAAACGGCCAACGGCTTCGATCCGGCCTGGTCCGTGCTGGAAGACCCCTTCCCAAGCTGGCGCCGCAATGGCTGACCGCCGCGCGCGCCGCAATCTGAACTCCCGCCTGAAACGGCGGCGCAGGGCAGGGGATCCGATGCAGGCTTATGATGCCTTGCCGCCGTCTCTGCGGCAGTGGCTGGCGGACGCGTGCCTGCCCTGGAGCCCGGCGTCAGCGCTCAGGCTCTGGACCAAGGCGGGCGGCAGCCGTGATCCCGCTGCAGCCGTGGCACGGCTGGACGCCGCAGAACAGGCAATGCTGAAACGGGACGCCCGCGTTTGGGCCTTTCGGAACTAGAGAAGAAGACCGCCGCTTCAGGCGGTCTTTTTCTCCGCCTCCGCCGCAGCGTCGAACTCCGCCCGTGCCGCATCGATCACCGGCAGATGCTCCAGCGCCCACAGTCCCAGCGCCCTGACCGGCTCGCGGAACGACTCGCCCAAGGGTGTCAGCGCATACTCCACCTTGGGCGGGATCGTCGGGTTATAGGTCCGGCTCACCAGCCCGTCGCGCTCCAGCTCGCGCAAGGTCAGGCTCAGCATCCGCTGGGAAATCCCCAGGTGCCTCTTCAGCTCATTGAACCGCAGCACGCCGTATTGCGCCAGGGAGATCACGATCAGCACGCTCCAGCGGTCGCCGACCCGCGACAGCACTTCGTTGATGCGCCCGCACTCCGGGCATTGACCTTCCGCCATGGCGGTTCCTTCCGTGTTACCGGGGCTCAGGAATGTGCCTTCTTGTGCCCTTTCCGGTTCCGCTTATATATCCGGTTACAAATTTATACCACCCCTCCTGAAAGGACCGGAGACATGAGCAAGAGCACCCTGATCGAGAAACTGAACTGGCGTTACGCCACCAAAAAAATGGACCCTGCCAAGGCGGTTCCGCAAGAGAAAGTCGACCAGATCATCGAGGCCATCCGCATGGCGCCGACCTCTTCAGGCACCCAGCCGTTTGAGGTGTTTGTCATCACCAACCCGGAGATCCGCGCGCAGATCCGTCCGCACGCATGGGACCAGGCGCAGATCACCGACGGCTCGCACCTGATCGTCTTTGCCGCCTGGGACAACTACTCCGAGGACCGCATCGACGCCGTCACCCGCCAGATGACCGAAGAGCGCGGTGAGATCCCGATGCTGAACCAGTATTACGACAATCTCAAGGCGACCTATCTGCCGCGCGAGGCGCGCACCAACCACGACCACGCCGCCCGCCAGGCCTATATCGCGCTGGGCTTTGCGCTGGCCGCGGCGGCGGAACTGGACGTGGACAGCACCCCGATGGAGGGGTTCACGCCCGAGAAAATCGACGAGATCCTGAATCTTCGCGAGAAGGGCCTGCGCTCTGTTCTCCTTCTGCCGCTTGGCTACCGCCAGGAAGATGGCGATTGGCTGCTGCCGATGAAGAAGGTGCGCAAATCCCGTGAAACCATCGTGACAGAAATCGCCTGAGCATCTTCCGTATGACGGCAGCAGGCGGCATTTCCGGCCGCCTGCCTGCACCTCTTTGCCGGGCGCATATGGAAATCAAATCGAATTGAATCCTTTAATGTGCTGATTTCAGTCTACATTAACAGCTGTGTGTTATTCTTTCAGGCACGGCTCTTGCCGCGTCCGAAGGGTCGAAGAGTGGTGTGATTGTGCCGGGGGCAGCCAAGGCGTGTTTACTTCTGATTTCTCTGCAGGCGAACTGCAGCCGGAATTGAAGCAGGTGTTTTTCCACTGGCGGAACGCCACGGAGGACGGGAATTTCCCGCGGCTCACCCAGTTCGAACTGCCAAACGCCCGCCCGGGTCCGAACGTTCTGTCAGTCTTTGAAATTGAGCGGACACAAACCGGCGCACCCGCAGATTTCAAGGCGCTTTACGTCCGCAACAAGATCATCAACACGCTGGGCAACAAATATGTTGGCACCCGGCTCTCGGAACACCCCGGCTTTGGCCCCGGCTCCATGATCTGGAGCTGTTTTCACGAAGTGGCCTCCACCTCCCGGCCATTGCTCGCTGCACTGCCCTACGTCGGCCCGCTGCCGGAATACCGCAGTTCGTCCGAAATCTACTTGCCGCTGCGGGGGGAGGGGGTGTCGGTTGACTATGTGCTGGTGGGTGTCGTCCTGCTGGAACAGGAGTACAGCCACAAGGCACCTTGACCTGGGCAGCGCACGTTACGGCAGCGCAGCAATCCGCGCCTCAGATTGCTCTGCTGCCGTCTGCAAATCCCTTTGCGCCTTGCCATGCAGGGCTTTTCCCTTGCGCGCACCCGGGAATCCGCCTATATCGCGCGCTGTCAGAACATGGGCGGCAAACGCCCGGGCGGCATATCTGAGCAGGGCTGGGGACTACCTCGGCCCTTTGTGTTTGTTTGATCAGATCTGCTCCGGGCCACGTTCTGGACTGGCTTAACCAAGACCGGCGGAGACAACCGCCCGGCCAGAAACACTAGTAAAGGAAACCTGAGACCTCATGGCTCAAAACGCATCGATGGAGGAATTCGAAGCCCTCCTGAACGAAAGCTTCGAAATGGACACCCCGGACGAAGGTTCGGTTGTCAAAGGCAAAGTGCTGGCAATCGAAGCCGGCCAGGCCATCATCGACGTCGGCTACAAAATGGAAGGCCGCGTTGATCTGAAAGAATTCGCAAACCCCGGCGAAGCGGCTGAAATCGCAGTCGGCGACGAAGTGGAAGTGTTCCTGCGCGCCGCTGAAAACGCCCGTGGCGAAGCTGTCATCTCCCGCGAGATGGCCCGCCGCGAAGAAGCCTGGGACCGCCTGGAAAAAGCCTACGCAGACGATCAGCGCGTCGAAGGCGCGATCTTCGGCCGCGTCAAAGGCGGCTTCACCGTCGACCTGGGCGGCGCTGTTGCCTTCCTGCCCGGCTCGCAGGTTGACGTGCGCCCCGTGCGCGACGCAGGCCCGCTGATGGGTCTGAAGCAGCCGTTCCAGATCCTGAAGATGGACCGCCGCCGCGGCAACATCGTTGTCTCCCGCCGCGCGATCCTCGAAGAGTCCCGCGCCGAACAGCGCGCCGAAGTTATCGGCAACCTGTCCGAAGGCCAGGCAGTGGACGGTGTCGTCAAGAACATCACCGAATACGGTGCGTTTGTTGACCTGGGCGGCGTTGACGGCCTGCTGCACGTCACCGACATGGCATGGCGCCGTGTGAACCACCCCTCCGAGATCCTGTCGATCGGCGAACCCGTCAAGGTTCAGGTCATCAAGATCAACAAAGAGACCCACCGCATCAGCCTCGGCATGAAGCAGCTGCAGGAAGACCCGTGGGATCTGGTTGGCGCCAAGTACCCGCTGTCCTCCGTGCACAAGGGCCGTGTCACCAACATCACCGATTACGGTGCATTTGTTGAGCTGGAGCCGGGCGTCGAAGGTCTGGTCCACGTCTCCGAGATGTCCTGGACCAAGAAAAACGTCCACCCGTGCAAAATCGTCTCCACTTCCCAGGAAGTCGACGGCATGGTTCTGGAAATCGACGGTGCCAAGCGCC
>JABXIA010000247.1 GCA_013373325.1 Paracoccaceae bacterium
GCGCTGACCAAATCGCTGAAGACCGCACAGCAGCAGGATGTGGCGCACCGGATCAACGAGATCGGGGTGCAGACCGACAAGGAAGCCCAGACCGCGATGGCGGCGATCGGCACTGCGACCAACCAGAAAATGGCCGACATGCTGGAAGCGCATGAGGACAACATGGTGTTCGCACGCGACGTGCTGGAGAAGAAGGCCAAGGCGGATGAACGCTTTGCCCGCCGGTTCGCGGCAATTGTCGAGAAGCACGACAAGAACCTGTATGGTGGGTGACGTATGCCTATACGTCTTAGTGGCAGTGACCGAAAAGCCTTTTGGGAGAAGTGATGGCAAAGCATGACACCAGGGCATTAATTACGGGTCGAAGTGTCTTATTGGGATGCGTGGGAGGATATCTCGGTGTCGTGGCTTTCGGCATGCACTGGACTGGTATGGGCCTTTTGAAGAGCATGGCAGAAGGTTTGGCATTGTTGCCGTTTCTTTTGTTTTTTGCTGTGTTTTGGCTCATTGCGGTTTTTTGGCTTATGGCAATCGCAATCGATATCGCGGCCTTTCTGGTGATGATAGCTGTTTGGATGGTGAAAGGAGCCGCTGCTGCTGAGCACTGGGGCAAGCAGGTAGAGACCATTGAAAAGAGTATCGCCGAGTTCATTGTGCGCCTATTCGCTGGACGCAATGGTGTGGCAAGTGACTGAAGTTGCTAAGGACCACGCAGGCCTCAGCGATACCTTCGCCTCGCGCCGGTATTTCAAGAAGTTCGAGACCATCATCCGGCATCTGACCCGGGTGGCGGCGGCGATGCAGGCGGAGGGGCGGCTGTCGAAATCCGATGTGAAGGTGCTGACCGCCTACCTGATGCGGCTCAATTTCACCTTCCGCGCGCTCAGCATGAAATACCTGATGGCGGGGCGCGACACCGGGCGGTTCTTTGGCAGCCTGGCGATGGACAAGCGCGACAGCGGCTTTCCGGTGGCGGCGGAGCTGATGACCATGGCCAATGACGCCCAGCAGGCGGAGCGGCACCTGGCCAATATGGCGAGTGAAACCCAGCTGAAGGATGATATGGTGCGCACCATCATCTCGGACCGGGCGGTGCCCGCGAAGCTGCAGTTCGCGCTGTCGCAGCGGCTTTATTATCAGGAGCTTCTGAAGGGGCAGCTGTTCTGGGGCCAGAACGATCCGGTTTGCGAATGGCTGGAGAACATCGGCGAGCGGCGGCGGCGCTTTCTGCTGCATTGGGCGGCCTATGACAGCCAGGTGAACCTGCCGGTGATCTACCTGATGGAACTGGAGGACAGCGGCAAGGTGGCGCTGCCGAAGGACGAACGGCGCTGGCCCGAAGTGCAGGCGCATCTGATGGCGCAGGCCCTGGCGGGGCTGAAGCTGGTCACGATTGCCAAGGGATTTGACGAGGATTTCGACGACCTCCACCCCAAGCACCTGCGCCGCTTTCATGTGGGGCCGATGTATTCCTCTGCCTATACCGAGCAGTCCGGGCCGCTGCACCGGGTGCTGGAGGAGGCGGAGGCGCCTGCGGGCCAGGACTGGGCGCTGGCCTGGACGCTGGAGGAGCTGGAAAGCGAGGACGTGCGCGAGGAGCGCGCGGGCTGGTTCGGCACCGTGGAGCGGGAGATCTTTGCGCTTGACCCCTTTGGCGGCCGCGGCGCGGATACCGGCGCGACCCGGACCCAGCGCGCCATCATCCTGCCGCAGCGCCCGTTCCAGGTGCTGGCAGAGCTGGATCCGCCGGGGTTCGGCGATGTGCAGAAGTTTGTAGTGAGCGACGCCGGGCAGGTGCTGCGGTATTGAGCGGCTGCGATTTCTGAGAGTGCGGGAGCCTCCGGCGGGGATATTTTTAGCCAGATGAAGAGCGGATCGGTTTTGGTTTGCAGCGTTGGGATTGAGAGGGTGAGATGAGCATTTCAGGCAATCAGATGGAGCTGCGGGAAGAGGATATCCGCAAGCATTACGCGGCTGCGGCGGCGATGCTGGAGGGGTTTGACCACACCCCGCGCATTGCCAAGCCTGCTGTGGAGGGCGCGGTGGCGGAGCGGTCCTCTGGCATTGGCACGCGGCGGCGGTTCCGCTCGACCACGCCGGGGCTGGTGACGCGCTCTACCGCGCGGCCTGAAGGGGTGCATCTGATCGCCCGCATTGAGGCGGCGGATGAGGATGATCCGCTGACCTCGCCCTTGCAGGCGACGTTGCAGCACGCGTTGCGGCGGGCGCTGGCGGTCTCCTTGGCGATGGGGGAGGCTTATGCGGATGTGTCCGGCCTGGCGGATCTGAAACGGGCCAATCTGGCCGGGTCTTTGGACGCGGCGCGCAAGGGGGAGTTCACCGAATTGCTGGCCGCCGAGGCGCTGATTGGAGCGCATGTGTTTGCCAATGCAGCGGCCTATCTGCTGGCACCTCACGGCAGCGAGACGCAGGCCGAGGTGGGCGAGGCGGAGGAGCTGCTGACGGATAACGCGCCGCTGGCCCTGCACGGGGCACTGTGGGAGCTGGACCAGAAGCTGGCGCTGCATGCCCCCGATGACGTGCATCTGATTGCGGCTGCGGCGGCATATGCCGAGCAACTGATGGAAAAGGCGGCCTTGCGCGCCCAGACTGCGCCGCGGCTGGAGGCGTTCACTGCTGCCGCCTGGCGAGTGGAGGCGGATGACCTCACCATCAGCGGCTTTGAACCTGCGGCCAAGGCAAAGTCCACAACGCTCACCATGGCGTTCAAGAAGCCGCATGAGGTGGTGGGCAACCATATCGCCAAGTACCAGGCGTTGCGGCTTTCCAAGATGCTGATGGCCTATGATTTCGACCGGCGCCTGAACCCGTTTGCCGAGATGGGCGGCTTTATCTTCACCTTCATGGGCGACGGCAAGCCGGGAACCGGCAAGACGACCCTGATCCAGATGATGGCGGGGCTGATCCATGATTATTGCCAGAATGCAGGCTATGCCTTCCGCTACCAGAATTTCGGCATCGACAATATCGACAGCTATCAGGGCAAGTCGGGGCAGAACGCCAAAAGCTTCATCCAGAACGTGATTGACCCGGGCGTGATCGGCTTTGGCACCATTGACGACATCGACCAGATTGCGGGCAAGCGCGGAGACCGGCAGTCATCTGCAGGCCAGCAGGAGGTGACGGCGGTTTTTATGGAGGCCTTTGCCGGCGCCAACACTGTGGTGCGCGGCAACTGCACCTTCGGCATGTTCTCCAACTACCCGGAGAATGTGGACGACGCGCTGCGCCAGCGGGCGGGCGCGCGGTTTCTGGTGGACGGGCCGCAGACGCGGGAGGATTACATCGACATCCTGACGCTCTTGATGGGCAAGAACCATGCGATCCCGCTGGGCGAGCATGATCTGTACGGTGCGCAGGAGATCAAGAAGGCGGTCGCGCGGTCGTTTGAGGCGCATAACCGCCCGCAGGAGCCGGGGCTGGCAGAGGTCTTTGGCCGGGTGCACGACCAGATCGGGGAACTGGATGATCTGGCCAAGCTGGGCACCTATCTGAAGGCCATTCAGAAGGCGGATGAGCGCTTTACTGGCCGCGCCATCAAGAACATCACCGATGCGGTCAAGGTCCGGGCGATGGATTTCGAGCTGCCGGATGAATGGATGGAGAACCCGGAGCTGTTCCTGTTCAAGGACTACGACACCAAATCGGCGATGATCGCTGAGCTGCGGGTGCCCATCACGGTCGACATGGTGGTGCAGGAGATCAACCGCTACGCCGACAGCGAGTTCCGCTATGCCGACAAGTCGGACGAGGTGGCGATTGAAAACATGGTGCGCGATTTCGGGCGGCAGGAAGAGGCCAAGCGGCGGTATCTGGAGGGGAAGGGGTGACTGTCTCGCACATCAGAAGGGCGGAGCCTGTCCGCCGGCGGAAGCGGAGCGCCCGCCCGTTTTGCCGGAGGCAAACCTTCGGTTTGACGGGGCGGACGGGCGCTGCCCGAGCCGCAAGCGCCTCGGGCGGGGAGGTTTGAATGGCTGAGAAATCCCGTGACCCGTTCTGGCGGTTGAATAATCCGATCATGTGGGGCGTGCTTGCGACTGCGACAGTGATTGTCTTTGGCATTTGGGCGGCCAATCAATCTGTTTGCCAAACGGATTTCTGGGGCAATCAGAGCTGTGGTGGGAGCAAGTGGCGTGCGTTTCTGGCAGCTGCCCCCAATGAAGTTGGGGACACGCTGGCAGGTTTTGCCGGTGCGCTCGCCTTTGTTTGGCTGATCGCAACTGTATGGTTGCAAGGGCAAGAATTGGCTGAGCAACGGGAAGAACTGCGGGAGCAACGAGTTGCAACGCAAGACATGGCTAAGGCCATGGGAAAGCAAGCATTGCTTGCTGATCAGCAGTTCCGGGCCTTTGAAGAGCAACGATCATCGTCCGTGATTGATGGATTGCTACCTGATATCAAGCGCACATTGCTCAGCCCTAGCTGGCAAGGCCTGGAATGGCATGCGCGGTTAGATCAGTACGAAGGATCGAAACATGTCTATGTTGAATTCGATTACTCGGCATTTGAAAGTGAGCAAACTCCAGAAGAGATGATGTCATTGCTCTATGGAACGCTCGCAGAACTATACCAAAAGCTCACTGGATACGTCGTAGATTCCGGCAAATTACCTCGCCGGAGGAAAGAAATAGAGCGTTTTTTTAGGGCTCTAAGGTCAATGAGTGAGCAGATAGAAATGCTTCCCACGGACAAAAAACACCTTTGTTCCTCCTGGCGGCTAGCTGAAATTGACCAGATGATACGTGAGATCCAGAGCGACAAGTATTGGAACAAAGGGGGGTGGGTAGCCTGATCATGAAACGCCTCATCCAGCATGGCCTGATGTTCGGCAATCTCTTCCATGTGGCCTCGCCAGCACTGGTGGAGCGGTACAATCGCGCGCTGAAGCATCTGACCGGCAAGACCACGCAACTCACGGATTTCCACGTCGATATCTCGGGCTTTTCGCCGGAGGTCGGCGACGAGCTGGGGGATGATCACTATCTGAACCATGCGGGCGTGAACCGGCAGTTCATTCTGCTGTCGACCGAGCAGAAGCGCTGCCCGCTGCTTCACGTGAAATTCTCCACCAGCCGGGACATCCTGCGCCGGTTCATCGAGGTCAATGAACGCCAGCTGTTTGCGCTGACCGCGACCGATGCGGTGGCGGGCGAGTTGGTGAATTCGGTGTTCGAGGTGTCCTCTCCGGCGAAGCTGTTCGACATCCGTCAGGTGCGGATCGAGGCGGACACCACCCGCGGCACGCTGCGCCATGCGGACCGTCTGGCGGAGTTGGTGGAGAGATTCAAAACCGGCGAGGACGCCTGGTTTGATGATGGGCTGATTGCTGAGATGATCGCAACGGCGGAGCAGACCGGCGATGTGACCCGCAATCCGGTGCATCTGGAGCATGAGGTCTTTGAGCAGGGCAATTTCTGGACCGCGCATTTCGGCGGGCTGTACCTGTTTCAGGACGTGGAGCATCCGGCGGTGATTGCCAGCGGGGCCAAACCCGAGGGAGTGCCGCTGGATCGCGTCTTTGACCTGAGCCAGCGCAATGCAATTGCCAAGTTCCTGGAGCTGAACGGGCTGGCAGAGCCGGTGATCCGGGCGCGCGGCGTCGATGGCGCGGCGATCCTGCGGCAGAAGATGGGGTTTCTGGCGGTTTCGGTTCTGACAGAGAAGGGCCGGGACCTGACCGGCCTGTCGCGGTCGGACCTGCGGCGGCTGGCGGCGCGGCATGCGGAGGAACTGCCGGAGGAGTTCGAGGGGCTGGCAGCGCTGGTGCGCTGGGCCGAGGGCGGCGGCAAGTGGCCGCGGATCACCTCGGACCATCCGGCCTATTTCTATTCTCTGCGGGCATCGGACACGGCCGACCGCGATCTGGTCAACATGCTGCTGGCGGAGCTGTGCCCGCATGACTTCCGACAGATGTTCATCTGCCACAAGGAGGAGTTCTACCGCCGGTACCGCGGCTGGCCGGAGACCAAGAAGGCCTATGCAGCGGAGTTTCTGGCGCGGGAATATGCGGTGGACAAGGCCGGCGCGCGCGCCGCACTTTTCGGGCATGAGCCGGACATGGAGGGGCGGATGCCCCGGCTGCCGCGGAACCGGCGCAAGGCGGTGGTTGACCGGGTCGGCCCCTGGGGGGCTGTGAACCGGGTGAGGGGGCGCTGAGATGTTCGGCTTTATCCGCCTGATCCTGATCCTCTTGGTGGTGCTGACCGTGGTCTATGCCGCGGTGTCGCTCTATTCGCGCGAGATGCGGCGGCTGAAGCTGAAGCGGCGCTGGAAAGAGAAGGGGTTGACCGGCGACCGCGCGGCCTTCATCCAGCGGGGGCTGAAACAATACGACAACTCGTTCCGGCGCAAGCTGATCCTCTTGGTCTACATCATCCCGCTGGGGGCGCTGGCGCTCCTGATCTACGTCATTAACTTCATGTGAGGTCCACCCCATGCGTTTCATCAAATGGGCATTCCTGATTTCCTTCTGGGTGCTGTTCGGCGCCTTCCTGCACTACACGCTGCCGCAGTACGACGTGGTGCGGATCGTCAATACATACGAGGAACGGCAGGAGCTGAACGACTGGACGCGGGTCTTCTGGTCCAAGCCTGACGACCAGTCGGCGCAGCTGATCAACCGCGATGTGCAGTTCATCCAGGCAGTGCGCGCCAACGGCCGCAA
>JABXIA010000052.1 GCA_013373325.1 Paracoccaceae bacterium
CTTCAGGATTTAGTTTCAATAGCAATCCGCGCCGGAGGGTGCAATTTCTATATCAGACCGACGCCCGGCGGGACATCCGCGCAAAGCAAGCTAAAGTTTTGCTCATGACCTGCCCTCGCATCATAAGGACTCCGACATGCCCCATTCCGACATCCTCGCCGCTGCAGGCCTGACCGAGGCCGAACTATCCGGCGGCAGCCTGACTGTCACCACGCCGGTGGACGGCAGCGAAATTGCCCGCCTGAAAACCCACACCGCTGCAGAGGCCGAAGCGCAGATCGCCGCTGCCAAATCCGCCTTCAAATCCTGGCGCCTGGTGCCCGCCCCGCGCCGCGGCGAGCTGGTGCGCCTGCTGGGGGACGAACTGCGCAAAGAGAAGGAAAACCTGGGCCGCCTCGTCACCCTGGAATGCGGCAAGATTTATCAGGAGGGGCTGGGCGAAGTGCAGGAGATGATCGACATCTGCGACTTTGCGGTGGGTCTTTCGCGCCAGCTTTACGGTCTGACCATCGCCTCCGAACGTCCCGGCCACGCGATGCGCGAAAGCTGGCACCCGATGGGCACCTGCGGCATCATCACCGCCTTCAACTTCCCCGTCGCCCCCTGGTGCTGGAACGCAGCACTTGCGCTGGTCTGCGGCGATCCGGTGATCTGGAAACCGTCGGAGAAAACCCCGCTCACCGCCCTTGCCGTGCAGAAAATCTGCGACCGCGCCATGGCGGCCTTCGGCGGGGACGCACCAGAGGGCCTGATTCAAGTGCTGATCGGCGAGCGTGATCTGGGCGAGGCGCTGACCGCCTCCAAGGACGTCGCCATCATCTCCGCCACCGGCTCCGTGCCGATGGGCAAGGCGGTTGCGGGGGATATGTCGAAACGCCTCGGCCGCACCATTCTGGAGCTGGGCGGCAACAACGCGATGATCGTGGCGCCCTCCGCCGATCTGGAAATGGCCCTGCGCGCCATCGTGTTCTCTGCCGTCGGCACCGCCGGCCAGCGCTGCACGTCGCTCCGCCGCCTGATCGTGCACGCGGACATCTATGACGCGCTGATCCCGCGCCTGATCAAGGCGTATGAGGGCCTGCCCATCGGCGACCCGCTGGCCGACGGCACCCTGGTCGGCCCGCTGATCGACGGCGCAGCGCTGGACGCGATGACCAGCGCGCTGGAGCGTGCGCAGGCAGAAGGCGGCATCGTTCATGGCGGCACCCGGGCGCTGGCGGACAGCTTTGCCAACGCCGCCTATGTGCATCCGGCAATTGTGGAGATGCCCGGTCAGACCGCCATCATGCACACCGAAACCTTCGCCCCGATCCTCTATGTGGTGAAATACACAGACCTCGACCAAGCCATTGAAATGCAGAACGAAGTGCCGCAGGGCCTCTCCTCCTGCATCTTCTCCACCGACGTGCGCGAAACCGAATATTTCCTCTCGGCAGCGGGCTCCGACTGCGGTATTGCCAATGTGAACATCGGCCCCTCCGGCGCTGAAATCGGCGGCGCTTTCGGGGGCGAAAAGGAGACGGGCGGCGGCCGTGAAAGCGGTTCTGATGCCTGGAAAGGGTATATGCGCCGGCAGACCAACACCGTGAACTACTCACGCGAGCTGCCGCTTGCTCAGGGGATCAAGTTTGACATCTGATCTGGCGTCCGGCCTCTGGCACCAAACCTGCCAGGAAACCCCTGCCTTCCCGGAATTCTCCGGGGAGGCCGAGGCCGATCTGGTGGTTATCGGCGGCGGCTACACCGGCTGCTCCGCCGCTTTGAAGGCCGCCGAACTGGGCGCCTCTGTCCGCCTGATCGAGGCGGAGGACACCGGCAGCGGCGGCTCCGGCCGCAACGTCGGGCTGGCCAATGCCGGCCTCTGGCTGCCGCCGGAGGACATCAACACTGCAATAGGCGCAAAGGCCGGCAGCCGCCTGTCGGCCCTGCTGGCCGGCGCGCCGCAGATGGTGTTCGATCTGATCGCAAGACACGCCATTCAATGCGAGCCGGAGCGCAAAGGCACCCTGCACTGCGCCCATGCGCCGTCCGGGCTGAAAGACCTGCAGCGCCGTCACGCCCAGCTTCGCGCCATCGGTGCGCCGGTGGAACTGCTGCCGCGCGAGGAGGCCGTGCAGCGCACCGGGTCTAACGCCATTCACGGCGCCCTGTTCGACCCGCGCGCGGGCACCATCCAGCCGCTGGCCTACGCCCGCGGCCTCGCCCGCGCCGCCGCTGCGGCAGGCGCCCAGCTGCACACCCGCTCCCCGGCCACCGCCATCCGCCGCGACGGCGGCACTTGGCATGTGGCGACGCCCAAGGGCAGCCTGCGCGCGCGTCACCTGATCATGGCGACCAACGCCTATGCCCGCGATATCAGCGGCTACGGCGCGCCGCGGGTGATTCCGGTCCATTACTTCCAGGCCGCCACCGATCCGCTGCCCGCGGCCTTGCTGGAGAAAATTCTGCCGGGCAAGGAAGGCTGCTGGGACACTGCGCTGGTGATGTCGTCGTGGAGGCTGGATCAGGCCGGGCGGCTGGTGATCGGCGGCATGGGCGCGCTCAACCACTTCGGCAGCTCTCTGCACCGAAGCTGGCTGCCCCGCAAGCTGGCGGCGCTCTATCCTGAGCTGAAGGATGCCCGGCTCCACAGCCACTGGCACGGCCGCATCGCCATGACCACCGA
>JABXIA010000129.1 GCA_013373325.1 Paracoccaceae bacterium
ACAGCGCCGCGGTCTTGCCGCGCACCACCTGCAGATAGACGTCCTCATCGGTTTTCAGGTTCGACGCGGCGGTCATCTGCAGCACCTCGCCCTCGGCAATGGTGGCTGAGGCATTGGCCAGAATGTCCAGCACCCGCAGGCTCTCGGTCTCCACCATCAGCTGGAAACTGCGGGCAAACAGGTAGTCGCCCACCAGAACGGAACTCTTGTTGTCCCACAGAAGGTTCGCTGTCGGGCGGCCGCGCCGCTGGGCGCTCTCGTCAACCACATCGTCATGCAGCAGGGTGGCCGTGTGGATGAATTCCACCGTCGCCGCCAGTTTCAGGTGGTGGTCGCCCTCGTAGCCGCAAAGCCGCGCCGCGGCCAGCGTCAGCATCGGCCGCAGCCGCTTGCCGCCTGCCTCGACCAGATGCGCGGTCACCTCGGGAATGCGCGGCGCGTGCTTGGAGGCCATCCGGGTGCGGATCAGCGCGTTCACCGCATCAAGCTCCTGGCTCAGCGTTGCGGCCAGCATCTCATGCGGTTTCCTGGTCATCACTTGGTCCATCACTTTCCCGCTCGCAAGTCTCGACAAGGGGGACGCCTTGCCCTTAGATCCATCCCCATGAAAGAGCTTCTGCGCAGCACCGATCCGACGATCATGGCCTTTGCCTCAGCCCTCCTTGAGGGAGAGGATATAGACTGCTTTCAAATGGACGTAAATATGAGCATCCTGGAAGGCGGGATCGGAATTTTCCCGCGCCGTCTGATGGTTCACGAGGATGACTATGACGATGCCTTGATCGTGATGCGCGACAATGAAATCCCGCTGGGCAGATGACCTGCTTCTCTGATGATGAGCTGACCCGCAACGGTTTCCTCGGCGGCAGGGTGCAGTTGTGGCAGCCCGTTCGGGGCTACCGCGCCGGGGTGGACCCGGTTCTGCTGGCAGCGGCGGTGCCCGCACGGGCGGGGGAGGCGGTGCTGGAGCTTGGCTGCGGTGCCGGCCAGGCGCTGCTGTGCCTTGGTGCGCGCGTGCAGGGGCTGTCGCTGGCGGGGGTCGAGCTGCAGGCCCCTTATGCGGAACTTGCCCGCCGCAACGCCCAGGCAAACAGCCAGGTTATCGACGTCTTTGAGGCCGATCTGTCGGCCTTGCCGGAGGTGCTGAAGCAGTGCCAGTTCCACCATGTCATCGCCAATCCGCCCTATTACAAGGCCGGCGCCCACAGCCAGGCCCGCGACGACGGCCGCAAGGTGGCCCTGGGGGAGGGCACGCCTTTGTCAGACTGGATCACCACCGCGGCCCGCCGTCTTGCGCCCAAGAGTTACCTGCACATGATCCAGCGCGCAGACCGGCTGCCGGACATGCTGGCGGGCTGCAACGGCGTTCTGGGGTCTATAGAGGTGCTGCCGCTGGCGCCGCGCCATTCCCGCGCCGCGGAGCTGGTGATCCTGCGCGCGCGAAAAGGCGGGCGGGCAGATTTCCGTCTGCATGCGCCGCTGATTCTGCACGAAGGCTGCAGGCATGAACGCGATGGAGAGAGCTACCGCCCCGAAATCAGCGCCATCCTGCGCGACGGCGCCGCCTTGCCCTGGCCCCGCTGAGGCCCTTTCAGCAGCCGCGCCAATGTAGGATTGCCGCCTAACCGTTTCAACCTGTGGCGAATCTGCGCGCCCGGTTTTCTGCAAAAACGCGCTGCACGCTGCGGCAAAATGCGCGGCGCATAGCCGATATGAAAATTTCATGACAAAAATAGTGCGGCTGCAGCGTGACAGACGCGGAAACATATGCTCCACTCTTTCTGTCAAACACATCTAGCTCAAAAAAGGAGGGTTACCATGAGCCTCAGCTCGCATCTGACCGAACTTAAGAAGAAGCACGAGCATCTGAGCATGGAAGTGGAACAGGCCCAACGATCGCCCAGTACCGACGATCTGGAAATCGCAGCGATGAAAAAGCAAAAGCTGAAGCTGAAGGAAGAGATCACGCGCCTGACAGCTGAAGCAGTCTGAAGAGTTCCCGCCGGGTCATAACCCGGCACAATCAACGGGAGGGCCTGCCAAAGCGGCGGCCCTCTTTTCGTTTCTGGTGGTTCCCCCAGTTAATTTCCAGCGCGCGCCGCTATCAGCGCCCCGCCGGTTATCAGCACCGCTGCCAAGGCAAGCCCCCAGGAGGCCGCTGCAATCCCCGCCAGCACCAGGGTCAGCGTTGACAGCAGGGGTGCTGCATAAGAGCTGGTGCCGAGCATCTGGATATCGCCCTGCTTGACGCCGATATCCCAGACATAGAAGGCCAGTCCGACGGGGCCGAGGCCCAGCAGCAGGGTGGAGGCCCAGCCCAGCGTGCCCGCAGGCCACACGGTTTCCTCCAGCGCGAAATGCAGCCCCCAGGAAGCCGCGGCGGTCGCCAGGCAGAACACCGCAACCGAACTGGTCGGCGCGCTGCCCACCAGCCGCGACAGCACCGAGTAGCCGGACCATGTCAGCGCGCACAGCAGCGCCAGCCCGTAGCCCGGCAGATACTGCGCCTCAAACCCGCCGCCGCCGCCGGAAATGATGGTGGCAGCCCCGGCAAAGCCCAGGCCCGCGCCTGCCAGATGCCCCGCCTTCAGCTTCTCGCCGGGCAGCAGGCCGGAAAACAGCACGATCAGCAGCGGCCACAGATAGGCGATCAGCCCGGCCTCTGCCGCCGGGGCCAGCCGCAGCGCCGAGAAATAGAGCGCGTGATAGCCAAGCAAGCCAATCGTGCCGAAGATATAGACCCGCACCGGCACATGGCGCAGCTGGCCCAGTTTCCCTGACGCTGCGGTCCATATGATCCCCAGCGTGCCGCCAATGGTGAAACACAGTGCATTGAGCAGCAGCGGCGGGGTGGGTTCCGACCCGACGGTCAACAGCGCCAGCAGCGCCCACAGCAAAACAGCGATAAAGCCAATGGCGGTCGCGCGGGTCTTGGTCATGGGGATTGGAGATCCTGAATCGGGATAATCTTGATGTCGCCCCACATATGCGCGGTTTTCTCGATCTCTGCAAAGTACCACTCGCGGAAGGCCGCAATCTGCGGCCGCTCCTTGGCTTCCGGCAAGCACAGAAAGCGGAACCGCGCATCGGATTGAATGGCGATTTTGAAGGGCGCCACCAGCCGCCCCTCGCGCACGTCCTTGATGATCAGCGGCCGCCGCCCCAGCGCCATGCCCAGCCCCGCGCAGGCGGCGTCGATGGCATGATCGGGCGCGGAAAAATGCGTGCCGCTGGTGGGGCTGAAACCCACCCCCGCCGCCTGAAACCAGGTTGGCCAGTCGCAGCCCGGTGCCACCTTACTGATGGAATCGTCAAAAATCAGGGGCGCGTTCATCAACGAGTCCGGGGTAGGGAATTGCTCATGCATCTCAGGCGTCATCACCGGCGTCAGCCAGTCGGGCCGGGTGCCATAGGAGGCAAGCCCCACGTCGTCCGACACGCCAAAGCGGATCGCCACATCCACATCGCCGCGGCGCAAGTCCACCACCTTGAGAGAGGCCGACAGGCGGAGTTCGATCTCCGGATGGGTGCGGGCAAACTCGAACAGCCGCGGCGCCAGCCACTTTGCCGTCAGCGCAGGGCCTGCCGTCACCGTCAGCGTGGTTTCATCCAGCAGCCGCCGGGTGCTTTGCCAGGCCTGGCCCAATGTGCGGAAGCCCTCCGCGGCGCCGGGTGCCAGCGTCTCGCCCGCCTCGGTCAGCTCCACCGCCCGGTTCAGGCGGCGGAACAGCGGCTGCCCCAGATGCTCCTCCAGCGACTTGATCTGAAAGGACAGCGCCGCCGGGGTCACGTTCAGCTCCTCCGCTGCCTTGGCAAAGGACATGTGGCGGGCAGCGGCGTCAAAGGCGCGCAAAGCGGTGAGGGGCGGCAGGCGGTCGGTCATGTTCGCATAAGTATACCTTAACTGAAGTCTTGCAAAGTCTCGTTTGTCAACTTTACGGTACGTCCTCATATTGGAAGCAGGTAAAGGATACTGACCTGAGAAGGAGGCCGAAGATGCTGGAATACACTGCTGATGCCACCGTCAAATCCGCGATGGCCCGTGCCCACGCCGAGCGGGGGCAGGTGCTGAAACAGGCCTGGATCTGGCTGTTCGGCAAACGGGCGGTACCCGTCCTCCGCCCCAAGGTTTCCCGCTGGGCCTGAGCGCGCTCTGATTTCGAGAAAGAGGCACTTACGGGATAGGAAAAGGGCCGGTCCAGATGGACCGGCCCTTGCCGTTTCTGCTGATGCCAGGGATCAGACGAAGAACTGCGCGCCGTTGGCGGAGATGGTCGAGCCGTTGATGAAGCCAGACTCGTCGGACGCCAGGAAGGCCACGCAGCGGGCGATCTCTTCCGGTTCGCCCAGACGGCCGGCCGGGATCTGGCCGATGATCGACTCGCGGACCTTCTCCGGAACCGCCATCACCATTTCAGTGGCGATATAGCCGGGGCAGACCGCGTTGGCGGTGATGCCGGCGCGCGCACCTTCCTGGGCCAGCGATTTCACGATGCCCAGGTCGCCTGCCTTGGTCGCGGCATAGTTCACCTGCGCGAACTGGCCCTTCTGGCCGTTGATCGAGGAGATCACGATGACGCGGCCGAACTTGCGCTCACGCATGCCGGGCCAGATGGGGTGCACAGTGTTGAACACGCCGGTCAGGTTGGTGTCGATCACCTCCTGCCACTGCTGCGGCGTCATCTTATGGAACGGCGCGTCGCGGGTGATGCCGGCGTTGGCCACCACGATGTCGATCGGGCCCACTTCCTCTTCAACCTTGGCGATGCCCGCAGCGCTGTCCTCATAGCTGCCGACGTTCCACTTGTAGGTCTTGATGCCGGTTTCCTCGGTGAATTTTGCCGCGGCTTCGTCATTGCCGGCATAGGTTGCGGCCACATTGCAGCCCTGCGCCTTCAGCGCCTGGGAAATTGCTGCGCCGATGCCGCGGGAGCCGCCGGTGACGAGTGCAGTACGTGCCATTTAAGAATCCTCCAGTCATAGTCTCTTGGTAATCTTGCTACAGATTACAGTAAGTGAGAGCAACAATATTGCGCAGCAAAATTCTGCATTGCCGCGAAAAAATTGTCGCACCTGCAGTATAGGCCTGCCGTGTAAAAGAAAAAGGACGCCACGGGGGCGTCCTTCTCATTTTACGGTTTGTTGCCGGTTTTATGGGCGCTCGACACACATGGCGACGCCCATGCCGCCGCCGATGCACAGGGTGGCCAGGCCTTTCTTGGCGCCGCGGCGCTTCATTTCGAACAGCAGCGTGTTCAGCACCCGGCAGCCGGAGGCGCCGATCGGGTGGCCGATGGCGATCGCGCCGCCGTTCACGTTCACGATCGACGGATCCCAGCCCATGTCCTTGTTCACCGCGCAAGCCTGGGCGGCAAAAGCTTCGTTGGCTTCGACCAGATCCAGGTCATTGACCGACCAGCCGGCCTTCTCCAGCGCCTTGCGCGAGGCATAGACCGGGCCGACGCCCATGATCGACGGGTCCAGGCCCGCGGTGGCATAAGAGGCGATGCGGGCCAGCGGCTCGATGCCGCGGCGTTCGGCTTCATCGGCGCTCATCAGCAGGGTGGCGGCGGCGCCGTCATTCAGGCCGGAAGCGTTGGCGGCAGTAACCGAGCCGTCCTTGGCGAAGGCCGGGCGCAGCTTCTGCATCGCTTCGATGGTGGCACCGTGGCGGATGTATTCGTCCTGATCCACCACGATGTCGCCCTTGCGGGTCTTCACAGTGAAGGCCGCGATTTCATCAGCGAACTTGCCAGCCTTCTGCGCCGCTTCCGCCTTGTTCTGGGAGGCAACGGCGAACTCGTCCTGCATATCGCGGGAGATCTGCCATTGCTCAGCCACGTTCTCGGCGGTCTGGCCCATGTGGTAGCCATTGAAGGCATCCCACAGACCGTCGCGGATCATGGTGTCGATATAGCTCATGTCGCCCATCTTCTGGCCGACGCGCAGATGCGCGGCATGGGGGGACAAGGTCATGTTCTCCTGGCCGCCGGCCGCCACGATGGAGGCGTCGCCCAGCTGGATGTGCTGTGCACCCAGCGCCACCGCGCGCAGGCCGGAGCCGCAGACCTGATTGATGCCCCAGGCCGCGCTTTCCTTGGGGAGGCCTGCGTTGATATGGGCCTGGCGGGCCGGGTTCTGGCCCTGCGCCGCGGTCAGCACCTGGCCCAGGATGGTCTCGGACACTTCGGATTTGTCCACACCGGCACGTTCCACCACGGCTTCCAGCACCGCGGCGCCAAGGTCATGGGCGGGGGTGTTGGCGAATGAGCCGCCAAAGGAGCCGACGGCGGTGCGCGCGGCGGATGCGATTACAACATTGGTCATTGATTCTGGTCCTCTGCCATCAATTCAGGTCTTCCGGGAGAGCCTGGCATCCGCACTTTCGGACGGCCGCGCAAGAATCTTTCCCGATCACTCCGGGTACCGACATAATCTATTGCTGCACGTGCAGCAATTGACAGCGTGTCTCAGGGGGGGCGGCAAAGTCAACCGCGGGATACGTCCAGAAAGGCAGGAATTCCGTCAGCAGGGTGCTGCGATGCAGCAGGGCAGCATCGATGCCCAAAGCGGACCGCTGCCGGGCGGGGCGGCAAAGCAATTGAAAAGACCGGAACAAATCCCGGAACCCGGGGCGGGGCCGGGGGACTGCGGCCGTGTGCAGGCTTTGGGCTTGCGCCACGGCCTGTGCGGCTTCAGGTCAGCCGGTTTCCTGCCGTTTCATGTCTTCGATCCAGGGCGGCGTGACCGACGGGGCGCCGAACAGGTAGCCCTGCAGGCAGTCGACACCGTTGTCCACCAGGAATTCCGCGTCTGCCTGGCTTTCGACCGATTCCGCAACGGTCAGCATGTCGAATTGCTTGGCAATGCCGATCAGGGCGCGGACCACGGCCTGATTGTCATGGCTGGTGTGAATGCCGCGCACGAACTGGCCGTCGATCTTGACCGCGTCAAAGAAGAACTGGCGGAAGTTGCCGATAGAGGTGGTGCTGGCGCCGAAATTGTCGAGCGCAAAGGCGATCCCGTGCGGTTGCATCCGGCCCATGAAATCGGTCACCAGTTCCGGTGCGGCCATGGCAGAGGCCTCTGTGATTTCCAGAACCAGCCGTTCACCAAGCGTGCTGTCGCGTTTCAGGAACCGCTCCAGCACCTGCATCCAGCGCTGATACCCGATGGAGCGTGCAGACATGTTCACCGACAGCCGGACTTGGGGGTATTTCTCCAGCGCCTTCAACCCGTGCTGCAGCGCCAGGCAGTCCATTTCGCGGCCGATTTCCTTGTCCTCGACCACATGGATGAACTCGCGGGCCGGGATCACCCGGCCGGTCGGGTCCAGCACCCGGATATAACCCTCGTAGAAGGCAACGCCATGCGGCGCCATCGCCTGCATGATGGGCTGATAGGCCAGAACGGTCTGATTGTGCCGCACGGCTTCGGCCACCATTTCAAGCGTGGAGCGGTCGCGTCCGGCCACCGCTGCGCTCAGCGGATTTTCTGTACCTTCCGGAAAATCTGTCTTACGTCTGCTCATCTGCTGCCAGGCCCCTTTTTGTGCTGAAGCTGGGGTGAGTATCATGTTCCGCGCAGGCTGCCGCAAAAGGGTTGAGGCAGGATTAAAGTTCAAATTTGAATGATCCGCCCGAAGCGCCGCAGGCGGTCATCCGCCGAAGCCGGGTGTGCCTGCATCTTCGGGGTGGCGGGCCAGATGGGCGGCCTTGATCCCGGCAGAGGTGTCCCGGCTGCCGTCATGGCTGTAGCCGGGCGGCGCAAAAGCATAAAGCAGCCTCTGCTTCAGGGTCAGGCCGGGCTGGGCCATGTCCTTGAAAATGCCCGCCCATTCATGAAAGGCGACCCGCAACGGGTTGAAGGTGGCGATATTGTGCACCAGGCCGTAGTCGGGGCGGTCGTGGTCCTGTTCCGGCACGAAGGTGCCGAACATTTTGTCCCAGATGATGAAGACGCCGGCATAGTTGCAGTCCAGGTAGCGCGGATTGCGGCCATGGTGAGCGCGGTGATGGCTGGGGGTGTTCATCACCGCCTCGAACCAGCGGGGCAGGCGGCTGACGGCCTCTGTGTGGATCCAGAACTGGTAGATCAGGTTCAGCCCGCCGCAAAACAGCACCAGCGCCGGGTGAAACCCCAAAAGCACCATCGGTGCCTTCACGAGCATCATGAAGGTGAAGGTGCCGGTCCAGGTCTGCCGCAGCGCGGTGGTCAGGTTGTAGTGCTGGCTGGAATGATGATTCACGTGGGACGCCCAGACCCAGCGCACCCTGTGGCCGAAACGGTGCACCCAGTAATAGCGCAGATCGTCCAGCACGAAACACACCAGCACCGCCCACACGGACGTGCCCATGTCCAGCGGTGTCAGCTCCCACAGGAACATGAACAGCGCCCAGGCGACAAACCCCAGCAGCAGACCTTCAGCGACGCTGCCCGCACCCATGATGAGAGAGGTCACCGCATCACGGGTCTCATATCTTCCACCGCGGCGCTTCAGGGCGATCCACAGGAACTCAGCCAGGATGGCGGCAATGAAAAAGGGCACCGCCAGCTGGGTCACGTCGGGGTAGGAGATCTGTCCGGTCATGCGGCCTCCGCCGGGGTGTTGATCAGGGCAAGCCACTGCTGCCGCTCGCGCTCCGGCAGAGCCAGCGAGAGGCCTGGGGCCGCGAAGTCGTTGAATTCAAAGCGCAGTCCGGTGGCGGTTTCTCGGGCCTGGCCGGGTGCAAGGCGGCGGCCCACGGTGCCGCTTCCAAAGGCCCAGAGCAGCCCCGGGCCGTTCCCGGTCACTACCAGCGCGGCCTGTCCGCTGGCTGCGGGCAGCACCTTGAGGACCTTGTCACCGGGAAAGTGGCGCAGCCAGCCGGAGCGGGAGGTTTCAACGCCCAGCACAGCCTGCCGGGAGCGCCCGGTCAGATGCAGCAGAACGGCGATTCCCGATATTCCGCCCAGCACCAGGGCCAAGAGCAATTCCAGCGCCATACGCGACCTCCCGCGGGCAGACTGGCGGGCAGGCGGAAGCCTGTCAAAGGTGGCGTGGGGTCAAGCCCGGGGGCTGTTATCCTGCCATGGCGGCACTGCGCGGGCGGGCCAGAACCTGCATCTGGACGACACGCTCGACAAAAGGCACCAGCCCTTCGGGGCCGGAGGCGCGGTCTTTCAGATGGATGCAGACATCCGGCCGCAGGGCCGCGATGATGCCGATCAGGTCGCCGCGGATCTGATCATCCAGGCCCGCGCCCATGATCACGCATTCGATGCGCGGCTCGGTTTCCAGCTGGCGAACCACCTCAGGCTGGTCATGCGCGCCCAGCCAGTGGATCGGCAGATGGTCCAGCTCCTCAGCCACATTGCCGATCACATGCGGCAGCTTCCCGATCAGTAATACAACAGGTTTCATTTCACTCTCCACCCTATGCCAGGGCGCCGTTCCGGGGCGTCCCTCGGTTTACAGGTAGTGCAATATGCTGCCGGGTCAGGCAGAGGCCGCGGGATCAGAAGGAATAGGAGACAGACCGGCCCTTGCCCTTGTCCCGGGTGAAGGTGACCGTGTTCCCTTCCGTTTCAACTGTTCCGCAGTTTTCCGGCAGTTGCGTTTTCCCGATAAAGACGTTGCGGCAGAAAAAGCGCTTGTTCCACACCCATGCGCCGATGATCTTTTCCCCCTTGGGCGATACCCCGCGCAGCTTTCCATCTGCGCTGATCAAGATCCAATGGTCGCCGCCCTCCAGCTTCTTGCCGACGATCATGCTCATGAAGTCTTTTTGCTTCTTGATAGGCTTGGCGGCCGCTGGCGCCGGGGCTACCAAGCCAAGCACCAGTGCGCATACAGTCCATTGCAGAAATCTCATGGAACCCTCCCGTAATACTGGTTAAAAACTTCTGAAAGCTTGCCAGAAATGCAAAGTCTGTTCAACTTTTGGATGAGGGCGGCGTACCTTCCTTATCTGCATGCCGGGTCAGCACGCAGTTGAGTTTCCCGTTTTTTGCAGGGGTCTAATGAAGGTACTGTTTATTTGCGGCAAGGCACGGATGCGCAGCCCGACAGCTGCAGATCTGGCTGCCGGCCGGTTTGGTGTCGAAACAGACTTCGCCGGGCTGAGCCGTGACGCGGACGAACGGGTCTCAGTTGAGCATATCGAGTGGGCAGATATCATTGCGGTGATGGAAAAGCGGCAAAAGGCCAAGCTTTCCAGTCAGTTTGGCAGCCACCTAGCCAATAAGAAGGTGGCTGTCCTGGGGGTGCCGGATAAGTTCGGCTACATGGAGCCTGCACTGCTGGAACTTCTGGAGTCCAAGCTGCGCAAACTGCTGAAGGCTCGGCTTTAGCTGCCTTCGGACTTGTCTTCGATCATCGCGCTGACAATCGCCTTTGCACTGTCCGAATTCCACTCGGCATCGCCCAGAAGCCGCGCCACCTCCTTGCCGTCGCGGTCCAGCAGCACCGTGATCGGCAGCCCGATCACTGCCATCTCACGGGCCAGAGCCTGTTTCGGGTCCTGATGGCGGGGCAGATTGCTGATGCCGTTTTCATCAAAGAACTTCTGGATGCCCGCGGGCGAGTTGCGCCCCGTCGCAATGGTCAGCACCTCGAAATCCTCACCGCCGAACTCCTCTTGCAGCTCCGCCAGCTGCGGCATTTCCTTGCGGCAGGGGGCGCACCAGGTGGCCCAGAAGTTCAACAGCACAATCTTGCCCTGGTAGTCCCCCAGGGATGCCGTGCCGGGGCCGTCGGCCAGATCAAAGGCGGCGGCGGACACATCGCGCGGCTCTGCGTGCACCACCAGCTTCTTCATTGAGCCATCGCGCAGCGCTTCCAGCTGCGCCTGATCTGCCGCAGCCGCGGCATTTGCACCCAAGGCGAGGGCCATATAAAGGGAAAGCTGACGAAACAGACGCATATTATCTCCGGGGTTCCACACCATGACAGATCAATCCTCGAACCAGATGTGGGGCGGCCGCTTTGCCGCTGGCCCGGACGCG
>JABXIA010000205.1 GCA_013373325.1 Paracoccaceae bacterium
CCGGAGTTCCGCAACCGCCTGGATGCGGTGATCTCCTTCGCGCCGCTGGGCAAAGAGGTGATCCTGCAGGTGGTCGAGAAGTTCGTCCTGCAGCTGGAAGCGCAGCTGATGGACCGCAACGTCTCGATCGAACTGACCCGCAAGGCTGCCGAATGGCTGGCCGATAAGGGTTACGACGACCGTATGGGCGCGCGTCCCCTGGGCCGGGTCATTCAGGAGCACATCAAGAAACCGCTGGCCGAAGAGCTGCTGTTCGGCAAGCTGACCAAGGGCGGCGTGGTCCAGGTCGGCATCAAGGACGGCAAGCTGGACCTGCGTCTGGAAGGCCCCAGCAAGCCGCGGATTTCCGGCGACAAGCCGCCGCTCCTGACTGCGGACTGATGCGCTTCGCAGCGCTGCTGACCTCAATATCGCTCGCCGCGCCTGCCGCGGCGGGCGATTTCCGTTTGCAGTTTCCGCTGGACTGCACCCTGGGCGAAAGCTGCCACATCCAGCAGTTCGTGGACCGTGATCCCGGGCCGGGTGCCCGTGATTTCACCTGCGGCACGCTCAGCTATGACGGGCACAAGGGCACCGACATCGCCCTGCCCTATCTGTCGGATATGCAGGCCGGCGTGCAGGTGCGTGCGGCAGCGGACGGGGTTGTGCTGGGCACCCGCAACACGATGGCGGACCAGTATGCCACGGCGGAAAATGCCGCCAGTATCGAGGGCATGGAATGCGGAAACGGCGTGGTGCTGCGCCATGGCGGCGGCTGGGAGACCCAGTACTGCCACATGAAGCGCGGCTCGATCCTGGTGGAAAACGGCCAGAAAGTGAGAGCCGGCGATGTGCTGGGCGAGGTCGGCCTTTCGGGCAAGACCCAGTTCCCGCATCTGCATTTGTCGGTCAGGAAGGACGGCGCGGTCGTGGATCCGTTTTCACCGGAGGCTGCGGACACCTGCGGCGCCCAGCCGGAGGAGACGCTGTGGGCCAGCCTGCCGCCTTATCAGGCGGGCGGCGTTCTGGGCGCCGGTTTCAGCACCGCCATCCCGGAGTACGGATCCGTCAAGACCGGAACCGCCGATGAGGCACCTTTACCGCCGGATGCGCCTGCCTTTGTATTCTGGGCCTATGCCTATGGCGGCCAGGCCGGAGACCTCATGGAGCTGAACGTGACCGGCCCCGGCGGCGAATTTGTCTCCCACAGCGAAGCGCTGCAAAAGAACCAGGCTCAGTTCTTTCGTGCCGCGGGGAGGCGCCTGCGCGGCGGGCAGTGGCCTGCGGGCAGCTATACCGGCGTGGCCCGGCTTCTGCGGGACGGGCAGGAAATCGCCCGCTTCGCCCGCAGCATGACCATCGCGGCCCAATAACGCGCCCTGCAGCCGCAGCGCGGCTGCCCGGCCCAACGGGCGCAGCCGCCCTTACAGGGCGGATTGGCGCCGGGCGGGAGCCTCCCGCGCCAGCACCCGGCGCCTGCGCTGAGACGGAAGCCGGGCTGCTGGATTTGATAAATGCCGCATCCGCAATAGTTAATATCTGGCCCTGCTGCCCGGCGGGGCCGCAACCCGTGTGTAACTAGTAGCTTGTCTCCATTAGTGAACCGGGTTGCACCCCGCACCACTTGCCGGGCTGGCAGAACCGGGCAGGAAACGGCCTGACAGGCTGGTTTGCCAGTGCGGTTAACCGATTCATTTCTCTGTGAATTTCAGCTCGATCCGGCGGTTCTGCGCGCGCGCCTCCGGCGTGCCCGCCGGGTTCACCGGCTGGTATTCGCCAAAGCCGTTGGCCGCCAGCCGCGAGGGCGGCACGCCCAGCGCCTCGACCATGTAGCGCACGACAGACAGCGCCCTGCCCTGGCTGAGCTCCCAGTTGTCGGCAAATTTCGAATGCCCGACCAGCGGCGTATTGTCGGTATGGCCGTCCACCCGGATGATCCAGTTGATCTCCGGCGGGATCGCCGCAACTACGCTTTGCAGGATCGACACCACCTTGGCGATCTCCACCCGGCCCGCAGGCGACAGGGTGGCGCTGCCGGGCGGGAACAGCACCTCGGAGGCAAAGACAAAGCGGTCGCCCTGGATGCGGACGCCCTCCTGCGTGCCCAGCAGATCGCGCAGGCGCCCGAAGAACTCTGAGCGGTAGCGCTCCAGGTCCTGTGCCTTGGCGGTGAGCGCCTCCGCTTCGGCCTCCAGCCGCTTGCGTTCCTGCTCTTCCAGCAGCCGCCGCTTGCGTTCCTCAGATGCCGCGCGGGCCAGCGCCGCGTTCAGATCCTGGCCGAGGTTCTGCAACTGCACCTGTTGCGCCGCGTCGCGGGCCTGGTAGTCGTCGAGAATGGCCTGCAGTCCGCCCAGCTGTTCGCGCAAGGCCGCGACCTGCTGATTGAGCAGCGCGGTTTCGCGGCGGGCCTCTTCTGACACGGCCTGCTCTTGCGACAGCGCGTCCCGCGCCTGCGCCAGCAGGGCGGCGCGTTCTTCGGCCCGGGTCAGCTGCTCAGCGGCGCTGGCTTCTGCGGTCTCCTGCGCGGTCAGTGCGGCGAGCAGGCGCTGGCGCAGGACATCCAAGTCTTCCGACTGGGGTTCCGCCGCGGCCAGAGCTGCCTTGGCCGCGGCCAGTTCAGCTGCCAGCCGCCCGGCTTCGGCATCGGAGCCGGCGCGGGCGGTTTCCAGCTCCGATAGCTGCGCATCCAGCTGCTTTCGCGCCGCCTCTGCCGCGGCCAGCAGGGTCAGGGTGTCCTCCGCCTGCTGCCGCTGCGCCTCCAAGGCCAAGGTCATGGCGGTGAGTTCCGCATCTGCCGACTGCAGTTTTTCGCGCAAGGCTTCGGCGGCTGCGGCCTCCAGCAGCCGGGCTGTTTCCTCCGCATTCAGTTGCTCCTGCAGGCCCGCGATTTCTTCAGTTTTCGCGGCTTGCTCCACCTCAAGGCTGGCGATCAGCGCCTCCATTGCCTCACGCTCGGCCGCCGCCAGCCGGGCGGCTTCTGCCTGATCGTCGATTTCCCCGCGGGCCTGGGCCAGTGCGAGGTTCAGGGCGTCCTGCTCGCTCAGCAGCGCGGCGCGGGCTGCCTCAAGGGTTTCGCGTTCGGCGTCCAGATCCGCAACCCGCGCCTGGGCGGCGTCGCGGCTGGCGATCAGAGCCGCCACTTGGGCCTCGAAACTGGTGATGCGGCTGGCGGCCTCGGCCAGCTCGCCGGCCTGGCGGTCGCGTTCAGCCGTCAGCGAAGTGATCAGGCTGCGGGCCTTTGCCAGATCCTGTTCCGCCGTATTGAGGGTCGAGGTCAATGCCCCCAGCCGGGCATTCAGCCGGCTGTTCTCGCGCTCCTCAAGCCCTAGGGCGGACGCCAGTGCGCGGACCTCGGCGGAGAGTTCATCCAGCTGGCTTTCCTGTCCGGTGATGGTTTCGCGCAGCACGAACTGCACCACCATGAAAATGGTCAGCACAAACATCAGAACCAGCAGCAGCCCGGTCATAGCATCGACGAAGCCGGGCCAGATCGAGGCCTGGAACCGCTGCCCTGTACGCCGGGAAAGGGCCATCCGTTACTCCCCCGGGCCCCGGTCCGGCAGACCGCCGCGGGACAGTCCGCGCGGACGCGCGAAGGCCTTGATCATCAGGTCGATATCCTTGCGCAGTTCGGCCAAGCTCTCCTGGCGGCCTGCAGAGATTTCTTCGAGGATGCGGAGCATTTGCACGTCGATCGAGCGCAGCCGCATCCGGCTTTCGGCGTCGATGCCGCCGTGCTCTCCCTGCGCACGCAGGATCTCGGTCAGCGCCTCCTGCCCTACCGCAACCCGGTCCAGTGCCGCGGTGATGGTGCCGGTCTGATCCTGGCGGCGGTTCATTTCCTGAATGGTTTCCACCAGCTCTGTCAGCCGCTGGTCCACTGCTGCGCGGCCTTCGGCGGTCTCGACAAACATTTCCTGCAGCATCTCCATTTGCTCCGCCATGGTGTCGAGCACCTGGGAGACCACGCCGCTGTCGCTGGCGCCCTCCTCACCCGAGGAGAAGCTGACGCGGGTGATGGAGGAAAGCCATTCCTCCAGCTCGCGGTAAAAGCGGTTCTGGCCGTGGCCTGCAAACAGCTCCAGCAAGCCGACGATCAGCGATCCGGCAAGGCCCAGCAGCGAGGAGGCGAAGGCCACGCCCATGCCGCCCAGTTGCGCCTCAAGACCTGTCATCAGGCGGTTGAAAACCGACAGGCCTTCTTCGCCCTCCTGCGGCGCCAGGCTGCGAATAGTGTCGACAACCGCGGGAACGGTGGTGGCAAGGCCGTAGAACGTGCCGAGAAGGCCCAGAAAAATCAGCAGGTTGACGATATACCGTGTAATTTCCCGGTCTTCGTCAATACGGCTGGCCACCGAGTCCAGAATGGACCGGGTGGAGGCCGAGCCCAGCTGCATCCGGGCGCTGCGCGAGCCAAGAAGAGAGGCCAGAGGCGCCAGGATCGATGGCGGGCGGCGGTGCTCCTGATTGTCGCCGCCAGCAAAGCGTTCGATCCAGCGCACCGAGCCGATCAATTGCACAACCTGCCAAAAACAGGCCAGCACACCGATCACGAAAACAAAGACGATGAACCCGTTCAGCCAAGGATTGGCCTGGAACACCGGCAGCACCCGCGGCAGCGCCACAAAAGCGCCAAACCCCGATAGCCCCAGCGCGATCAGCATCATGATGATCTGCCGCACCGGCTGGGAGAACTGCGGCCGGGTCTTGCGGTCTGGCTGCGCCATTTCCTGTGGCTCCTGACACTTTTGTCTGCTCGTGTTGCCACGCAGCCTATAAGCAAAGTGTCAGAACCGCCAAGGCTTTATGCGGTGATTTCCCGCACCCGGCTTGCCAGCCAGTCCAGATCGCTGTCATGCAGGCCGATCTCGGCCAGGTGCTCCGCCGTGTTATAAAGGTATTCGGTGTTGGGACCGCGGCCGCCCACGGCATGGGCGATGATCTGGGCCTGATCCTCCAGGCTGAGACCGCCGCAATACTGCACATGATGCGGGTCGATCACGTAGGTGACGGCAGTGACCACGGCACCATCCGCCAGTTCCACTTTGAGGTCGCGTTCCAGATAGGCCGAGGAGATCAGCTCGCGCTCGCGTAGCTCTGCCAGAGTCTGTTCCTCGTGGCCCGCCTCAACCGCCAGGGCAATGCCCTTGCAGTGGGCGTCAGCGACCGCATCCAGCGCCAGCACCAGGCCGGGCTTTTCCTCGCTGCCGCGGTGGTGGATCGAGGACATGCAGAAGGACCGGGCATAACCGTGCAGCACCGCGACCTCGCGCCGGGCCACCGGGAAACCGGGGTTCCAAAGAAGTGATCCGTATCCGAATACCCACATTGTCATGTCGTCTGGCCCTTTCCGTGCCCTCCCTATAAACAGCAATCCTGGTCCGGACAAAAGAGGCTATGCGATGCGCCTGGCGAAACTGCTGATTGCGGCCCTGCTGCTGTGGAGCCTGTACTGGGCGGCTGCGGCCTGGGGGCTGAAGCGCGGCATTGCCGCCTGGTTCGAAGTGCAGGAAAACCGCGGCTGGCAGGCGGAACATGCAGGCCTGGAGACACAGGGCTATCCGTTCCGGCACCAGACCCGGATCAGCCGCCCTGCCCTGGCGGATCCGCGCTCTGGCACTGCCTGGCGGGCGGACTGGCTGGAGCTGTTGAGCCCGGCAGCCTGGCCCGGGCATCTGGACCTGCATTTCCCGGCGACGGCGCAGCGGCTTTCCTACTATGACCAGACCGCGGTGATCACCGCTGACGGGCTGCAGGCCAGCCTGCACCTGAAGCCCGGTGCTGCACTCGAGCTGGAGCAGCTGGCCGCTGTTGCAGACAGCTGGCAGATTGCCCGCGGCGGCGAGGCGGTGCTGAGCGGGGCGGCGCTGGATCTGCGGGCAGTTCAGTCGAAGATCCCTGAGACATACCGGATCACCGCAGACATCAGGGAATTTGCCCCGCGGTCCGCATGGCGGCGGCTCTTGGCGGCCAGTGCACCGTTGCCGGAGCGATTCGACACACTGGCGCTTGAGATGGCGGTTGCCTTTGACGCACCCTGGGACCGCTCCGCACTGGAGCAACGGCGGCCGCAGCCGCGCCGGATCGATCTGAAACTGGCCGATGCCCGCTGGGGCGACCTGCGCCTCAAGGCCACTGGCGCGCTGACGGTGGATGAACAGGGTCTGCCGGAGGGCGAGATTGCGCTGCAGGCGGAAAACTGGCGCGGGCTGGTGCTGATGGCCGAACGCAGCGGCGCCCTGGCCCCGGCGCTGCGCGGCACGGTGGAACGGGTGCTGGGCCTGCTGGCAGAGGCCAGCGGCAACCCGCGCAACCTGGACATAACTCTGGGATTTGCGGATGGCTATGTCACCCTTGGCCCGTTGCCGCTGGGCCATGCGCCACGGCTGATCATCCGCTAGGCCGCACGCTGGTTTGTATCCATCCGGAAATTTCTTGCGAGGCTCTGCCTCGCGCTCCGGGATATTTGGGGCCAGATGAACAGGGGATCCCGGATTGCCGCCCGGAACCTCAGCGGCAATAGGATCCGCCGCGGTGGCGGGCCACGTCCAGATGGAAGTGGTCCTTGTGATAGCGGTCGGCCTCAGGCCCCAGTACGGTTCCGAAGGGGCCGCAGGCGGCGCGCCAGATCTTTTTCAGCTTCTTTCGGGTCTTGCGATTCTGCCAGCCGCGCAGCACGGTGACGGTCTCACCGCTGGCAAGGGTGAAGCCTGAGATGTCGATGGCCCGGCCTTTGCCATGTTCCGAGATCTTGGCGCCGGGGCGGTTGTTGCGGGTGCGGCAGACGTAATGGGCGGCAACGCGCAGAGACACCACCTTGTTGCGGCGGCCAAAGGCAGTTTCGACCTCGCGGTTGATCCAGGTCTTCAGGGCGCGGGCGGTGTTGCAGGTCATCAGCGAGGCTTGGCTGAGGCGCACCCCGGCGATCTCGCGCACCCGCACCGCGTCCTTGGCCCCGCAACCGGGCAGCGTGCCGGAGACATGGCCCACATCGTCCCCTTGGATGTCAATGTCACCGCAGACCGAGCCCTTGCGGCGCTGGCGGCGCTTGAAAAGCACTTGTTCTGCCAGGCTGTCCGGGCGTGCAAAAGGCTGCAAGGATGCACCGGGGGCCAGCAGCGGCAGGTCCGCAGGCCGGGAGGCTGCTGCAAGGCGCTGCTCCGATTGCGGACGGGAGACCGGGCGCATGCCGGGCAGCGGCGCTGCCGCGGTTTCAAGGCGCGCGTCCGGCACCGGACGAACGGGCGGCTCCATCGAGGCATCCGGTGTCGAGGCCAGAGCTGCCCCGCCGAACATGGCAGCCAGGATCAGGATGCCTGCACGCATCATTTCTTCTGCCCCCGGCCGAAGTCCGGCGCGTCCGTGTCCTGGCCTGCTTCGATAATGCCGCGGCGGATGGCGCGGGTGCGGGTGAAATAGCCGTGCAGGTGGTCGCCGTCGCCGGTGCGGATGGCGCGCTGCAGGGCAAACAGCTCTTCGGTGAAGCGCCCCAGGATTTCCAGGGTCGCGTCCTTGTTGGTCAGGAACACGTCGCGCCACATGGTCGGATCAGAAGCCGCGATGCGGGTGAAGTCGCGGAAACCGGCGGCGGAATACTTGATCACTTCGCTGTCTGTCACCCGGCGCAGGTCGTCGGCGACGCCCACCATCGTGTAGGCAATCAGGTGCGGCGTGTGGGAGGTGACCGCCAGCACCAGATCGTGATGGTCAGCGTCCATCTCATCGACATTGGCGCCCATGCCTTCCCACAGGGCGCGCAGGCGGGCAGTTGCCCCGGGGTCGGTGCCTTCGACCGGGACCAGCAGCGACCAGCGGTTGTCGAACAGCTCGGCAAAGCCGGATTCGGGGCCGGAATGCTCTGTGCCTGCCAACGGGTGGGCAGGCACGAAATGCACACCTTCGGGGATATGCGGCTGCACCGCTTCGATCACATGGCGTTTGACCGAACCGACGTCCGAAACGGTCGCGCCGGGTTTCAGCACCGGCGCGATGTCTTCCATCACCGGCCCCATGGCGCCGACGGGGACGCAAAGCACAATCAGATCGGCGTCCTGCACCGCCTCGCGCGCACTGTCGCACACGCGGTCGCACAGGCCGATGCGGCGGGCGGTTTCGCGGGTTTCCGCGCTGCGGGCATAACCGGTGACCTCGCCTGCGAGGCCAGCGCGTTTCATCGCCCAGAACATCGAGGATGCAATCAGGCCCAGGCCGATCAGCGCAACGCGGCCATAAACGTGTTCGCTCATGCCTTGTCCTCTTTGAACGCTTTGACACCTTGCGCAATACGGCGGCAGGAGTCCTCGTCGCCGATGGTGATACGCAACGCGGCGGGCAGGTTGTAGCCCGCCACCCGGCGCACAATCAGGCCCTGCGCCTGCAGGTAAAGATCGCAGGCCTCCGCCTCCGCCTGGCTGGTAAAGCGGGCCAGGATAAAGTTGGTGCTGGAGACGTCAGACGGTACGCCGAGTTCGGCCAGCGCATTGGCCAGCCAGGCGCGCCACTTGGCATTCTCGGCGCGGCAGTGGTCCACGTAATCCGTGTCGCGCACCGACGCCTCTGCCCCCGCCAGCGCGGTGCTGGAGACGTTGAAGGGGCCGCGCACCCGGTTCAGCACGTTGATGATTTCCCTGGGACCATAGCCCCAGCCGATCCGGGCGCCGCCCAAACCGTAGATCTTGGAGAAGGTGCGGGTCATGAAAACGTTGCTGCGGGAGGCAATGATGGCCGCGCCGGCATCAAAACCCTCGACATATTCCGCATAGGCGCCGTCCAGCACCAGCAGCGCGCCCGCGGGGATGCCATCGGCCAGCCGGGCCACCTCGGCCTCGCTGATCATGGTACCAGTCGGGTTGTTGGGGTTGGCGATGAATACCAGTTTGGTCCTGGAGGTGCAGCCTGCCAGCAGCGCATCCACGTCTGTAACACGCTCGCGCTCCTTCACTTCCACCGGGGTGGCGCCAGCAGCCAAGGCGCTGATGCGGTACATCGCAAAGCCGTGTTCGGTGTAAAGCACCTCATCCCCCGGGCCGGCATAGGCCTGGCACAGGAAGGCGATAATTTCGTCGCTGCCGGCGCCGCAGATGATCTGCTCCGGATCCAGCCCGTGCACCTCGCCGATCGCCTGCCGCAGCGCCGCGTGATCCGAGCCGGGATAGCGGTGCATATTCGCCGCCGCATCCTGCATCGCCTGGACGGCGCGCGGGCTGGGGCCAAGCGGGTTCTCGTTCGAGGAGAGCTTCACAACATTGCTCACCCCTTTCACATGGGCAGCCCCGCCCTGATACAGAGCGATGTCCATGATACCGGGCTGCGGTGTGAGTTGGGTCATAATACGGGCTCCTTAATTCCAACCCGTCATAACGGCCCAAACGCTGGCGGGGAAGCACCAAGATGACGCTTCCCCCATGCTGCCGCCCCCCAGCAGCAGCCTGCCCCGGCCGCATGTTCGCGTTAATGCGCAGATGCAGACTTGGGCATTTTCCGTTTGGCCTCTGCCATGATGATCTTCTGGATCTGCTTGCGCAGTTCCATATCCTTGCGCATCGCCTCGTTGGCCTGTTTCTGCATGGTCGAGGCCGATTGCGAGCCATCGGCCCCGTTCAGCGCCTCGCCGGCATATTTGCCGAGCGTCTTGCCCGAGATCTGCTTGGCGATCTCGCCATAGACAGCGTCGCCGTGCAGCTTGATGAAGTCCTCTGTCGCCTTGGTGCCGTATTTGGCGATGAGATCCTTCTTGACCGCCCCCTCCATGGCCGCAGGGGCCAGCTTTGACTTGAGGAACTTCTCGGCAGCCCCGGTGAAGCCGGAGGAGAATTTCTCCAGCGCCTTGCCTGCACCTGCGGACATGATGCCCGCGGTCAGGATCTTGGAGATGCTTTCCTTGATTTCCTTGGTGTTGGGCGGACGGCCCTTTTCAATCAGTGGCTTTGCCAGACCGATGGTCTCCTTGAGCGCTTCTGTCACCATGGCCTCGCCAGCCTTTGACTTCAGGAACTTCTCAAAGAAGGCTTTGACGGCCTTTTTGGGCATCTCGCGCGACAGCCTGGATGCTGCGGCCTTGGCCAGATCATCGGCAAGGCCTGCTGACAGCTTGGCGGTCAGCTTGCCGCCGGCGGCACCTGCCAAGCCTGCGATGAAGCTGTCGATGAAGACCTTCTTGGCAGCACCGTCCCAGGTTACGTTGTTGCCCGCCAGATGCTCGCCCAGCTGGCCTGCGCTGGATTTCAGCGCTTCGGTGCTTGCGGCAGCGATGGCGTGGGCCTTGGCGGGTGACATGCCCTTGGTCGCCACCAAACGCGCGGTCATGTAGGTCTCGACCACGGCAAAAGAGACCTCACGCACCACCTCCAGCTTCCAGACGATGCCGCCGGCCGTGGCGATCCGCTGGTCAATGAACTTCTTAAAGGCCTTGCCGCCAGTGTTATAGGCTTTGGAGGCTTTTACGTCCTGCTTGTAGACCTTTTTCCAGTCCGGTTTCTTCTTGCTGGTCAGTGTCTTGAGGAAGCTTGCCTCAGACCGCGCATTCAGGATCGGGGTCCAGGGCGGATCGGTTTTGTCGTTGACCATGCTGACGGCAAATTCGGTCAGCGCATTCAGGAAGGTTTCGTTGCCTTGCCGGGTGTTTTCAACGTCGTTGCAGAAATCCACCCAGCATTCCGCCTGGCCGTACATCATGTTGGCCTTGGCCAGAAGCTTGCGGCGCAACTCTTCCTGCCCGGCCTCAAACTCGGCGACCGTGATCAGCTTGGTCTTGCCGTTTTCGACGACCTCCACCCGTTCGACCTTGGTGTCGGCGGCATGCATCGCCGCCAGTTTGGGCAGGCCCGCGTTCCAGGTGCGCATGCCAGGATCAACGATGCCGTCAGGCTTCTTGAAGCCCAGCTTCTTCTTCTGAAAGTCCTTGATGGTGCTGATCAGACCGGCGTCGCATTTGGTGCTGACCTCGATCGAATAGCCGTTCGCCTTGAGCATCAGGCGCACAAGTTCGACATCTGCCGGGGCGTTCTTGACCGGTTTAAATTTGCTTTCGCCGGTTTTGGGGTCCGGCTTGGTAATCCGTTTCTTGTCGCCTACAGGGGCGGAAAGCTTGAGAGCCATGACATTGCTCCAACAAAAAAACTACTGTTAGAAGCCTGACATGGCCTAAGCGGTGCGTCGCGGGGGATTTCAAATGGACTTTCCCCCTTTAAACGCGGGGGACAGCTGCCTATATTTCGCAAGCATGTGAGGTGCTTCCCGGTACCGGAAAGCACCCGTTTGTATCAGCCCTACGCGGCCTGCGCCTTGAAACGTGCTGTATGCGGATCGGCATTGTAGCGGGCGGCGATCTCCCCCGTCTTCATCGACAGCTCATTGACGCAATCAATGATGTACTGCGCCTTCTCGTCCGCCATCAGGTAGGAAAAGTTGAGGCGCACCCAGCCGGGTTTCTTCATCTCTTCGCCTGCCTGCAGATCGGCAAAAAGGGTTTCGGATTCCGGCTGGCTGATGCCCAGCAGACGGTGCGCATAGGGACCTGCACAGGCGCAGCCGCCGCGGGCCTGGATGCCGCAGACGTCGCTCAGCATGCGGGTGAACAGCTGCTGGTGCACCGGGTTTCCATCGCCGTCGGAGACCAGGAAGGAGAAAATCGGCAGCCGGTGCGCCTCCCGGTGGCCGAGGATGCGCAGGCGCGGGTTGGTGGACCAGCCTTCCCAGGCCATCTGCGCGAATTTCGCCTCGCGGGCCTCGATCTGCTGCTGGCCGACGGCTTCCTTGACCAGAAACGCCAGGGCTGCGCGGATGTCGCCGATCACGTTAGGAGTGCCGGCCTCCTCGCGGGCGGCTAGGTCCTCGCTGTATTCATGCCGCCAGGGCGAGACGAAGCTGACGGTGCCGCCGCCGGGCCAGGACGGGCAGCGGCGGCGCACTGCGGTCTGGTTGACGATCAGCACGCCGGAAGCGCCGGGGCCGCCCGGGAACTTGTGCGGCGAGACCACGACAGCATCTTTGCGCGCAGCGCCGCCCTGCCCCATGTCGATGGGCAGATAAGGGCCGCCGCCGGCGTAGTCCCAGACCGCCAGCGCGCCATGCGCATGCAGCAGGCGGCTGATGGGGTCGGGATCAGTGACGATGCCGGTCACATTGGAGGCGGCAGAGAAGCTGCCGATTTTCAGATCGCTGTCCGCGTGCTGCTTGAGCGCCAGCTCCAGTACCGCCAGGTCCGGGCCGCCTTCTGCAGCCTCGGGAATTTCAACAACCTCCGCCTTGCTTTCACGCCAGGGCAGGATGTTGGAGTGATGCTCGTACGGGCCGATAAAGACAACCGGGCGGGCAGCCTCATTGACGCCGAACAGGCTGACCAGACGGTTGAGGCCTGCGGTTGCACCCGAACCGGTGAAGATCACCGCGTCCTCTGCAGTGGCGCCGGTGATGCGGGCGATTTCGCTGCGCGCCTCGCGGCGCAGACGGGTCATCTGGGTGCCGCAGTAAGATGCCTCAGTGTGGGAGTTGGCGTAGAAGGGCAGCACCTGGCCTGCCACGAAATCCTCCACCTGGCGCAGGGCGCGGCCGGAGGCGACGTAATCAGCATAGACCAGCGGCACATCGCCATCGAGGCCGGGGATCATCACGCCATCGCCAATCACGCTGCGGCCAAGGGTTCCGTCCTGTGCGGCTTGCCGGATTGTCTGTTTGAATGATGCCAGGGTCATGTCGCGCCTCCTAAATCTGCAGAGGCATGATGAACGACTTGTAGCGCGGAAACTTAATCAATTACTGAGTGGATTGCTGATTTATTGTGTCATATGATCGTGCCATGAGCAAAAAGGCAGACAAGATTGACCGCGCCATTCTGCGCGCCCTGCAACGGGACGCCAGCCTGTCGCAGCGGGAGCTGGCGGACCAGGTGGGACTGTCGCAGAACGCCTGCTGGCGGCGGCTGAAGGCGCTGAATGACAGCGGGCTGCTGAAAGGCTCCACTGCGCGGCTGGACCGCAAGCAGCTGGGGCTGGACCTGGTGGTGTTCGTGCTGCTGCGCACCCGCCATCATTCGGCGGACTGGCTGCAGAAATTCCGCCGCCATGTGCTGACCATTCCCGAAGTGGTGGATTTCCACCGTATCGGCGGCGACTACGACTATCAGCTGAAAGTGGTGACCGAGGACATGGCCAGCTATGACAAGGTCTACCAGCGGCTGATCGCTGGCGTGGAGCTGGACAGCGTGACATCCTATTTTGCGATGGAAGCGATCGCCGAAGGCCGGCCGCTGCCCTTGTGAGGATGCTGGCAGGGGTTAGCCCCCTGCCCCGCGGCCAAGGCTGTCAGTGCCCGAAGGCGCTGTCTTTCATCCATTTCGGCCGTTTGCCGTCCGGCCCCATGCGCATGTGCAGACAGGCGGTGCCAAGGCGCTGGAAATAGAGGATGTCGACCGGGTACCAGCCGGCCGAGGGCACCTCAACCTGGGTGACGATGGTGCTGTCGCAGGACTGGCGGCCGTCGAATTCGCCAACCACCTGGCCGCCGATTTTGGCCAGCAGGCCATCGTTGGTCAGAAAGTCGATGTTGTGGATGCCCGGGGTGTCCAGCTTGACATAACCGGTGATGCGGGCCGCCACATGCATCGGCCGTTTGGCGGTCAGCGTGTTCTGACCCTCCTCCGTATCGCGGTTGTCCAGCCCGGCAATGGGGCGGCCCGGTTCGCTGCTGATTTTCAGCGCAGAGGAGGCTTCGGCCAGTGTCTTCACATCCTGCGGATAGGCGTAAACCACCGCCAGGCCGGGCTTGACGCCGGAGGGCTGCGGGTTCGCCGGTGTGAGCTTCAGCGGTGCGGCGCTGGCCGCCGCAGCCAGCACCGCGAACATTGCCGCGGCGGCGGCTTTCATCAAGATCTTCATTGGTCACTCCCTGATGTTTTGGATCAGGATAGACCCAATACCGCCGCCGGGCCACCGCTTTTGGCGTGCCCGTCCGGCACGGTTCCAGCCTGGCAACCGGCAAAGAAAAAGGGCTGCCCGAATGGACAGCCCTTCCGCCAGATGCCCCGGTGGGCAGCAGGCTTAGTTTTTGGCGTAGAATTCGACGACCAGGTTCGGTTCCATCACAACCGGGTACGGCACGTCGCCCAGACCGGGGGTGCGCACGAAGGTTGCGGTCATCTTGGAGTGGTCGGCTTCGATGTAATCCGGCACATCGCGCTCAGCCAGCTGGACAGCTTCCAGAACGGCAACCATCTGCTTGGACTTGTCGCGGACCTCGATCACGTCGCCTTCTTTGACGCGGTAGGAGGGGATGTTCACGCGCTTGCCGTTCACGGTCACGTGGCCGTGGTTGACGAACTGGCGGGCAGCAAAAACGGTTGCCACGAACTTGGCGCGGTAGACGACGGCGTCCAGGCGGCGCTCAAGCAGGCCGATCAGGTTTTCACCGGTGTCGCCGGTCACACGCACGGCTTCGCCGTAGATGCGGCGGAACTGCTTTTCGGTCAGGTCGCCGTAGTAGCCCTTGAGCTTCTGCTTGGCGCGCAGCTGGATGCCGAAGTCGGACAGCTTGCCCTTGCGGCGCTGGCCGTGCTGGCCCGGGCCGTAGTCGCGGCGGTTGACCGGGGACTTCGGGCGGCCCCAGATGTTTTCGCCCATGCGGCGGTCGATTTTGTACTTGGCAGACGTGCGTTTGGTCACGGCTGATCTCCTTCTTAAGTTTCGAAGGGCGTTGTCCTCTTGCCTTTTCGGCATGACAGGGATCCCCTTGCGGGGGCCACCAACACCAATGAAGCCGCGCTTATATAGGGGGATGGGGCAGAGTCAACACAGTGATTGCCTGTCCGGCAGGAAATCTGCATCGCCTCCCCGCCTCTGGCCGTGAAGTAATCCTCTGCCCCTGCCGCCGAAAGGGGTCAGGCTGCCTCATGCCCCAGAATCGCCGCCTCCGTGGCGCTGAGGTTACGGCGCGCATGGGCGCCATAGGCCAGCGGATCGTGCTCCAGCTCCGGCTGCAGGCGGAACAGGCGTTCCCGGTCAGGCTGGCTGAGTGCAGTCAGCGATGCGTTGCAGGGATGGAAGCTCTCTGTTTCCACCCCGTTGGCCCAGAGCACCTGGTGATTGGCCAGCATCAGGTGAATGTAGGTGACTTCGCGCACAGAGGTGTCGGGCTGGATGGTGGAGCCATTGGCCAGGTCACCGGCCGCGACCAGCACCTCGGGCGTGTTGAACAGTGCCTGCACACGGGCACCGCGCAGCAGCATCCGGTGACCGGGAGAAACCAGCAGTTCCCGCTCCGGCCGGTCGATGCCCAAGGCCCCCGCCTGAATGCGGACCGGCCGCAACTGCGGCATGACATAAAGCCGGGCGCCGCTGATCCGGCGGGAACCGATCCAGAGGATTTCCTGCACACCATTGTCCCGGGTCTGTACTTTGCCGCCTTCGCGCAGCTGCTCCACAGGTTGCGGCCCGTCAGGGGTTGCAATCCGCGTGCCGGGTGTAAAGCAGATGACCCCGGCTTCGCCGTCAGGCCGGGCTGGGCCGGCAGCGCCAAGCATGTGGTGCACGACCCACAGGTCGGTGCCGCGCGGCGGCAACTGATCAACAAACATCAATAGCGGGTTCTGGCCCGACCCCGTCTCTATCACCGTAGCCGTGTAGCTTTGCACCCCATTGGTGACAACAAACCAGCTGTCCATCAGCGGCTCGTCAATTTCAACCGCATCGACATCGGTCCGGTTCTGCACCGCAGCCCCCACCAGCCTGCGCACGGACCGTGCCGCGCGGCGGCGCAATTCTGCCTCGCCGTTTGCCCCATCCAGCCGCAACAGCCCTGCAGGCCCATCCACCTGCACGGCATCTCCGCGCCAGGACCACGCTGCCCCCGCATCAAGTGCGTCCTTGGGCGCAGCCGGGAGGCCGTCGATCTCGGTTTGCGACCAGGAAATAACAAACGTGCCACGAAAGCCCGTCTTCATCTGCCTGTATGCCTGCTTCGTCTTTTAATTATTAACGAAACATTAACAATGCGGCGCACGGCTGGAAACAGCGGGAAGCTAAAATGCATGTGAGCGTGCCCAATGCGCACCATTTCCAAGGGGGCCGGCCCCGTTCAGCAGGCAGCCCGATTGCAGGTCAGCCCGGGCCTGGCGCCGCGACCCTGCGTCACCCCATCGGTGCATAACTGGACCGCAACCCGTCCGCAGCCTGGCGGACCACCTCGGCCACCTGCATCTGCTGCCGTGCCAGCGGGTTGCTGCGGCGCCAGATCATGCCGATGGTGCGCGAGGGTTGCGGGTCGCGGAAACGGGCAACCGACACTTCCGCCGAGCGGGTTTCCACCGGCACCGCCATTTCCGGGATCAGCGTCACACCAATGCCGGCGCTGACCATCTGCACCAGCGTCGACAGGGAGCTGCCGTCCAAGAGTTCCCGCGGAGCGGCGGACTGCATGTTGCAGAAGGAGAGCGCCTGATCGCGGAAGCAATGCCCCTCCTCCAGCAGCAGGAGTCGCATCTCGCGCAGGCCTTCGGGACCCGGAACCGGTGTGCCGGCATCCTCCCCCGGGCGCACCAGAACAAAGTCCTCAGCAAACAGCGGCACCTCTTCATAGGAAGGCTCAGACACCGGAAGTGCGACGATGGCCGTGTCAAGCCGCCCCTCCCCCAGCTCCTCCAGCAGCTTGGGCGTCACCGTTTCGCGGACGCGGATGTCGGCCTCGGGGTACTGCCGGGTGAGCGTGCCCACGATGGAGGGCAGCAAATAGGGTGCAATGGTGGGAATCACCCCGATGCGCAGGCGTCCGGCGAGCCCCTCGCGCGAGGCCCGCGCCAGTTCGCCCAGCTCATCCACCGAGCGCAGGATGCCGCGCACGCGGGCGGCCAGATCCTCGCCCAGGCTGGTGAGCCGTACCTGACGGGCGCCGCGTTCCACCAGCTGCACCCCCAGCGCCTCCTCCAACTCCTTGATCTGAACAGACAAAGCCGGCTGAGACACCGCGCAGGCATCCGCCGCCCGGCCAAAATGGCGGTGCAGAGCCAGCGCCTCGAAGTAGCGCATCTGGCGAAGGGTCACGTTTATCATAGGAATTGATTATCAGAGCGATGAAAAAATGCAACTTATCCCAATGACTTTTCCCTGCTAGCCTCAGGATCAGAAAGACAGGGAGACCCGGCACAGGCAGCCTGTGACCCGCTTGCATTTCCAGGCGGCGTTCAGGCTTGAGGATTGGTTCCGGGAGGCTTCCCCACATCGCAGTTCAAACAATTGAAGCCACGATCGGAGATGGAAATGGACGGAAATACCCCCGCAGGAAAATGCCCGGTGATGCACGGCGCAGCGCTGAATACCGACGCTGGCGGCACCTCGAACCAGGATTGGTGGCCGAACCAGCTGAACCTGAAGATCCTGCACCAGCATTCGCCCAAGTCGAACCCGATGGGGGTGGACTTCAACTACGCCGAGGAGTTCAAGAAGCTTGACCTGGAGGCCGTGAAGAAGGACCTGTTTGCGCTGATGACCGACAGCCAGGACTGGTGGCCGGCCGACTATGGCCATTACGGCGGCCTGTTCATCCGCATGGCCTGGCACAGTGCCGGCACCTACCGCACCGCCGACGGGCGCGGCGGCGGCGGCAC
>JABXIA010000032.1 GCA_013373325.1 Paracoccaceae bacterium
GATGCGCTGGTCCCAGGGCACCACCAGATCACTGTCTGCGCGCATGTCTCCCAATGATCCGGCAGCAATACACACCGCCTGCAGCATCGCGCGGCGGGTGCGGACATCCTCCACTTGCGCCATGCCTTGCGTCCGCGTGATCAGGCTGTCACCGGGTTTGAGTTCTTCCGCAGCGCGCTCGCCCTCACGGGTCAGCACGATGGTGCCGCGCAAGAGGCTGATATTCTGGCTGCCTTTAAACAGCCGCCGGGGCTGTGCCTGGACGCGCATCGCCATTTGCGCGCGCAGGGCCGCATTTCCAAACGGTTTCATATTGTTGCTCGCTTTGTCTGCCTCAGACTTTTTTTGCCAAACTACCGCACAAGCGGATTCCGCGCCCAGCCTTTTTGCGCGAAAACCCGCCGATTGTTGCGATATTCCGCACCGATTGTTGCCGTTTTGCACATCGGCAATTTGGGCACGATTTCCCCTCGCATCCGCTGCCAAGCTTTGCTATTCAGCGCGTCACGCGCCCGGCTTGATCCGGCGCGCCGTGCGGGTGTGGCGGAATTGGTAGACGCACCAGATTTAGGTTCTGGCGCCGCAAGGCGTGGGGGTTCAAGTCCCTTCACCCGCACCATTCACTGATACCAACGGGGCGCAATCGAGCAGCAGCAGCGGCGGCTGATGGCCGGTCCGGCCGCCCGGTTCGATAAGTTTCCCGGCCCCGCCTCCGGTATGCTATACTGGACACCTGCCGGCCTGCGGCCGGCCCGTGCGTTTACCAGTACATTGTTAATAAGGGGGATGGCCATGAAACGTCTTCTGCAAATCTCCACTGCTGCTGCAGGGCTGTGCGCCATTGCAGCCCCGGCGTCAGCCGAGCTGCGGTATGACAACAAATCCGGCGGTTATGTCGAAATCTACGGCCAGTTCAATCCGGCCATCATCTCCGTCGATGACGGCCAGCAGACCGAAACCAACCTGCTCGACAACGACCTGTCCCGCTCCCGGGTCGGGTTGCGCCTGATGCAGCCGATCGGGGCCAATACATTCGGTTTCCGGTTTGAAACCGGGCTGGGCTTCCCGAACTCGACCGAAGTGAACCAGTTCGGCTCCAACTACAGCGGCTGGACCCGCGCAGACCTGCGCCACGTCGATTTCTGGCTGGAAGGCAGCTGGGGCAGGTTCTCGGCTGGGCAGGGCAGCATGGTGGCTGACGGCGCCGCTGAGACCGACCTGTCCTATGTCGGCACTGCGCTCTATTCCTATACGGCTGATGCAAATGCAGGTTTCCTGTTCCGCGACACCGCGGGCGCGCTGAGCGGGCCTGCCGTGGCCTCTGCTTTCGACAACCTCGACGGCTCCCGCCGCGGCCGGATCCGCTATGACACCCCGGATCTGAGCGGGTTCACCGCCGGCATCGCCTGGGGGCAGAACATCCTGTCGTCCGGCGATGATGCTGACTACTACGACATCGGTCTGCGCTACGGGCAGGAATTCGGTTCCACCAATTTCGCCGCATCTCTGGCTTATCAGGTGCGTGACGACGCGGGCGCAGAACGCTCGGACGTGATCGGCTCGGCCTCGGTGCTGCTGGACAGCGGCATCAGCTTTACCGTTGCGGGTGGCAGCCGGGACAACGATGCGGCCGGTGCCAGCGATCCCAGCTATTACTACGCCAAGATCGGCTATGAGACCGGCAACTGGCTGCCATGGGGCAAGACCGGGCTTGGGATGCATTATTATGACGGCGAGGATTTCAACGTCACCGGTTCCAGCACCAAGGGCTGGGGCATCGGCGCGGTGCAGAAGGTCGACAGCATCAATACCGATATCTACCTGACCTATCAAGAATATGAGTATGAGGATGCCGCCGCGACCTACCAGGATTTGACGACCTGGGTGCTGGGGGCCCGCTGGCGGTTCTGACCGCAGGGTGGCGTGCGAAAAAAACGCCCCGGGGCTCCGGGGCGTTTTTTTCGCAATAATGTTCTGTGCAAAAATCAGACCCCCTCTGAGCATCCGCGCAGGGTTGCGGAAATTGCATGGCACGCCTGCTGTTCACGCCCTGCGCTAAGTAACCCGTTTCACTTAACGCATTGAAGTTGAGCGAAGTTTCGCGCGAGAGTCTGCCATATGAGCGGATTTCCGCCTGTGACGGAGCCCTGCCAAAGGAGCGGAATTTCAACCCTGAAGGCTCCAAAAACCGCGTGATACGCCCTGTCCGGCAGACCCCGCTCTCAGGGATGGAGAGGGACGGGTGCTGCGGAACAGGAGACTCAAAAGTAATGAGCATGAAATTCACAGCCCGCGCAGGCGCTGCCTCCCTGGCAGCCGTTCTCGCGGCCCCGGCATTTGCAGGCCCCACTTACACCAACGACACCGGCGGCAGCTTCCGCTGGTACGGCCAGTTCAACCCCGCCTACCAGTCGTTTGACGACGGCGAACAGGACTTCAACCGCCTGACCGACAACGCGGCCTCCAACTCGCGTATCGGCTTCGAACTGGAGCAGGAATACGGCGAAAACACCCTGCGGTTCCGCTTTGAAACTGCCTTCGGCTTCCGCTCCTCGGACGGGGTCAGCCAGACCTCGACCGGCGACAACCTCAGCTGGGACCGCACCAACATCCGCCACGTCGACTTCCAGTTCGACACTGCGCGTTACGGGCGTTTCTCGGCTGGTCAGGGCTCGATGGCAACTGACGGCATCACCGGCGCGGACTTCTCCGGCACTGGCCTCGGCGCCTCCAATGCTGTCGCCGACTCCGCGGGCGGCTATGCCTTCCGCACCGGTGCAGGCGTTCTGAGCGGCGTGGATATCGGCGACGCCTTCACCGACCTGGACGGCAGCCGTCTGGGCCGTGTCCGCTACGATTCGCCGGAGCTTGCGGGTTTCACCCTGTCCACTTCCTGGGGCACCGATGTCCTGAAGGACGGCAACGATCGCGAAAGCTATGACGTTGCGGTCCGCTGGGCCAATGATGACGCGGCTGGCTTTGCCATCGACACCGGCATCGGCGCCTCTTGGAGCGAAGAAACCGGCGAGGAAGACACCCGCGACATTTCCGGCTCCTTTGCGGTGCTGCACAAGGCCACAGGCCTGTCGCTGAACGTTGCCGCAGGCGAGCGCGACATTGCAGGCAGCTACGCCTACGCCAAGCTGGGCTACTCGGCGGATCTGATCTCTGCCGGCTCGACCTCCTTCTCGGTCGACTACTACGATGGCTCTGACATGGTGACCAATGGCGACAGTGCCGAATCCTGGGGCGTCGCCGCAGTCCAAAAGATCGACGCCTACAACGTCGAGACCTACCTGGCCTACCGCGATTATTCCTATGCCGATACCAGCGCCACCACCTACCAGGATGCAAACGTCATACTGGCCGGTGCCCGCTGGAAGTTCTGAACCGCAACTCCCTCGGTTTCAGATCAGGAAACACGCCCCTTCGCGGGCGTGTTTTTTCGTTTTGAGGCTCCGGAAATCCGCGCGATTGCGCAGGAAAGGGGCAATCCCCCTTGCGCCGCCGCGCCGGGGGAAATAGAAGACCGCAAATTGTCTGGGGGCACCTCGCGAGGGAGCCCCGAATCTCTATGGGGAATAGGATGCAGGTCACCGAGACGCTGAACGAAGGTCTGAAACGCGGCTACGCCATCACCGTCACCGCCGCCGAGCTGGACGAGAAGGTCAACGAAAAGCTGGTCGAAGCCCAGCCGGAAGTCGAAATGAAAGGTTTCCGCAAGGGCAAGGTGCCGATGGCGCTGCTGAAAAAGCAGTTCGGCCAGCGCCTGATGGGCGAAGCGATGCAGGAAGCCGTCGACGGCGCCATGAACAAGCACTTCGAGGACAGCGGTGACCGTCCGGCGCTGCAGCCCGACGTCAAGATGACCAACGAAGACTGGAAAGAAGGCGACGACGTCAACGTCGAGATGTCCTACGAGGCACTGCCGGAAATCCCCGAAGTCGATTTCTCCGGCGTCGAGCTGGAAAAGCTGGTTGTGAAGGCTGAAGACGAAGCCGTCACCGAAGCGCTGGCCAACCTGGCCGAAACCGCCAAGGAATTCGAAGCCCGCGAAGAGGGCGCAGCAGCCGAAGACGGCGACCAGGTCGTGATCGACTTCGTCGGCCGTATCGACGGCGAAGCCTTTGACGGCGGCGCAGGCGACGACTACCCGCTGACCCTGGGCTCCAACTCCTTCATCCCCGGCTTCGAAGAGCAGCTGGTTGGCACCAAAGCCGGTGAAGAAAAAGACGTGACCGTGTCCTTCCCCGAGGAATACGGCGCAGAGCACCTGGCCGGCAAAGAGGCCGTGTTCTCCTGCACCGTCAAGGAAGTCAAAGCCCCGAAAGCGGCTGAGATCGACGACGAGCTGGCC
>JABXIA010000224.1 GCA_013373325.1 Paracoccaceae bacterium
CGCGCCGCCCGTCATAGGCCAGCGTCGAGGTGGCGGAAATCACCGGAACGTTGCCGCGGCGCTCGCCAAAGAAGCTCTCCAGCCCCCAGATCGCGCAGATGATTTCCGCATCAACGCCATAGCTGCGCTCGAGCGTGCGCAGGGTTGACTGGTGACGGGCAAAGGCAGCTCGGCCTTTGGTCAGACGTTCGTCAGAGACCGCGATGGAGAGGTAATCCTCAAGCGAGCGCTTGAATTCGGTCTGATTGCGATCGCGTTTGACGACACCGGGCAGATAGCCCGCGCCGCGGAAGGCGGCGCGCAGTGTGGCGCTGGAAATACCACGGGCCTCTGCCCGCGTGCGGAAGGCGGCAACCCAGGCGTCATAGCCTGCATTGGGAACGGGGCGAAGGTCTGCTGGCAGGCCGGCGGTTCCGCTGGGGCCGCTGCCTGCGGGCACCGTGCTGCTGCAGGCGCTCAGCCCCAAGGCTGCCAGGCCAAATCCGAAATGACGCCGTGTGATGTTCATGCTCTCTGCCCGCTCCAAGAGGTGTTTTGCTGCCCGGCTCCGTCCGGATCCTTTCCAGACAGGCTGCCAGAAACCGGGAGAAGCGCCAAGGCCCGGATTTCCCCCACAGCAAGTACCCGCCGCTCACCCGTGCGCCCTCACTATGGGGGCTGCCCCCATATTCCCCCCATATTCTTCCGGGGCACCCCTTGGGTCTTTTGGCACCTAGCCTGTTTGCATCGCTGCGCCAAGGCGGCGGCTAGACAACAACAGGGAGACGGAACCAATGGATGAGCACAAGAAAGAGCTGAAACCGGCCAGGCTGGACGGCCGCAAGGATGACCTGGCGCCCGGCCTGTCCCGGCGAAGCTTCTTTGCCGCCGCAGGTGCTGCAGGCGTCGGAACAGCCGCCAGCCTGCTGGGCACCACCAGCGCACAGGCGCAATCGACCGACTGGCTGCAGCCCGGCAACAACAACCATGTGATCGATCTGCAGAACATGTCCGCCTTTGCCGATGGCGAGGTAAAGATTGATTTCTACGGCCATTGCGCGATCAAGATCACCTCTCCCGGCGGCGCCTCGATCCTTTTTGATCCGTGGCGGGATGACCCCTCCGGTGCCTGGGGATTATGGTTCAAGCAGAAGTTCCCGGAGACACTGGTGGATATCACCATGTCCACCCATACTCATTTCGACCATGACGCCATCGACCGCCCGCAATCGACCATGGTGCTGGACCGGATGGTGGGCACGTTCGAGTTCGCGGACCTCAAAATCACTGGCTACGCCGACAAACACGCCTGCGTCGCGCCGGGCTGGTATCCCTGGACCAACGCCCTGGCCGAGTTCGGGGTCGAGGCCTGCCCGCCCAACAACCCGGGCCACATGGATATGGTGACATATGTGGTGGAGACCGGCGGCATCCGTACTCTGATCTGGGGCGATAACCGGCCCGACCCGGCAGACGGTTTCTGGGACGCCATCGGGCGCATCGACGTGCTGACCCTGCCGGTCGACGGCTCTGAGCACATCCTGTCCTATGAGCAGGCCAACGCGCTGGTGGAACGGATCCAGCCCAAGGCGGTGATCCCCACCCACTACCTGTCGGAAACCACCACCTATACGCTGTCGACGCTGCAGCCCGCCGACACCTGGGTGAAGGAGCAGAAAAGCTACAAGATGCTGGACGGCGCCTCTCTGTCGCTGGCGGCGGCGGATGTGCAGGGGATGGACAAGGAGTTCCTGTATTTCGGGCATAACGCGCTGACGGAGTAATCCCCGGCATTGCCGCAACATCGTTGTGCCCGTCCGGGCGCCCTCCCCCCGGGGCGCCCGTTTTTGTCAGTCCCGCAGCGCGTCCGCGCGCAGGCCTTCGCGCTCGTAGTGGCGCGGCAGGACGCGGCCGTAAAGCTGCCGGGTGCGCTCCACCCCGCCGCACATGCCCTCAGTCTCGACAAAGGAGAAAATGCCGACATACCTCCTGCGCGGCCCTTCCACCGGAGCCACCCTGTGCAATGAATATCGGCCACGGAAGATCTGCAGATCGCCCGGCTGCAGCACCAGCCTGCGCACAAGGGGCGAGCCGCCCGCCAGCACCCGCGCAACGCCGTCGTAGTTTTCATCCGTGGGCGTGCGCAGCATCGGTGCGTATTCGAAATCGCCGCCAGCCTCGCCATTCTGGATCGCCAGCGTGACCGTGTAGTTGTTGGTATCAAAATGCCAGGGGAAGCCGCCGCCCTCCTCGACCATGTTGATGATCACATCCGCCAGCGGGTCGTCATAACGGAAGAAACGGTTCTCCGGCTCCCCCAGCGCCTCGCGGATGAAGGGCATGAAGCCGGGAAATTCGTAAATCGTCCGCAGCGGGCTGGCCGCGCCGAAATTATCCGCCGGAATAAAGGCATTGGAGCGGTCAAAAAACTGGCGCACCGGGTGGTCTTCCGGCAGCGACGGATCGTCCTTGGAGAAGTAAGCGTTGGTGCGGCTGAACGACTTGTGCCCCTGATCTGCCACGGTATCAGCTTCGGCCGCCAGCCTGGCGATGCCGTCCGGGTGCACAAAGCACGGAAGCACCGCGCAACCGTCAGCTTCCAGCTCGCTTTGCACGTCCGCCATCATCCGCGCATAGGCGGGCGAGCCAGGCCTGTCGATCGGATAGCGCCCCAGGTCCACCAGATCTGCAAGTTCAGCCATATTCATGTCCTTCCCCGTCGCCTCTTTTTAAGTGAGCTTGCCCGCTGCGGTTTGGCTGATCTGGCACAAACGGGACATGGGAGTGCCGGTTTTGAACGAATCCGCACCGGCACGCGCCGTCATTTTCGCGGAAATTTCGCCGCACCCCTGGGTGTGAGCAAGAAAATGTCCCTGAACAGGTGTTTTTTGACAGCTTTCGCGGTTGACGCCCCTGCCCGGCAGACATAATGTCGCCCGCAACGCAAAGAGGAGCCTGTGGCAGTGACCACCCTAGTCGTAATCGTAGGAACCAAGCGCATGGGCCGGTAACGGTAGCCCATAATCGAACCCATGCGCCTCCGACCAGAAATCGGGGGCTTTTTTTATGCGTAACGGACGATGCCGCCAATTGGAGCAAAAAGCAGATGACACGTGAAATGACCGGCGCAAAGATGGTTGTCCAAGCCCTGAAGGATCAGGGTGTGGACGTAGTCTTCGGATACCCAGGCGGCGCCGTGCTGCCGATCTATGACGAGATCTTTCTGCAAAATGACATCCGCCACGTCCTGGTGCGGCATGAACAAGGCGCGGTGCACGCGGCGGAGGGCTATGCCCGCTCCACCGGCAAGCCGGGTGTTGTCCTGGTGACCTCCGGTCCCGGTGCCACCAATGCTGTCACCGGCCTGACCGACGCGCTGCTCGACTCGATCCCGATCGTGGTTCTGACCGGCCAGGTTCCGACCTTTATGATCGGCTCCGACGCCTTCCAGGAGGCCGATACCGTCGGCATCACCCGCCCCTGCACCAAGCACAACTGGCTGGTCAAGGACACCGATGCGCTGGCCGGCACCCTGCATGAAGCCTTCCACGTCGCCAAATCCGGCCGCCCAGGCCCGGTTCTGGTCGACATCCCCAAGGACGTGCAGTTTGCCAGCGGCAAATACCAGGGACCGAAACCTTCGGCGTCGCATTACCAGCCGCAGGTCAAAGGTGACATGGAAGAAATCACCGAGCTGGTTGAGGCCATCGAAAAGGCCAAGCGCCCGGTGTTCTATACCGGCGGCGGCGTCATCAACTCCGGCACCGCTGCCAGCCAGCTGCTGCGCGAACTGGTGGACGCCACTGGCATTCCGGTCACCTCGACCCTGATGGGGCTCGGCGCCTATCCGGCCTCCGGCAAGAACTGGCTGGGCATGCTGGGCATGCACGGCCTTTACGAGGCCAACATGGCGATGCACGGCTGCGACCTGATGATCAACATCGGCGCCCGTTTCGATGACCGGATCACCGGCCGCATCGACGCATTCAGCCCGAAGTCGAAGAAAGCGCATATCGACATCGACCCCTCCTCGATCAACAAGGTGATCCGGGTCGATATCCCGATTGTCGGTGACGTCGCCCATGTGCTGGAGGACCTGCTGAAGGTCTGGAAATCGCGCGGCCGCAAGGTGAACCGCGAGGCCCTGGACAAGTGGCACAAGCAGATCAACGAATGGCGCGCGGTGAACTGCCTGTCATTCAAAAACTCGGACAAGACCATCAAGCCGCAGTATGCGCTGCAGCGCCTTGAAGAACTGACCAAGGGCCGTGACCGCTATGTCACCACCGAAGTCGGCCAGCACCAGATGTGGGCGGCGCAGTACTTGGGTTTTGAGGACCCGAACCGCTGGATGACCTCCGGCGGCCTCGGCACAATGGGATATGGCTTCCCGGCCTCGATCGGGGCGCAAATGGCACACCCGGATGCGCTGGTGATCAACGTCGCGGGCGAAGCTTCGTGGCTGATGAACATGCAGGAAATGGGCACCGCGGTGCAG
>JABXIA010000043.1 GCA_013373325.1 Paracoccaceae bacterium
AAGGAGAAAACAGGAATGACGGTGCGGATCGACGGCACGGACCGGAAAATTCTGGCTGAGCTGCAGCGCGACGCCAGCCAGTCGCTGGATGAAATAGCCCGCCGGGTGGGGTCTTCCAAGACCCCGGTGTGGAATCGCATCCGCAAGCTGAAGGAGGCCGGGGTGATCGGCCAGCAGACAGTGCTGCTGGATGCGGATTCCCTGGGGTTTGAGGCCTGTTTCTTTGTCCTCATCCGCACTTCCGAGCATGAGGCGGAATGGCAGGCCAAGTTCCTGAAAGCACTGCAGGAACGCCCCGAGGTGCAGGAAGCGCACCGGCTGGCGGGCGACATCGACTATATCCTCAAGGTGCGGGTGCAGAACGCGCGGGCCTATGATGTGTTCTATCAGGCGCTGATCTCAGAGGTGAAGGTGCACAATGTGACCGCGCTATTGTCGATGGAGGAGATCAAGTCGACCACGATGCTGCCGCTGGGCAGCTGACGGTCAGGAGGAGGCCGTCCTCCCAGTCCCTCATAGAGGCGGGCGCAGCAGCAGGTGGCGCCCGTCCTGCAGCCGCCAGGGCGATGTGTCCTCAGCGGCGCTTGCAGGCACCACCCCGATATCGGCCAGCAAGTGCGGAGAAATCCCGGACAGCCGCTCCAGGTCGCGGCGCGGCACGCGGACAATTTTCCGGGGCGCGTTCGCAAAAGGCTCAGCTTTTCTCAGTCCCATCTGACCTGCGATCCAGCCAAGCAGGCTGCGGATCACGCCCTCGTGGGGCCGGATGTCTGCTGTTCCGCAATTTGAACTCATGGGAATTCCTCCGTTCTGGCTCTTGAGAGATAGGGGCGGAGAGGGCTTGCGCGCAAACCAGTTAATCTCCACCATGGATCAGGAAAACTGATCCATGGTGAGATGATGCGCCTGCCGCCCCTCAATTCCCTGCGCGCCTTTGAGGCCGCCGCCCGTCATCAGGGCTTTATCGCTGCCGCGGAGGAGTTGTTCGTGACCCGTGGCGCCATCAGCCGCCAAGTGAAGATCCTGGAGGACCACATCGGCGTGCAACTGTTTCACCGCAATGCCCGCGGGGTTGCGCTGACGGAGGCGGGGCGGCGGCTTTACCCGGTGCTGACAGAGGCCTTTGCGAAGATGCTGCACGAGGTGGAGCGGATCGCGGCGGATGCCTCCGAGCTGCGGGTGATCTGCCCGCCGACCCTGTCGCTGCGCTGGCTGCTGCCGCAGCTGGAGCAGTTCCGCATCGCGCATCCGGAGATCAAAGTGCGGCTGACCACCAGCTTCTACGGCGGCAAGGGGTTTGATCCGGCGGAATTTGATCTTGGCATATCCGTGCAGAACCGCCGCGGCAGGCCGAAAGAAATCGAGGTCCTGCCGCTGTTTGACATGCAACTGTCTCCGGCTTGCGCCCCCGCGCTGCTGCCGGCCTTGGCAGATGGCCCGGCGGCGCTGGCCGGGCAGCGGCTGCTGCATGAGAACCCGCGCCGCGAAGACTGGGCTGCCTGGGTGCAGCATTTCGGGGTGAAGGAGGTGGACACGGCCGGCGGCGAGACGTTCCCGAACCTCGACATGGCCACCCGGGCAGCTGTGATGGGGGCCGGAGTTGTGATGGCGGACCTGCTTCTGTGCCGCGAGGAACTGGCGCGCGGGGATCTGGTGCTTCCCTTTCCGGACATGACTTGCGGCACGCCGGACGGGGCTTATGCGCTGATCGGCGACCGGCAGAAATGGCATGACCCCAAGGTGGCAGCGTTCCGGGAATGGCTGCTGAACAATCCCGGCATGGCGGCCCTGCCGGCCTTGCCGCAGTGACATCCCGGCAAGGCACGGTGGCAGGCAGGGGGGGGCGCTGACCCCTCGGCGCCGGGCGCCTCACCCCCGGAGTATTTTTCTAAAGGTGAAAAGAGGGGGCGCCGCGTCAGCGGCGCCCGGCCCAACCGTGCAAGGGGATCTGTGATCCCCGCTGCGCGGGCGGGAGCGCCCCGCTGCGTCAGGTGCGGGTGACCATCAGCCGGGTGAGCCCGTGGAAGTGGAAGCTGTTAGAGTACTCCGGGTCCGCCGCCAGATTCAGGTCCGGGCAGCGGTCGAACAGAATGGGCAGGGCGATCTGCATTTCCAGCCGCGCCAGCGGCGCGCCGACGCAGAAATGCAGGCCCCCGCCAAAGCTCTTGTTCACCTTGGGCGGACGGGTTGGGTCGAACGTGTCCGCATCTTCCAGCGCCTTCGGGTCGCGGTTGGCAGCCCCCAGCAGCAGCGCCACCTGGTCGCCGCGCTGAAAGGTATGGCCGAAAACTTCTGCCTCTTCATAGGCGTAGCGGGTGAACAGATGCACCGGCGGGTCAAAGCGCAGGATCTCCTCCACTAGCCGCTCGATCCCTTCAGGCGCCAGCCACTCCGGCTGCCAGCCCTGCTGCAGCATGCTCTTCACCCCGTTGCCCAGCGAATGTACCGTGGCCTCGTGGCCTGCGTTCAAGAGCAGGATGCAGGTTCCGATCAGCTCGTCGGTGGACAGCTTGTCGCCTTCTTCCTCGGCGGCGATCAGCCGGGTGATCAGGTCGTCACGGGGATCGTTGCGGCGTTCCGCGATGTAGCCCTGCAGGAAATCCGTGAACTCCTGAGCCGCCTGCGCTGCGGTGTGTTCGGTCTCATCCGTGCGCGCCGCCTGATACATCGCCACGATCTTGTGCGACCAGTCCACGAGATTGGCGCCCATCTCTTCCGGCACGCCGAGCAGACGGCAGATGGTCACCACTGGAACCTGGGTGCAATAGGCCTCCAAGAGGTCAAAGGGCTGATCCGGAAAAGCGTCGATCAGCTGGTGGCACAGGTCCTTGATCCCGGGTTCCAGCGCCGCAATTCCGCGAGTGGTGAATGCGTGCAGAACCAGGCGGCGCAGGCGGGTGTGGCGGGGCGGCTCGGCATCCAGCATGGAATGCGCCTCGACCGCCAGAAAGGGGGCCAGATGGGCGGGGCCGGGCTTGCGCAGCTCTTCCGGCACCTCGCGGCCGAAGCGGCGGTCGCGCAGCAGCATGTGCACCGCGGAATGGCCGAAGGCGGCGACCATGCCGTAGTCCTGCCAGTGGTGCAGCTGGCCCTGTTCCCGGGCCGCCGCGTAAAAGGCGTAGGGGTCCTGCACAAAGGCGGGATCGGTGGGGGATTGGCTTAAAGTCTTCATACACCGGTTGTTGCCGTTGCGTCTGGTCAATGCAAGGGGCGCTTTGATAACGTGCCGCAATGAAAACACAGCATTATCTTCGCTGGAGCCTGCCTGCCGGGTTCCTTCTGGCCGTGGCGGCACTGGCGCTTGCGGTCTGGTCCTACGGATACCGTCAGGCGCTGAACGGCCTGGCAGAGCGCAGCGCGGCGGATCTGGCGCTGGCGTCGGACCGTGTCAGCACCCAGCTGCAGGTCTATCAGGAACTGGCGGTTCTGACAGCGGAGCATCCGGTGCTGGCGGATTTGTCCACGCCCGAAGCGCGGTCGGCAGCGGCGGAGCTTTTGCGCGCGGTGGCCGACAAGACCGCGGCGCTGGATGTGTTTTTTGCAGGCGCAGACGGGCGGGTGCAGGCGGCGGCCGAGGGGGTGACCGGCGCCAGCGTGGCGGCGGAGGATTATTTCATCCGGGCCGCGCAGGGCGCGCTGGGCACCGGCCATGGGGTGCTGCCTGCGGAGGGCAAGCGGGCCTATTTCTATGCAGCCCCTGCCTTTTCCGGTGAGGGCCGGGTACGGGGCGCGCTGGTGGTGGTCGCGGATGTGGGGGACGTGGAGCAGACCTGGCGCGGCTCCTTGCCCGCGGTTTTCTTTACCGATGAGCGCGGAGAGGTGTTCATTGCCAACCGCACGGAGCTGCTGTTCTGGCAGCGCGGCGCTGACGGGCAGAACCCAAGCGTGACGGGACGGGATTATTTTGCCGGGCATGAGATCTGGAGCCTGGAGGGCAGTCCCTACCTGCCTGCGCAGGCGCTGCATCTGACGGTGGGCTTGCCGGTCATCGGCATGACCGGGGAGATCCTGGTGGATGTGGCGCCGGCCCGGCGCATTGCGCTGCTGCAGGCGGCGGCGCTGGCGGCGGTGTGCCTGGCGCTGGGGGCCATGCTGTTCATCGTGATGGAACGGCGGCGCACCCTGGCGGAGGCCAACGCGGTGCTGGAAAGCCGGGTCGAGCAGCGCACCCGCGACCTGTCGGCGGCCAACACCCGGCTGCGCCGCGAGGTGCGCGAGCGGGAGGAGGCCGAAGCGGCATTGAAGCGGGCGCAGGAGGATCTGGTGCAGGCGGGCAAGCTGTCGGCGCTGGGCCAGATGTCGGCAGGGATCAGCCACGAACTGAACCAGCCGCTGATGGCGATCCAGCAATACGCCGAAAACGGCGCCGCCTTTCTGGAGCGCGGCAAGGCGGAGCGGACCGGCGAGAACCTGGGCCGGATTGCCGATATGGCGGCGCGGATGGCGCGGATTATCAAGAACCTGCGCGCCTTTGCCCGCAACGAAAGCGAGCCGATGGGGCAGGTCGATCTGGTGCAGGTGATCGACGCCGCGGTGGAGCTGACCACGCCGCGGCTGAAGGCCGACCATATTGACCTCCGGTGGGACGCGGCGGCGTGCGGCGGGGTGGTCCATGCCTGGGGCGGCGAGGTGCGGCTGACGCAGGTCTTTGTGAACCTGATCAACAATGCCGCCGATGCCATGCAGGGGCAGGTGGAGAAGGTGATATCGATCTCTGTAGATACCGGTCCGCGGCTGCAGGTGCGGGTGCAGGACAGCGGGCCCGGCATCAAGGAGCCGGAAAAGATGTTCGATCCCTTCTATTCCACCAAGGCAGTGGGCAGCTCAGAGGGCATGGGGCTGGGGCTATCGATCTCTTACGGTCTGGTGCAGAGCTTTGGCGGCAATATCCGCGGCGCCAACACCGGCGGCGGCGCCGTGTTCACGGTGGAGCTGGAGCCGTGGCGCGAGGGTGAAGAAAAGGGGGATGCCGCATGACCCGAAAGGTTCTCTTGGTGGATGATGACGCGGCGGTGCGCGAGGCACTGGCGCAGACACTGGAGCTGAACGACCTGGATGTTGTGGTCTGCGGCTCGTTTGTGGCGGCCAAGGATCACATCACCCCGGCGTTCGACGGCATTATCGTTTCCGACATTCGGATGCCGGGGCGGGACGGGTTTCATCTGCTGGACTATGCCCGCAGCGCGGATGAGGAACTGCCGGTGGTGCTGCTGACCGGCGAGGGCGACATTCCGATGGCGGTGAAGGCGATGTCGCAAGGCGCCTTTGATTTCCTGGAGAAACCCTGCGCGCCTGCCGATTTCCTGCCGGTCCTGGAGCGTGCGCTGAAGACCCGGGCGCTGGTGCTGGAGAACCGGCGGCTGAAGCACCAGCTGGAAACCGGCGACCCGGCGGCACGCCTGCTGTTCGGGACCTCGCCGCAGGCCAAGGAAATGCGCCAGCGGGTGCGGGCGGTGGCGCCGACAGGGGCAGAGGTGCTGGTCACCGGCGAGCCGGGCAGCGGCATTTCCAAGGTGGCCGAGGTCATCCACCTGATGTCGCCCGCCGCGCAGGGGCCCTTTGTGAAACGCCCGGCCGCAGGGCTGGCGGCGGAAACCGTGGCGGAGTTGTGCCAAGAGGCGGCGGGCGGATCGCTGTTTCTGGATGAGGTGCAGGCGCTGCCGGAGGCGGCGCAATACGCGCTGCTCGCACAGCTGGAGCAGGGCGGCGGGGTGCGGATCATCGCGGGTTCCAGCGCCAGTCTGGCAGAGCTCGCGCAGGCAGGGAAGTTTAGTGCCGACTTGTTCTACAGGCTGGATGTGATGCGGGTGCGTATCCCCTCGCTGGCGGAGCGTCCTGGCGACATTCCGGTGCTGTTCCGCCATTACGTGGCGCAGGCGGCTGAGCAGGCAGGGATCGAGGCGCCGGAGATCAGCCAGGACCACTTGGCCGCGCTGATGGCGCAAGATTGGCCGGGCAATGCGAGATCTTTGATGTCGGCGGCGATGCGGTTTGTGCTGGGAATGCCTGAGGAAGCCGCAGCGGCGGCGGGGCTGGGACTGGCAGAGCAGATGGCGCAGGTGGAGCGGTCGCTGCTGATTGCGGCGCTGGGCCGTGCCAACGGGCGCGCGGCTGCGGCCGCCGAAGCCCTGAAGCTGCCGCGCAAGACGTTCTACGATAAATTGGCCCGCTATGGCATCCGGCCCGTGGATTACCGCCGCTGAGGGCGC
>JABXIA010000117.1 GCA_013373325.1 Paracoccaceae bacterium
CTCCGCATCCGGGAAGCGGATGTAGTGGAAGAAGCAGCGGCGCAGGAAGGCGTCCGGCAGCTCCTTTTCGTTGTTGGAGGTGATGATCATGATCGGGCGGTGCTTCGCCGTGATCGTCTCGCCGGTCTCGTAGACATGGAATTCCATCTTATCGAGCTCCTGCAGGAGGTCATTGGGGAACTCGATGTCAGCCTTGTCGATCTCGTCGATCAGCAGCACGACTTTCTCGTCCGCCTCGAAGGCCTCCCACAGCTTGCCCTTGCGGATGTAGTTCTTCACGTCATGCACACGCTCTTCGCCCAGCTGACTGTCGCGCAGGCGGCTGACGGCATCGTATTCATAGAGCCCCTGCTGGGCGCGGGTGGTGGATTTCACGTTCCACTCGATCATCCTCAGCCCCAGCGCCTCTGCAACCTGCTTGGCCAGCTCGGTTTTGCCGGTTCCGGGCTCGCCCTTGACCAGCAGCGGCCGCTCCAGCGTCACCGCCGCATTCACCGCAACCTTAAGGTCTTCGGTAGCAACATATTCCTTAGTGCCCTGAAATCGCATATCTTTCCCGTGTCAGCCTTGGTTGCCGTCTTGTTATCACGCTTTTAACCAAACAGCGCCACTATTGTGTAGTGACATTCCTGTCCGATAGGGATAAACGCTGCGGCAGAGGGGGAGCCAAAATGTTGAGGTACAGTTTATGACCAGCATTATGGGCCAGACCGAAGGAGCCGAAATGAAGCAAGAAGTGTTTCTGCCGGACGACTACCGACCGGCTGAAGATGAGCCGTTCATGAATGAACGGCAGACCGAGTATTTCCGACGTAAGCTATTGGAATGGAAGCAGGACCTGCTGGCCGATACCCGCGACACGATTGAGGGGCTGCAGGACAGCACCCGCAATATTCCCGATGTCGCCGACCGTGCCAGCGAAGAGACCGACCGCGCGCTGGAACTGCGCACCCGCGACCGCCAGCGCAAGCTGGTCGCCAAGATCGACTCGGCCCTGCGCCGCATCGACGAGGGCGAATACGGTTACTGCGAAGTGACCGGCGATCCGATCTCGCTGAAACGCCTGGATGCGCGTCCGATCGCCACCATGAGCCTGGAAGCGCAGGAGCGCCACGAGCGCCGCGAAAAGGTCCACCGCGACGATTAACCGCTGATTTTGGCGGTAAAAACGCGACAAACATGAGCGCCGGGGCCTTTTGCTCCGGCGTTTTTTGTTCCATTGGGGGCAGGCGGAGAAACTGCGGGACCCCCATGGACCTAAAAGGCCTGAAAACAACCGTCATCGGCGCCGGGATCGGCGGCTTGGCCGCAGCGCTGGCGCTGCGCCGCTTCGGGGCATCCGTCACCGTGCTGGAGCAGGCCGAGAAAATCTCAGAGGTCGGCGCGGGGCTGCAGATCACTCCCAACGGTGTGCAGGTGCTGAAGGCGCTGGGGCTGGCCGATGACCTGGCCTGGTGCTCGCAGCGGGCGCGCGCCGTGGTGCTGCGCGGACACCGCCGCGGCAATAAGGTGCTGCGGCTGGACCTGGATGAATACGCCGCCGGGCTGCCTTATTACTTTGTGCACCGCTCTGACCTCATCGGCATCCTGGCCGGCGCGGCCCGCCGCGAAGGCGTGCAGGTGCGGCTTTTGCAAAAGGCCGATCGCGTTGAGCCCGGACCGCAGCCTTTGGTTCACCTCAGCAACGGTGCGCAGTGCAGCGGTGATCTGCTGGTAGGCGCAGATGGCTTGCATTCAAAAACCCGGGTGGCCCTGAACGGGGAACGAAAGCCCTTCTTCACCGGTCAGGTTGCCTGGCGCGCGACGGTGCCCAACCACCTGAACCTGCCGCCGGAGGCGCAGGTGTTCATGGGGCCGGGGCGGCATCTGGTGGCGTATCCCCTGCGCGATGGCAGCCTTATGAACCTGGTTGCAGTGCAGGAGCGCCGGGCCTGGGCCGAGGAGGGCTGGAACCTCAAGGACGACCCGGCCAACCTGCGCGCGGCCTTCCGCGGTTTCGGCGGCAATGCCGCGGCGCTGTTGGAGGCGGTGGAGGAGGTGCTGCTGTGGGGTCTGTTCCGCCACCCGGTGGCGGAGCGCTGGCACGGCGAAAACACTGCCCTCCTGGGCGACGCCGCGCATCCGACCCTGCCCTTCATGGCGCAGGGCGCCAATCTGGCGCTGGAGGATGCCTGGGTTCTGGCGCGCTCGCTGCAGGAGGCCGCTGGGATGGCTTCCGGCCTGGCAATGTACCAGGCGCGCCGCCGCGAACGGGCCGAAAAGGTGGTGCAGGCCGCCAGTAACAACGCCTGGAAATACCATCTGCGCGCGCCGCTCAGCTGGCCTGCGCATCAGGTGCTGAAACTGGGCGGCCGATTTGCCCCGGACCGCATGGTCAGCCAGTTCGACTGGATCTACCGCCACGACGTCACCGCCTGAGGAGGACAGAGGCGGACAGGCGCGGCTCCCGCCCGTCGCAGTTTCATTGAAAATGAACCGCTCCCGTTGGGCGGAGCGCCGCGCGACTGCGCGGCGCGGGCAGCGTTCAGATGTCCAGATACACCCAGACCGGAACGTGGTCGGACGGTTTTTCGCGCCCGCGCACGTCTTTGTCGATCTGGCAGTCCCGCAGCAGGTCGGCGGCCTGCGGTGTGAGCAGAAAATGGTCGATGCGGATGCCGTCGTCGCGGTTCCAGGCGCCGGCCTGGTAATCCCAGAAGGAGTAATGTCCCGGCCCCTGATGACGGGCGCGGAAGGCTTCGGTAAAGCCCAGGTTGACGATCCGCTGAAACGCTGCGCGGCTTTCCGGGCGGTGCAGGGCGTCCTCCACCCAGGCCTCCGGGCGCTTGGCGTCCTCGGCCTGCGGGATGATGTTGTAATCCCCGGCCATCAGCGCGGGCATCTCCGCGGCCATCAGCGCCTCTGCGCGGGTCTTCAGCCGGTTCATCCAGGCCAGCTTGTAGGCGTATTTGCCGCCCGCCACCGGGCTGCCGTCCGCCTCCAGCTCAACCGGGTTGCCATTGGGCAGATAGAGGCCGCAAATCCGGATTGCCTGCTTGCCCACAACCGTGGCCTCGATCCAGCGCGCCTGCTCGTCGCTGTCGTCGCCGGGCAGCCCGCGCGTCACGTCCTCCAGCGGCAGCTTCGACAGGATCGCCACGCCATTGAAGCTTTTCTGCCCATGGGTTTCGACGTTATAGCCGCGCTCCTCGAAGATCTCGCGCGGGAAGGCCTCATCCACTGACTTGATTTCCTGCAGCAGCACCACGTCCGGCTGCGCCTCATCCAGCCAGTCCGGCAGCGCCTGCGCCCGGGCCTTGATGCCATTGATGTTAAAAGTGGCGATTTTCATGGCTTGTCTCCGGCGCAGAATTCTTTATTCGGGGCCGATCTATCGCTGAATCAGCGCCCCGGGGCAAGCCCGATGCGCGAATCGCGAATCACCTTTGACGCCGCCGGATGCTGGCGTTTTGCATGGGTGAAAAATACCCCTAGGGTTGAGTTTCTTTACTTTGCAATAATATGCGTGTGAATAACGCGGTGCATATCCTGTGGATGAATTGAAATAATTGAAATTGCGCAAAAAATAGCAGCTTGAAGTTAAAGTAATTGAAACTACAAAATACAATGTGAAATTGCATTTTCTGTTTGCGCTGCGCGGCGCCCGTGCCAGCGTCAAGGAGCCTTTTGTCCTTAACGAATGGGGTTCCAACATGACTGCTCAGCATAAAATCCAAGCCATCCACGCCACCCGTCCGGCCGCAGGCGCCAGCCTGTTCGAAGGCGGCGCAACAGAGATATTCTCTTCCGGTTCCGCACCCGAATGCACCGCGGATATGTCAGCAGGAGAAGGCGTATCGCTGTTTTCTTCCGGGTCCATGCCGCAGATGGCAGAGAGCTGGGTAGGCGGTGAAACCGGGCTGTTCTCCAGCGGTTCGGCGCCGTCGGCCCGCAGCGAAACCACGGCCGGCGACTTGGTGGACATGTTCTCCTCCGGCTCCGCGCCTGCATCCCGGGCAGACACGTCTGCAGGCGATCTGGTGCAGATGTTTTCTTCCGGCTCTGCACCCTGCGCTCAATCTGAGGTTGCTGCAGGTGATCTGACGGAGATGTTTTCTTCCGGCTCCGCTCCGGCAGCGGAAAGTGAAACGGCCTCCGGTGACCTGACGGAAATGTTCTCTTCGGGTTCGGCTCCGGCCGCTACGGCTGAGGCTGATGCAGGCGAGGGAACGCATCTGTTTTCCTCCGGCTCTGCGCCGGCGGCAGAAGCCCGCACCAGCGACGGCGACGCAACCCGGCTGTTCTCCTCGGGCAGCTGACCTGAGCGGGCCGGCTTGCTGTCCGGCCCCTGACCTTTGGCGGTTCCGCATCCGGAGCCGCCCTTGCCGCGCCGCCCTTTCCCGCAGGAGGTTTTCATGGCCCAGATCATTCCGTTCTTCTCATCCGCCGCCCGCCAGTCCCGGGCAGCTGCGCAAACCGCGCTGATTGGCAGCTTTGCCACGCAGCGGCGCCCGCAGGAGGACGTGTTCTGGCTCAAGGAAAACGCCGAGTTGCTGAATATTCTGGAATGCACCGGGGCCGATGTTGCCGCTGAGGCCCTGGCGCCGTTGCAGGGGTTCTATGACGGCGCGGCGCGGCACATCAGTTTCTTCCGCCAATATTACCGCTTCATTCTGTCGATCTGCCTGGATCTGGAGGATCTGGGCTTGCCCGGTGCAGCTGGCGCGCAACTGGTGGAATGGGTCGATGCGCAGGGCCTGGTGCAAGCCGAACTGTCCGACCTGCAGCGGGCCGAGGCCCGCCGCCTGCTGGCGCGCCGCGGTGTTGCCTTGCGAAACGACGGGCTGGACGACCGGCTGCGCGCCTTCATTTCGCGCCCCGAAACCTTTGCCATTCCGAACAAAAAGGCCGCATACGAGCTGACCCATATCGTCTTCTACCTGTCGGAGTACGGCCGCCGCGACCCGCAGCTGCCGCAGGCGGCGCTGACCAGTCTGGAATATGCGGGGCTGGTGGCGTTTCTGGACCAGAACGCCGATCTACTGGCCGAAATCTGCATTGCCCTGCGCTATGGCGGGCAGCAGCCGCCTGCCGCCTGGGAGGGTTGGCTTGACAGGCAGGTTTCCGCCTTTACTCTATCAGAGCGAGAATTCTCTGGACTTCACGATTCTTATCACGAGTATTTTGTTGTTAACTGGCTCATGATCCTGTCCGGACGAAAACCCTTCCGGCAGGCAGTACCCGCAACGGGGGTGCATGTGTCAGCGGTGCGGGGAGGAAGTATCTTGAGAAGCCTTTCAGAAGCCGTTTTCGAGGCAGGAACGGGCCGGCCGGGCTGGAGCGCGGTCAAAGCGCGGACCGAAGCCATGCTGAACGAGGAAGAGCACGGGCTGCTGTGCGCAGCAGAGCGCAGCTGTGCCGGCTTCGCAAGCTTCTTCGAGGGATTTTCCCGGGCGGGCAATGCAGGGGCCGCGTGATGGCGTGTTCCCGAAACCAGGCCCTTGGCGGGGCCCTGCTGGTGGTGGCCTATACCGGGCTGATCGCCTCCGCTGACGGGATCACCAAGCTGCTGGCAGGCCAGTATGCGGCGGCACAGCTTTATGCGCTGTCAGGGGCTATGGTTGCTGGCTTTTGCCTGCTGGCCGACAGGATGCCCCGGCAGCGCGGCGGCTTCCGCACCCGCTGCCCGCGGGCGATGGCGTTGCGTTCGGTGGCGACGCTGGTTGCCGCGGTCTGTTTCTTCTACGCCTTCCGGCTCCTGCCCTTTGCTGAAGTGTTTGTGTTCATCGGCCTGATGCCGCTCTTGGCGGGGGCGATGTCTGGCCTCGTGCTGAAAGAGCCGGTGCGCCCGGCGGCCTGGATTGCACTGCTGGCGGGCTTTGCCGGGGTGCTGTTCCTGCTGCCGCATAGCGGTGACGGCAGCCATTCTGCGACGGGGCATCTGGTGGCATTTGCCGCGGTTGTTTCCGGCACCTTTTCCATGACCATGGCACGGTTTATCGGCCGGGTTGAGAGCAATGCGCTGGCGCAGGTGTTTTATCCGAACCTCACGCTGTGCGGTGCGATGCTGCTGGCGCTGCCCTTTGTCTGGGTGCCGATGCCGCTGGCGGATGTGGGCTGGGCTGCGGCCTATGCGTTCCTGCTGTTCGGGGCGCGCTGGCTGCTGGTGGTGGCGCTGCGCCTGCTGGCGTCTTACGCGGTCACACCGCTGATGAACCTGCAGTTCATCTGGATGGCCGTCATTGGTGCGGTGTTCTTCGGGGAGTTTCCGCCGGCCTCCACGTATCTGGGCGGCGCCATCGTGATTGCTTCCGGCCTGTATCTGGTCTGGGACCAGTTCGCCCCGGCGATGCGGTGGCGTGCCGCCGGGCGGCTGCGGACCGATCCTTAACGTCTGACCTGGAACCCGTCGCGCCCCGCAAGGGGCGCCGGAATTATGCGATAATTCCGGCTCGGAAAACGGCGGCATTACATGGAGAACGAGGTGCCGCAGCCGCAGCTGGAGGTGGCGTTCGGGTTCTCGATGGTGAAGCGCGCGCCGATCAATTCCTCGGTAAAATCAATTACCGCGTTTTCCAGAAACGGCAGGGAGACGCTGTCGACCACGACTTTCTCGCCCTGGCCTTCGAGCACCAGGTCATCCTCCTTGGCCTCATCCAGCGCAATCTCGTACTGGAAGCCGGAGCAGCCGCCGCCCTCCACCGCGACCCGCAGTGCCTGGCCCTGGTCCGCGGCGCCGATCTCGGCCAGCCGGGCAAAGGCGCGGTCGGTGACTTTGGGGGGCAGGTTCATCAGCTTTCTCCACGGGCGTAGGTTGCAGCGCAAAGCTTTATATAGAAAGGTGCAATTCACGCGGCAAGATGTGGAGCCCCAGCTTTGGTTAAAAGATTTGAACTGCACGCACCTTATGCCACGATGCCGGACCGCAGCCGCGGGCGGCAGGTGCCGGAGGAGGAAAGCTCGTTCCGTTCGCCGTACCAGCGCGACCGCGACCGGATCATCCATGCCAGCGCCTTCCGGCGGCTGAAGCACAAGACGCAAGTTTTTGTGGAGCATGAGGGCGACAACTACCGCACCCGGCTGACCCATTCCATTGAAGTGGGGCAGGTGGGCCGCACCATCGCCGGCGCCCTGGGGCTGAACCAGGAGCTGACCGAGGCGGTGGCGCTGGCGCATGATCTGGGCCATACGCCCTTTGGCCACACCGGCGAGGACGCGCTGCATGCGCTGATGGAACCTTATGGCGGCTTTGACCACAACGCTCAGGCAATCCGCATCGTGACCTGCCTGGAGCGCCACTACGCCGAATTTGACGGGTTGAACCTCACCTGGGAAACCCTTGAAGCCATTGCCAAACACAACGGCCCGGTCGTGGGGGAGCTGCCCTGGGCGCTGGCCGAATGCAATGCGGCCATAGACCTGGAACTGCACACCCACGCCAGCGCCGAAGCGCAGGTGGCGGCTCTGTCCGATGACATCGCCTATAACAATCACGATCTGCATGATGCATTGCGGGCCGGGCTGTTCAGCGACGATGACCTGGCGCGGCTGCCGCTTTTGGATCAAGCCTATGGCGAGGTGGACCGGCTGTATCCCGGCCTCGACCCGAACCGCCGCCGGCATGAGGCGCTGCGGCGGTTTTTCGGGGTGATGGTGGGGGATGTGATTTCCACCGCCCGGACCCTGCTGGCGGAGACCAGGGTGCAAAGCGTCGAGGACGTGCGGGCGCTGGATCACCCGGTGGTGCAGTTCTCGCCCGAGATCTGGGAGGGGCTGAAGGAAATCCGCGCCTTCCTGTTCACCCGCATGTACCGGGCGCCCTCGGTGATGGAGAAGCGGGCCAAGGTCTCCAAGGTGGTGGAGGCGCTGTTTCCCTATTTCCTGGACAATCCGCAGGACATGCCGGAGCGCTGGCACGCCGAAATCGCAGCCGCACAGGACCGCACCGCGCTGGCGCGGATCGTGTCCGACTATATCGCCGGCATGACCGACCGCTTTGCCCTGCAGCTGCATGAGCGGCTGATCGGGGTGAAGGTCGAGGTCTAAAGGCTTCCGGCGGCTGCCGTATCTGCTGTCTTTCTGTCTGCGCGTGTCCTGCCCGGGGGCCTTTCAGGGGGCGGTGAATGATGGCGGCGCCGCCAACGGGGGCGGAGGGTAGGGCCGGAACGCCAGCGCGCCCCGGGTCCGGTCAAAAGCTTCAACCATGTGACGCCCCTGCACCTTTTGAGGAGGCGGTCTTGGGGGTCCTGGTCTCCTGTCCGCACGGGATGCCAGACCCGTGCCAAATGCTGCAGCGGAAATGACAATCGCAGATCCGGGTTAAGGCCGTGCAAGCGGGGCGTGCGCTGCGGCGGGCCTTTGAGCAGCACGCTGCGGCGGCTTGATTGATAGCAAATGTTCCCGTAATGTTCTCGTCAAATTCAATTGAACAGAAGGATTGCCGGAATGATTGAGGGAAGCTGCTGCTGCGGCGCGGTCAGGTTTGAACTGCTGGCGCAACCCGGCTTGATGGGCACTTGCCATTGCTCCCGCTGCCGCAAGGCCGGGGCCAGCACCATCGTGTTTGTGAAGAAGGGCGATCTGCGCTGGATTGCTGGCAAGGAGGAGGTGGCGCTGTATCAGCCTGCGCCGCCCTACAAATACGGGCGCTGCTTCTGCCGGGCCTGCGGCAGCTCGCTGGGAGAGATCCTGTCGGAGGAGGACAGCTTCCCGATCGCCGCCAATGCGCTGGACGGGGTGCTGGAGGCCGGAAACAGTTTTCATGAGTTCGTGGGCGAGAAACCCGGCTGGTACGAAATCTGCGATGGGGCAAAGCAGTCGCAGGGGCATCCGGCCTAGGCATGGCAGCGCAGGGCGGGCGGACTGACCGTCTTGCGTGCCATGCGGTTTCCCGAATTGGCCGTAAGCCGTGTTATGATCTGGCCCTATGATGCTGCAGGGCATCGGCGTTATCCGCGAGAGGAGGCATAACGAGGGGAAAGCCATGGCACGCTGGACCGTCACATTCACGGACAAGCCCGAAATGGACCGGGTGCGCAGCGACAAGAAGCGGCGCGAGGCGCATATCGCCTTTGTGCGTGCGCGGCCGGAGCTGCAGATCGGCGGCGCGCTGGCGATGCGGCCGATGCAGGACTTTCCGGGTGCGATCTGGAATGTGGAGGCCGAGACCCGTCAGGATGTGGAGCGGCTGATCCTGCAGGATCCCTATTACGTGGCTTCCTTGCGCACTTACAAGATTACCGAATGGGGCACCGCCTCTGCCATCCAGGGGATGTTTTCATGACTGCCGCAATTGAAGCCCGCAAATCCGCACCCGCACTGACCCGCTGGGCGGTGCTGTTCCGCGATGCGCCTGCGATGATGGACATCCGCGCCGATAAGGCCCGTCGCGATGCCCATGTGGCCTATGTCGAGGATCACCCGGAACTGCGCATCGGCGGCGGGCTGAAACCGGACATGGATTGTGACTTCTGCGGTGCACTGTGGATTGTCGAGGCCGAGGACCGGATCGAGGTGGAGCACCTGATCCATGGCGACCCGTTTTATGTGCCTGCCTTCCGCTCCTACGAGATTTTCACCTGGGGAAAGATCCTGGAAGACCGGACCGCGGTTCTGTAAGCCGCGCGCCGCGGCAGCGGCGCAATTTTCTTGAGGAAGAAAATTGGCCGGAAAATTCGAATTTTCCGGTGCCGCCCGCCTGAGGGTCCGGGCAGCCTTTGCAATCCTGTTGACCCTTCCGGCGGCCCCCGGTATCCGCAGTGCTGAACAGTTGGGACGCCAGACATGAACCTCTTTACCGATATCCGCACGCTTGTGATTGACAGCCTGACCGCCATGACCGGCGAAGGCGCGCTGCCCGAGGGGCTCGATTTTGCCAATGTCGCAGTGGAGCCGCCGCGCGATGCTGCCCATGGCGACATGGCGACCAATGCGGCGATGGTGCTGGCCAAGCCCGCAAAGATGAAGCCGCGCGATATTGCCGAGGCGCTGGCGGCCAAGCTGGCCACGGACGGGCGGATCACTTCGGCTGAGGTTGCAGGCCCCGGCTTCCTGAACCTGCGGCTGGCGCCGGGCGTCTGGCAGGGCGTTCTGAAATCGGTCCTGGACGCAGGCACGGATTTCGGCCGTTCGGACATGGGCGAAGGTAAACGCGTGAACGTCGAATATGTCTCCGCCAACCCGACGGGCCCGCTGCATGTGGGCCACACCCGCGGTGCGGTGTTCGGCGACGCGCTGGCGGCGCTCTTGGCCTATGCGGGATATGACGTCACCCGCGAATACTACATCAACGACGGCGGCGGCCAGGTCGATGTGCTGGCGCGCTCTGTCTACCTGCGCTACCTGGAGGCGCACGGGCAAGAGGTGGCCTTTGCCGACGGCACCTACCCGGGCGACTACCTGGTTCCCGTCGGCCAGGCGCTGAAGGACAAGGTCGGCGATGCCTATGTCGGCAAGGGCGAAGACGTCTGGCTGGCCGAGGTGCGTGAATTCTCCACCGACGCGATGATGGAACTGATCCGCGAGGATCTGGCCCAGCTCGGCATCAAGATGGACAAGTTCTATTCCGAGAAGTCGCTCTATGGCACCGGCAAGATCGAGGCGGCGCTGGCCAGCCTGGAATCCAAGGGGCTGATCTATCAGGGCGTGCTGGAGCCGCCGAAGGGCAAGAAGCCCGACGATTGGGAGCCGCGCGAGCAGACTCTGTTCAAATCCACTGACCATGGCGACGACGTTGACCGGGCGGTGAAGAAATCCGACGGTTCCTGGACCTATTTTGCGCCCGATATCGCCTATCACTATGACAAGGTGGAGCGCGGCTTTGACGAGCTGATCGACATCTTCGGCGCCGACCACGGCGGCTATGTCAAACGGATGAAAGCAGCGGTGTCGGCACTGTCCGACGGAAAGGTGCCGCTGGACATCAAGCTGTGCCAGCTGGTCAAGCTGTTCAAGGACGGCCAGGAATTCAAGATGTCCAAGCGGGCAGGGACCTTTGTCACCCTGCGCGATGTGGTTGATGCCGTGGGCGCGGACGTGACCCGTTTCATGCTGCTGACGCGCAAGAACGACCAGGGCTTCGACTTCGACCTCGACAAGGCGCTGGAGCAGTCCAAGGACAACCCGGTGTTCTATGTGCAATACGCCAACGCGCGGATCTGCTCGACACTGCGCAAGGCAGAGGAGCAGGGCATTGCCGCGGATGACGCCGCCCTGAACGCTGCCGACCTGAGCCTGATCGCCGACCCGGCGCAGCTGGCGGTGGCCAGGAAGCTGGCCGAATGGCCGCGCCAGGTGGAAATCGCCGCCCGCACCCATGAGCCGCACCGGGTGGCTTTCTATCTCTATGATCTCGCGTCTGAGCTGCACGGACTCTACCATCTGGGCAAGTCGAACGAAGGTTTACGTTTCGTTAACGAGAGCAGCCAATCGGCAACACATGCGAATTTGGCACTGGCCCGGGCCGTTTCCGTTGTCATTTCCGCAGGTCTTGGTATTCTTGGAGTCAAACCGGCAGAAGAGATGCGATAACCAAGGGGGCGCACGCCCTTGCGGACATAAATCGCGCATTCCGCCGGAACGAGGCAGTTCAAGAGATCTGGGAATGCGGTGCCGCAGACGGCGCCGCCACCCGGGCAGTGAGGCGGACAATGGCGTATTTTGCGCAGGCGGGCCACGGCCACGCCTATTCACAGGGCAGTGGCCAGCAGCAGGACACCGCAGCTGGCAGTTCCTCCGGGCAGCAGTACTCCGACCAGCCCTACGCGGGGCAGCAATACGGCAGCCAGCAGTATACCGGGCCCGGTGCCGAGCCGGCCTATGGGTATGAGGATGCGGCCTATGGCTATCAGCCGGAAGGTCACAGCTATGGCGCCGATGACTATGCGGCCTATGCCGCGGCGCCCGCGGGGCTGCGGGCGCGGTTTTCCAAGAGCCTGAGCATCCTGGGTGCGGTGGCCTCGATCGCACTGGTCGCAGGTGTCGGTTTCTGGGGTTACAAGCTGGTGATGCGCGACGTGAGCGGGGTGCCGGTGGTGCGCGCGGCTGAAGGCCCGATGCGCGAGCAGCCCGCAAACCCGGGCGGCAGCCAGGCAGACCATCAGGGGCTGGCGGTGAACGCTGTGGCGGCCAGCGGCAGCGCCGAGGCGCCCGCGGACCGTCTGACCCTGGCGCCCGCTGCAATTCAACTGACAGAAGACGACAAGCCGCTGCCGGAACTGGCAGCCGAAGCCGCGCCGGCCGCGGAATTGCCCTCCGTCCCGGCTGAGCCTGAGCTTCCTTCTGCCCCGGGTGCGTCAACCAATGTCAGCGACGAAGCGGTGGCCTCGTTCCAGAATGGTGACATTGATGCGCTGGTAGCGGAGCTTGCGCGCGAAGCCGAAGATGTTTCCGCTGCGGTTCCCGCCTCGGCAGCAGCCCCGGCGATCGTGCAGCCGGAACCGCTGCAGCCGGCACTGGCTGCCGCCGCAGCTTCTCCGGCGGTGTTGAATGCGCCCGGCGTCAAGGTCTCGCTGCGGCCCTCGGCCCGTCCCGCACGGTTCAGCCCCGCTCCGGCCGCAGCCGCACCGGCAGCGCGTGCCGGAACCGTCGATGTGGACCCGGCAACCCTTGCCGCCGGCACCCGTCTCGCGCAGCTGGGCGCCTATGAAAGCCCGGAGGTCGCACGCGCGGAATGGGACCGCATCAGCGCCCGTTTCCCGGAGTATCTGGAAGCCAAACAGCGGGTGATCCAGCGCGCCGAAAGCGGCGGGCGGACCTTCTACCGCTTGCGGGCAATGGGATTCGACGGGCTGTCGGACGCGCGCCGGTTCTGCTCGGCGCTGGTGGCGGGCAATGCCGATTGCATTCCGGTAACCACCCGGTAACAGTACAGAGGCAGACTTATGTTCCGCCCGGCCGAAAGGCCGGGCAGCGCCCGTCCCGCCCCCCACGGGGCGGGCGCTTTGCTCCCTCCCCGCCGGGCCGGGCGCAGCCCTTTTCTTGTCACTGACTGGGGGAGCGCGAACACCAGGGGGCACTCATGACCTACGGAGCCACGATCCTTGATGCCGAAGGCCTGCGGCTGACAGCGGATGAAAAGGCGTTCTTCCGTGATGCCGATCCGTTCGGCTTCATCCTGTTTGCCCGCAACCTGGAAGATGTCGAACAGATCCAGGCCCTTTGCGGGGATTTCCGCGAGGCGGTGGGCCGCAACTGCCCGATCACCATCGACCAGGAAGGCGGCCGGGTGCAGCGGCTGCGCAAACCCTTGGCACGCAACTGGCGCCCTCCGCTGGAGAATGTGCAGCTGGCGGGCGAGGATGCCGTGCGGGCGATGTACCTGCGCTACCGGCTGATCGCGCACGAGCTGCACGGGCTGGGCATCGACAGCAACTGCGCTCCGATTGCTGATATCGCTTTTGCCGAAACCCATGAGTTCCTGCGCAACCGCTGCTATGGTACCAGCGCCGCAACGGTGGCGCGGATTGCCCGCGCGGTGGCCACCGCGCATCTGGACGGCGGCGTGCTGCCGGTTCTGAAACACATTCCGGGCCACGGCCGCGCCACCGCGGACAGCCATCTGGACCTGCCGCATGTGGCCAGCCACCCGGAGACGCTGGAGGACAGCGATTTTGCCGCCTTTACAGCGCTCAACGACCTGCCGCTGGGGATGACCGCGCATCTGGTCTATGACGCCTATGACGACCAGCCCGCCACCACCTCGCCGGTGATGATGCGGCTGATCCGGGAACGCATCGGCTTTGACGGGCTGATCATGACCGACGATATCTCGATGAAGGCGCTGCAGGGATCGCTGGCGGACAACGCCCGCGCCTCGATCGAGGCAGGCTGTGATGTTGTCCTTCTGTGCAATGCTTCGCTTGAGGAACGCATCGCCGTGGCTGAGGCCGCAGGCACCATGAGCGCGGCGGCACAGACCCGCGCAGACCGGGCTTTGGAGGCCCGGCACGCGCCCGTTCCCCTTGACATTATGAGCGCTGAAAGAGAACTTGCCGCCCTCATGGGCGGGCAGGTGTATGGCTGAGCAGACACTTTTTTCAGAGGCGGACACGAGCGTAGAGGAGCGGCTGGCGGCCGAGGCCCTGATCGTCGACGTGGACGGGTACGAAGGCCCGCTCGATCTGCTGCTGACCCTGTCGCGCACGCAGAAAGTCGATCTGCGCAAGATTTCCGTTCTGGAGCTGGCCAAGCAGTACCTGGCCTTTGTCGAGAAGGCCAAGGAGCTGCGGATCGAACTGGCGGCCGA
>JABXIA010000326.1 GCA_013373325.1 Paracoccaceae bacterium
CAAATGGCAATGGCAGATGTAACGGTGCGCGGGGCGGGCATTTTCGGCCTGTCAATCGCCTGGCTCTGCGCCCGCCGCGGCGCGCATGTGCAGTTAGTGGATCCATTCGGCGCAGGTGCGGGCTCCAGCGGCGGCCTCGTTGGCGCACTGGCCCCGCATGTGCCGGAGAATTGGAATCCCAAGAAACAGTTCCAGCTCGAAAGCCTGCTGATGGCAGAAGCCTTCTGGGAAGAGGTCGAGGCCACCGGCGGTGTGTCCCCCGGTTACGGCCGCACCGGGCGCCTGCAGCCCATCAACGATGAACGCTCCCTGGAACTCGCCCGCAGCCGCGAAATTTCCGCCCGCGAGCTGTGGAAGGATGAGGCTGAATGGACGGTCTGCGGCGCAGACAGCCTCGGCCCCTGGGTGCCGCCCAGCGCCACCGGCTATGTCGTCCACGACACCCTCAGCGCCCGCATGCACCCCCGCCGCGCCTGCGCAGCGCTGGTCTCCGCCCTTGCGGTTATGGGTGTGGAGATCCAGGCCGAGGCTCCGGACCAAGGCAAGGTAGTCCACGCCAAGGGTTACGCGGGCCTCTTGGAACTGAACGAGGCTTTGGGCAGAACCGTCGGCGGAGGCGTCAAAGGCCAGGCGGCGCTACTGCGCTTTCACGAGGGAGCGGTGCCGCAGCTCTATGCCGACAGCCTGCACATAATCCCGCACGCAGACGGCACCCTGGCAATCGGCTCCACCTCCGAGCGGGAGTTTGACGACGGCAAAGCCACAGACACCCGGCTGGACGACGTGATCGAACGTGCCCGCGCCGCAGTGCCGGTGCTGCACGGGGCGGAGGTGATCGAACGCTGGGCCGGTGTGCGCCCCCGCGCCAAGTCCCGGGCCCCGATGCTTGGCTCTTGGCCTGAACGCCCGGGCCACTTCATCGCCAATGGCGGCTTCAAGATCGGCTTCGGCATGGCTCCAAAGGTGGCTCACGTAATGGTGGACTTGCTGCTTGAGAACCGGGACAGCATCCCGCGGGGCTTCCGGATCGAGGACAATCTGTAACCAGCCAGCTTCTGTCACGTCCCGGATACTCATTGCATGAAAGCCGCATGGCACGGCAGGTAAAGCCCCTGCCTTCCATTCCGCCTGAAGGCTGCGCTTTCCCGCGCTTACTCCGCCAAGTCGGCCCGCAGCTTCTGCATCAGCTTGGTCAGTGTGGCCTCGTAATGCTCGCTCGTCAGCCGCCCGTTCGTGTCGAATTCCTTGCTGGAGCCTGCAAGATGCACCTCCGGTCCTGTAATCAACCGCGGCTGGAACGGCACCAGGAAGCCACGCAGGATCATCTGCGCGCGCTCGCCTCCTGCTCGACCTGCCGCCGCCGACATCACGGCTACAGGCTTGTCTGCCCATGGATTGCCCTCGGTACGGCTCACCCAGTCCAGCGCGTTTTTCAGAACACCCGACGGACCCTTGTTGTATTCCGGAGTGGAGATCGCAATGGCATCCGCCGCCGCGATCTGATCGGCCAGCACCTGCACTGAAGCCGGGATACCCTCTGCTGCTTCTGCATCACCATCGTAAAGCGGCAGATTCAGATCCGCCTCCAGGACCGAAGCAGCCCCAAAAAACCGCGCAGCTTCAGCCAGCAGCTTACGATTTGTGGCTTCCCGGCGCAGCGAGCCGGAGACTGTCAGCAAAACGGGGTCAGGCATGCGGAATTCCTTCTGTTTGCGTCAATTTCACCCACATCATGTATGAGGCCTCTACCAGCATGAAACAGCCATGGCCGCGCAGTCCATGTGCAGCGTTGCGTAACGCGGGGGGCCTGCCGGAACGAAAACAGCCCGCTTCAGACTGGAGCGGGCTGCAATCATTCCAGGCGGCTTCAGGCTCAGGCCGCCTGCGGGATCACCACCACTTCCACGCGGCGGTTTTGTGCCTTGCCTTCAGGTGTCAGGTTCGAAGCCACTGGCTGGTTCTCGCCGCGGCCGATGATACGCAGGCGGCTGTAAGGAACCCCTCCGGCCTGAATCTGATCCGCGACCGCATTGGCGCGGCGTTCGGACAAGCCCTGGTTATACCCTGCGTCACCATCACTGTCGGTATGGCCGATCACCTGCACTATGCTGTTGGGGTAACGCACCAGGCTGTCGGCAACCCGGCGCAGATCGCCCTGCACGACCGGTGAGACCGCGGCACTGTCAGTCGCAAAAGTCAGGTCATTCGGAAACGACAGGATCAGCCGGTCACCGGTGTTGACAATTGTGATGTCATCGTTGGCAAGTGTCTGACGAAGCTCTCGCTCCTGCGCGTCAAGCTGATTGCCGATCACGCTGCCGGCTGTGGCACCAACCAGCGCGCCGGTCACAGCGCCCAGGCCACGATCAGAGTCATTTGCGATGGCCCCGACACCCGCACCGATGATGCCGCCTAAAACCGCCCCTTTTTGCGTGTTGCTGCCCGGAGTACCGATGGTTGCGGGATCGGTACAGGCGCCAAGAGCCAGGGTTGCGGCGACAATACCAGCCGTGGTGAGTTTCATCTGCATCTCAAAATTGCCTTCTGGTTTCTAAGGTCCGGGCAACACCCGGCGTCCGCTGGAATATCGGGGCGCAAGACCGTGTTCTCAAGCCAAAGAGTCTCAACTTAGGCGGATTACCGCGCAAAACCTGCGGAACCGAGGGGTTTCAGGGCGCAAAAGCGAAGTTCCAGCCTTCCTGCTCCATCCAAAGTTTACGCAAGGAACCAGCCTCCGCAGCAAAATCCGCCTCCTGCAGGTCCGCCGCAAGCATCCGGTCAGTGCGGAAATGCCGGAACCCGCCGCGCAGCTCGCACCAGGCAGCCAGCATAGTGCATTCGATGTGATAGATCAGTGCCAGTGGCCGCAGCGTGCGGCGGCTTTCGCCACTTTCCGGGCTGAAATAGGTCAGATGCAACTTGCGGCTTTCCCGTACTGCTTGGCGCAAGAGTGCCTTGGACACGCACCCTTGCTCCGGATCATCCAGCGGCGCGCCCCAGGGGGCGACCTGCAGCCAGTCGGCGGTGGCATGCACATCCTTGATCTTGTGGCTCACCCGCTCTGCTGCTTTCTGCAGAGCACCATCCCCGGTGCGCATCAGCATCGCCAGCCCAACGTGCAAGGCCTCCAATTCCTCTTCGTCGAAATTGAGCGGCGGCAAATCATAGCCCTTGCGCAGCATGTAACCGATACCTGCTTCGCCCTCCACCGGCGTGCGCATCGCCTGCAGGGCCGCGATGTCCCGGTAGATGGTGCGCTTGGACACTTCCAGCTTCTCCGCCAGATCCTCCGCCCGCACCGGAGCGGAGGCGGACCGCAGGATCTGGATGATTTCGAACAGGCGGCCGGTACGAGGCATAAGTCGGTCTCCAGTGACACTCTGCTGACACTCTAGCACATCCCACTGACACCATCCTGTCAGCAGGGTTTTGTTTTTTTGCAGTCGAAAGAGGAGAGAGCCAATGCTGAGCTACGATTGGATAGTGATGATCACGCTGGGCCTGGACCGCTGGGACAGCCAGCGGGTACCGACTGCCCCTCATGAGATTGAACGCGAGGAAGCGCGAAAACGCTATGAGGCACGATTGGCGGCAAAACCGCCAGTGGCAAGTTTTCGAGAGCGGCTTTTTAACCGGCGGCCTGAAAACCGCCTGCTGCAGCCTCCTCATCCCGCGCGGCCTCGTAGGCCAGCATCGCGCGCTTGACCGGCAGGCCCCAGTGATAGCCGCCCAGCGCACCGGATTTGCGCAGCGCGCGGTGGCAAGGGATCAGCCAGCTCACCGGATTGCGGCCCACAGCGGTGCCAACGGCGCGAACCGCCTTGGGGGAGCCGATAGCACTAGCCAGCTCAGAATAGGTCGTGACATGGCCCGAAGGAATGCGCAGCAGTGCTTCCCAAACCTTGATCTGCAAAGGTGCACCAATCATATGAAGCGCGGTCTCGCCTTTCTGGGCAAAGGCAGCCTCTGCCAGCGGCTTCAGGGCCGTAGGATCCTCAATGTACTCAGCCTGCGGCCAGCGGGCGCGCATATCGGCCATCGCGGGTTCGGCCCCGGTTTCGGCAGCGAAAGCCAGTCCACAGATACCCTTCTCTGTACCCATCACCAGCGCCAGCCCAAAGGGGCTGTCAAACCATCCCCAGAAAATCCGCAGTCCGTCTCCATTGCGAGCGTATTCGCCTGGGCTCATCGCCTCCCAACGCAGGAAAAGGTCGTGAAGCCGACCTGAACCGGACAATCCGACCGCATGAGACGCCTCCAGCGTTGTGAAGCGGTCGCGCAGCAGCGCCTTGGCATGACCAAGCCGCAGGTATTGCTGGTAGCGTTTGGGGGACACACCAACCCATGCAGAGAACAAACGCTGGAAATGTGCAGGGCTCATATCCATCCTGGCGGCCAGTTGTTCCAGGGTCAGATCCTCACCGCCATCGTCGATCAGCCCGATCGCCCGCCGCATGACGCCATAGTGGTAGGTGTTTTCCCGCGCTTCGATATTCATCGGTCCAGCCTGTATTAAACGTGTGTCACTAAGTTATCCGGGCCAGCCCCGCCAATCGACCCGGAACTTGCGGGTTATCCTCGCAAGAAAGTACCCGCGGCAGAAAGGGCGCAATTTCAATTGCTCTTTGGCACCTGCTCTGTACATATGGCGCGCGATGGCAAAGCAACTCGATTATCATACCCTGCGCGAGATTTTCACGCGGTTCCAAGCAGCCGAGCCCGAACCCAAGGGCGAACTGGAGCATGTCAACGCCTACACTCTGGTGGTCGCGGTGGCACTCTCGGCCCAGGCAACCGATGCCGGCGTGAACAAGGCGACCCGCGAGCTGTTCAAGATCGCCGACACCCCGCAAAAGATGCTGGACCTTGGCGAAGAGCAGCTCATTGAGCATATCAAGACGATTGGCCTCTACCGTAACAAGGCCAAGAACGTGATCAAATTGTCGAAGATCCTGGTCGAGGACTACGGGGGTGAGGTCCCGAATTCCCGAGCTGCATTGCAATCGTTGCCTGGTGTGGGCCGCAAGACTGCCAATGTGGTTCTGAACATGTGGTGGAAGCAGCCTGCACAAGCCGTGGACACGCATATCTTTCGTGTCGGAAACCGCTCCGGCATCGCGCCTGGAAAAGATGTCGATGCCGTGGAACGCGCCGTGGAAGACAATATCCCGGCGGACTTCCAGCAGCATGCCCATCACTGGCTGATCTTGCACGGCCGTTATCATTGCAAGGCGCGAAAACCGATGTGCGGGACCTGCATCATCCGTGACCTCTGCATGTTCGAAGACAAGAATCTGTAAACTTTTTGAGCGGCATAGTCGCTTCAATTGACACCGCTTTGGAAATCCCCGAGGAGGGACCATGACCAAAACCTACCAGCTCGTCGGCATTGGCAATGCCGTGGTGGATGTGATCGCACAGTGCGAAGACAGCTTTCTGACTGAACAAGGCATTGAAAAAGGCATCATGCAGCTGATTGAGCGTGATCGCTGCGAAGATTTATATGCAGCAATGGGTAATCGGGTGCTGACCCCGGGCGGTTCGGTCGCCAATACTATCGCAGGCGCTGGCGCGCTGGGGCTTGAGGCCGCTTTCATTGGCCGGGTCCGTGACGATGCGCTTGGTAAGTTCTATGCCGATGCAATGAATAACGAAGGCGTCGGTTTTGTAAACGCGCCTGTTTCAGGGGATGTGCTGCCAACCTCGCGGTCGATGATCTTTGTCTCGCCGGATGGTGAACGGTCGATGAACACCTACCTGGGCATTTCTTCCGAGTTGAGCTCTGAAGACGTGCCGCAGGACGTAGCCGGCCAGGCGCAGATCATGTTCCTGGAAGGTTATTTGTTCGATAAGGACAGGGGTAAAACAGCGTTTCTGGAAGCGGCACGCAGCTGCCGCGAAGGCGGCGGTAAGGTCGGCATCTCGATCTCTGACCCGTTCTGTGTCGAACGCCACCGCGCGGATTTCCTCACTTTGATCGGGGAAGAACTGGATTTTGTAATCGGCAACCAGGATGAAATCCGCGCCCTGTTCGAGACCGATGACCTGGAGAAGGCAATGGCCAAGACCGCCGCGATCTGCCCGCTGGTGGTATGCACCCGGTCCGGAGATGGCGTGACCGTGCTGAATGAAGGTGTGCGCATCGATGTGCCGGTGGAGATGATCACCCCGGTAGATGCCACTGGTGCCGGCGACCAGTTCGCGGCCGGCTTCCTGTTTGGCATGGCCACCGGCCGCAGCATGGAAATCTGCGCGCGCATGGGCTGCATCTGCGCAGGCGAGGTGATCCGGCATATTGGCCCGCGCCCGGAAAGAAACGTGCGTCACCTGCTGGAAGAAGCCGGGCTGGTCTAAGCCGACCACAACCTTCCGCCCGCCGGAGACCTGTCTGACAGCACGCCGCCGCCAAGCGGGCAAAGCGCGAAGCGGCATTGCCGCTCCGCGCGGCCTGTCCGAAGCAGCCGGTTCAGGGTTTTGCCCGCTCAGCGCTTTCAGCAGCCGTCAGGGCGCGTCCCAGAAGCGCTGTGAACGCTTCCACTTCTTGGGTGCTCATGCCTTCCAGCAGCCTTGCCTGGGTCTGCACATGCGCAGTGACAGCCCGATCGATCAAGGCAAATCCTTCGTCTGTCAACCCAACCAGGAAACTGCGGCTATCCTCCGGATTCACCTCACGCTTGACCAGCCCGTCCGCCTCCAGCCGGTCGATGCGGTTGGTCATAGTGCCGGACGCTACCATAGTCGCCTTCAGCAGATCGCCCGGCGACAGCGTGTAAGGCGCTCCGGACCGGCGCAGCGTTGCCAGCACGTCGAACTTTGCCGCGTTCAGCCCGAATTCCGCAAATGTCCTATGCATCTCGCGCTGATAGGCCAGGTACAGCCTGGCCACTCTGCCGATCACTCCCATGGCCGTCACATCCAGGTCCGGCCGCTCCTGCCCCCATTGCTGGGTGATGAATTCCACATGGTCCATGCCACTTGTTTAGGCATTTACATCTTGACGTCAAGACAAAACCCATTATCTCGACATCGAGACAAGGAGAAACACATGCCGATCCGGACCCTTCTGCTGACCGCGCTGGCCCCTGCAATCTGGGGAAGCAGCTACATCGTGACGACAACTTTCCTGCCCGGCCACTCACCGCTGGTTGTGGCACTGCTTAGGGCACTGCCTGCCGGGCTGATCTTGCTGCTGCTGGTGCGCCAGCTGCCGCCGCTCAGCTGGCTGCCGCGACTGATGGTGCTTGGAGCGCTGAATTTCTCGCTGTTCTGGGTGCTCTTGTTCCTGTCCGCCTACCGCCTGCCCGGCGGGGTCGCAGCGACGCTTGGCGCCGTGCAGCCGCTGATCGTGGTGTTCCTGTCCGCCTTGCTGCTGCAGACGCAGATCCGCGCTGCTGCCGTTGCAGCCGCGCTTCTGAGCATGGCAGGCGTTGCCTTGCTGGTGCTTACCCCGGCCGCCAAGCTGGACACACTGGGCGTCCTTGCGGGCCTTGGCGGCGCCTTGTCGATGGCTACAGGCGTGGTTCTGACCCGGAAATGGCAGCCGCCGGTGCCGCCGCTCACCTTCACCGCGTGGCAGCTGACCGCAGGCGGATTGCTGCTGGTGCCTGTTGCGCTGTGGATGGTACCGGAGATGCCGGCCTTCACGGCTGCAAATATCCTGGGCCTTGCCTACATGAGCCTCATTGGCGGCGCGCTGACCTATATCCTGTGGTTCCGCGGCCTCGCCCGGATCGACCCGGCGCAAGTGTCGCTGCTCGGCGTTCTGAGCCCTTTGTCTGCCGTGATCCTGGGCTGGCTGCTGCTGGGGGAAACCCTGACGCCCAACCAGATGCTGGGCGCCGCACTGGCCCTGTTCAGCCTTTGGCTCGGCCAGGTGCGGCTGCGGTCCCGGCCCTCCGCAACGGCAGCTGAATAACCAGTATCACCGCGGCTGGGCCGGCTCACAGGCCTTGCCGCGGTGGCAGTCCAGAACCTGCCGCCGCACTGTGGAGGTGTCGTCAAACGCAAACCCGCCGCAGGCATTGGCCCTGACCACCAATTCCTGCCCGCGTTGTTCGGCAAAGACCACATAGTCTGCACCGGATTTCATCCCGCCGCACCAGGGCCCGAGGCACTCCACCTCAATCACCGCAGGTACACTAACCCGCCCGGAGAAATACTTTCCCTCCAGCAGCTTGCCTGAGAGCTGTGCCGGAATGCGGGTCAACGGCGGCGTGTCGTTGGGATTGTCCGAATGAGACTGCGGCAGCAGGCTTTCGTCAAACTTCAGTTCGCCCGCAATGACGTTGTAAACGTTGTCCGAGTTCGCAGCATGCAGATAGGCATCCGCAGGTCCCCAGGACAGGCAGCTGAGGGCAGCAGCCGGGCCGGCTACAACAGCCAGAATACACGCGGTCAGGGCAGCACCGGCACCGGATGGGCGAAAACGAGCTTTCAAATCCATCTCACAGATACTCCCGGAACTCTGCCACCACCCGCGCATAGACCTCGCGCTTGAACGGCACGATCTTCTCCACCAGGCTCGCCACCGGCTGCCAGCACCAGGCTGAGAACTCCGGATCATCCGTCTCGATATTGACCTGATCATCCGTGCCGAGAAACCGCATCAGATACCACTTCTGCTCCTGCCCGCGGTATTTGCCGCCCCAGAA
>JABXIA010000282.1 GCA_013373325.1 Paracoccaceae bacterium
AACACCAGAAGTTCTTCTCGGTGAAGAACCCCAAGACCGGGCGGATCGAGAAATTCATCACCGTCGCCAACCGCGAGACCGCGGACAATGGCGCCACCATTCTGGCGGGCAACCAGAAGGTCCTGTCGGCGCGACTGGCGGATGCCAAGTTCTTCTGGGAGAACGACCTGCGCACGGCGAAGTCCGAGGCAGGCATGAGCGCCTGGGTGGAGAACCTGGGCAACGTGACCTTCCACAACAAACTGGGCACCCAAGCAGCGCGCATCGACCGTATCGCCGCGCTGGCCCGCGAGATCGCGCCGGTTGTCGGGGCAGACGCAGATCTGGCGGAGCAGGCGGCACGTGTCGCCAAGGCCGATCTCAGCTCGGAAATGGTCTATGAGTTCCCGGAACTGCAAGGCCTGATGGGCCGCTACTACGCCGAGGCTGCGGGCCTGCCTTCAGCCGTCGCCAACGCATGCGAGCAGCATTACTCGCCGCTGGGGCCGGGCGATGATGTGCCGTCGGAGCCGGTTTCGGTCGCCGTGGCGCTGGCCGACAAGCTTGACACGCTGACCGGCTTCTGGGCCATCGACGAAAAGCCCACTGGCTCCAAAGACCCCTTCGCCCTGCGCCGCGCCGCACTGGGGGTGATCCGGCTGGTGCTGGAGAATGATGTGCGTGGCGCATCTCTTCGAGGTGCCATCATGTTCACCTATAGTGAGCTTCTTGTTCGGATGGGGGCTGCGGGCCTTCTGATGGTGCTGGACAGGAACTCTGAAGAAGAACACTGGTTTCAAGCACCGTGGACAGGTGGGTCTTTGAGCGATGGGATATCTGAGCAGTGGGGGCACGAAACCGTTTGGGAGTTTGCCACCAGAGAACAACTGGCGTTTGCGGGTGAGTGGAACCTGAAGGAAAACCTGGTTCCTGATGCGATCGCTCTGGAAGACAATCTCCTCTCCTTCTTCCACGACCGCCTCAAGGTCTTCCTGCGCGATCAGGGCATCCGCCATGACGTGATTGACGCCTGCATTGCAATGGACGGGAACGACGACCTGACACTGCTGGTGAAACGCGCGCGGGCACTGGAGGATTTCCTGAAGACCGAGGATGGTACCAACCTCTTGCAGGGCTTCAAACGCGCCAACAACATCCTGTCCCAAGCCGAGGACAAGGACGGCGTCGAATATTCCTATGGCGCCGACCGCAAGTTTGCCGAGGACGACGCGGAAACCGCGCTGTTCGACGCGCTGGAGGCGGGCGGGGCGGCGATCTCTCCGGCCATCGAGGCCGAAGATTTCGCGGCGGCAATGCGGGGCATGGCCGCCCTGCGTGCCCCCATCGATGCGTTCTTTGAGGCGGTGCAGGTCAATGCGGACAGCGACATCGTCCGCCGCAACCGGCTGAACCTCCTCAGCCAGATCCGCCAGGTCTGCGGCCAGGTTGCCGACCTCACCAGGGTCGAGGGCTGAGGAAGCTAAACGCTTTTTCATCTTGCCCTAAATACTCCCGCCGGAGGCGCCGGCCTTTCCGCAAGGAAAGGCCGGTTTTTCGTATCTGCGCCCGCCTGATCCGTTACAGCCCCGTTACAAGACCCTTGCGCCGTCGCGTCTTGGCCTTATGGTGACTTTCAAAGGAGACGTGCTGCAGTGCAGAAAGATTTCGAACAGACCCCGCAGGCCTCGCTGATTACTTCGACAGCTCCCATTGCCACCGCCACCCACGGCGGCCGGGCGAAATGCCTGCAGCGGCTGGTGCGTCTGGACCTGCCGGTGCCGCGCACTGTGGCGCTGTCTTTTGACGCTGTGCACGCCATCGCCGAGGGGCAGATGCCGGATCTGAATGCAGTCCTGGCCGAATTCGACCCGGAGGCACTGTTGTGCGTGCGTCCGTCCTCGGAGGATCCGGATTGGGGCGGGCCGGGCGCGATCCTGAACATCGGCATGAACGATGCCCGCTATGTCGACCTCTGCGACAGCCTGGGGCGGGAGGCCGCGGCGGCGCTGTATCTGCGGTTCGTGCAATCCTATGCGGTGCATGTTGCGCGGCTGGATCCGGATGTGTTCGACGATGTCGAGGACGGCGGCCCGGATGCGCTGAGCGAGATCCTGCATGCCTATGAGGCGGAAACTGACGAGCATTTCCCGCAGGACCCGGGCGAGCAGCTGGCGGCGGTGCTGCGCTCGATGGCGCGGGCCTGGGAGGGCACCTCGGCACGGCTGCTGCGCCAGGCCAAGGGGGCGCCGGCCGATGCGGGCCTGGGTCTGGTGGTGCAGGAAATGATCCCCGGTGTGGGCCAGGGCGAATGCGGATCGGGTGTCCTTCAGCTGGTGAATTCCACCACCGGCATGCCCCAGCTGACCGGGCGCTACCTGAGCCAGAGCCAGGGACGCGATGCGCTGGGAGCCGGGGCCGGGGCGCTGTACCTGGGCAAGGATGCGCGCGGGCTGTCGCTGGAGGAGCTGGCGCCGGAGGCTTTTGCGGACCTGAAGGCTCACGCGGCGCTGATGCGGGTGAAGCTGCGCGAGGAGATGCAGCTGGAGTTCGTCATAGAGAGCGGCCGGGTGCATATCCTGGACGGGGTGCGGGTGGCGCGGTCGTCGCAGGCGGCGGTGCGGATTGCAATTGCGCTGGCCGAGGACGGGGTGATCCCCAAGGAAGAGGCGCTGATGCGCGTGGATGCGCATATCCTGAACGAGCTGCTGCACCGCCAGGTGGCGCCGGATGCCGAGCGCGATGTGATCGGGCGCGGCATTGCCGCAAGCCCTGGAGCGGCCACGGGCAAGCTGGTTTTTACTGCCGTCGGGGCGCAGGCCAGTGCGGCGCGCGGGGAGCCCTGCATTCTGGTGCGCCGGGAAACCTCTCCCGAAGACGTGCGCGGGATGCATGCGGCGGCGGGCGTGCTGACGGAGAAGGGCGGCATGACCAGCCATGCGGCGGTGATCGGGCGCGGTCTGGGGCTGCCGTGCATTGTCGGCGCCTCCAACATGAAGTTTCACAGCAAGCGCAAGATGCTGGAGTCCGCGGACGGCCGGGTATTCAACGCGGGCGACATCATCACTATCGACGGCAGCAGCGGTCAGGTGCTGGCAGGCCAGCCGCAGATGCTGGAGGCGGCTGAGGACGGGGCGCTGCAGACGCTGCTGGCCTGGGCCGACGAGGCCCGCGATATCGGCATCCGTGCCAATGCCGACACCCCCGAAGACGCTGAAATGGCGCGCAAATTCAATGCCCAAGGCATCGGGTTGTGCCGGACGGAGCATATGTTCTTTGAACCCGGGCGGCTCACGGTGATGCGCGAGATGATCTTTGCCGAGACGCCCTCGGGCCGGGAGGCGGTTCTGGAGCGGCTGCTGCCGATGCAGCGCGACGACTTCCGCGAATTGTTCCGGATCATGGAGGGGATGCCGGTCTGCATCCGCCTGTTCGACCCGCCGCTGCATGAGTTCCTGCCCGCGACCAAGACCGGCCAGCGCGAGCTGTCGGAGGCCCTGGGCATTCCGGTCAGCGATGTGACCCGGCGGGTGGAGGAGATGGACGAATACAACCCGATGCTGGGCCTGCGCGGGGTGCGGCTGGGCGTGACGGTGCCGGAAATCTACGACATGCAGGCGCGCGCTATCTTTGAGGCCACCTTGGAGGCCTCGCAGGAAGGCGAGCCGGTGGTGCCGGAGATCATGATCCCGCTGGTGTCGGCCAAGCGCGAGGTGGAGCTGGTCAAGGCCCGCATCGATGCGGTGGCCGCGGCGGTCAAATCGGAGCGCGGCGAGGATTTCACCTACCGTTTGGGGGTGATGGTGGAAACGCCGCGCGCGGCGCTGCGGGCGGGGGAGATTTCGCCGCATACGGCCTTCCTCAGCTTCGGCACCAATGACCTTACGCAGATGACCTATGGCCTGTCGCGCGATGACGCCGGGCGGTTCATGTCGGAATACGTGAACCAGGGGGTGTTTCCGGAGGATCCGTTCCATGTGCTGGACACCGACGGGGTCGGTGAACTGCTGAAACTGGGAGTCCAAAGGGGCCGCGCCGAGAACGGCGAAATCACGCTGTCGATTTGCGGAGAGCACGGCGGCAACCCCGAATCGATTGCATTTTGCCGTGACGCGGGCTTTGATTACGTTTCGTGCTCGCCGTTCCGGGTTCCGGTTGCGCGGTTAGCCGCCGCCCAGCTGGCAATTGGCAGCAGAACCGGACAGGTTGCGCCAACTTACGCTAAATATTAAGAAAATTCTCGATAGCCAGCCGCCGGGAGCGGCGGCAGGCCAGCAGGTGCGTTAACCATGCTGTCGCACCCCCGGGCGGCAAGCTGGACGTTTGGGGTCATTTCCTTTAAAGGCTGCGTCCGCATGTAGCCGGGGCAACCGGTTGCAAGCTGCTAGGACGGGGGAACCCTGAATGAAATTGTTGACTATGATTGCCGTGATGGCTGCCACCATCGCGATGGGTAAAAGTGTTGCTGCCGAAACCGGGCTGGATGCGCTGATCGAGCGTGAGCAGGCCAGTCTCAACGCGGTACCTGCGCGGAAGTTCAGCGGATTTTTCGGATTCCGCTCCAATCCGTTCAAGAACCGCAAGACCAGCACGCAACAGGTGGAGTACTCAAAAGCCTGGCTGGACGCGCAGCCCAAAGCGACCGGTGGCGAACAATTCGCCTGCCTGGCCGAGGCGTTGTACTTCGAGGCACGCGGCGAGACCGTGAAAGGCCAGTTTGCGGTGGCCGAGGTGATCCTGAACCGGGTCCGGAGCGAACAGTTCCCGAACACGCCTTGCGGGGTGATCAATCAGGGGACCGGGCGCAAATACCAGTGCCAGTTCACCTACACCTGCGACGGCTACGAGGAAGTGATCCGCGAGAAGAAAGCGTATCAGCGGGTGGCCAAGGTGGCGCGTGCAGCACTGGACGGGCTGAAGTCGGAACTGACCGCAGGCGCGACCTACTATCATACCACCGCGGTGCGTCCGCGCTGGAGCCGCACCTTTACAAATACCACGCGCATCGGTGTGCATCTGTTCTACCGCGACGACCGCTACCAGACCGCGATGAGCAACTGATGGCTTGAAGGCGGCATGAATGTGCCGCTTTCTGCTACTGGCATGGCGTATGCGGGACTGTTAAGAAGCCGCTGAAAGTCTATTGTTGGGTCCCGCACCTGACACAGCCAGCCAAAGGCCCGTTTCCCATGCCCTCTGAAATCCGTCTCGCCTTTGCGCATCCGTCCGAGCGTTCGATGGCCACTGCCGCGCCGGGCCTGCTGGACCGTATTTCACTGCGCGATCATACAGTCGAGGTGGAGATTGGCGCGTTCCAGGCGGAGCGCGGCACCACCCAGCGGATCAGCTTCAACGTGGTGGTCGAAATCGCGCCGTTGCCCAAGGACCTGGACGACGATGTCGACCGGATCCTGTCCTATGACAAGCTGACCGAAGCCATCGCCCATGAGTTGGCGGCGGAGCGGCTGAACCTGCTGGAGACTCTGGCGGAGCGGGTGGCCGAGCGGATTCTTCAGGAGCATCAGGCGGTGCGCGCCTTTGTGCGGATCGAAAAGCTGGACCGCGGTCCCGGCGCGCTGGGCGTCGAAGTGGTGCGCTCCAAGGATCAGATCAGCCACCTGGCAGAGGAACAGGACCGCCCGCATCCGCGGCTGATGTATCTGTCCAATGCTGCCATCGAGAGTGGCAACCTGACCGCCTGGATTGACCAGATGGAATGCCGCAAGCGGCCGCTGATCCTGTGCGTCGGAACGCACCCGCTGGCGGTGCCTGAAACGGGGCACAAATGGACCCAGCGGCGGATCGATTTGCTGGCCATTGAACAGAATGCCTGGCGCCTTGCGGCCAAGGATGACCGCTGCGTCGTGGTGTCGACCCGGACCGAGCTGGACTGGGCGATGAAGAACGGCCAGATCTGCGTCTGGGCACCGTCCAAGATCGTGCTGGATGCGGTGGACGGGCCTTCGGCGCCGCCCTCGAATTCGGTGGCGCTGGCGGCCTGGTTTGCGGCGACGTTTGAAGCTGGCGAGATGATTGTGCTTGGCGGGGATTTGCCTGATAATCCCGGTGTCCCCTTGCGGGCCGTCAGCGTGGAGCAAGCACAACTGTGACATATTACCGGCCGTTGGTTCAGCACGGCGAGGCGCGTCCCGAAGGCGCGGTTCCGCTGGCAGGCAGTGCCTTGTGGTTCACCGAGGTTGAAATCCTGAGCCGCGATGCGCCGCCGCGGATTGTGCCTGCCGGTCTGGTGCCTGAGATGGAGCGCCGCCGCCTGAGCGCGCGGCGCGCGTCGATTGCCGGGCTGGATATGACCCAGCCGCAGATCATGGGTATTCTGAATGTGACGCCGGACAGTTTCTCGGACGGCGGCAAACATGCCGGTATCGAGGCTGGAAAGGCCGCGGCGCTGCAGATGGTGGCTGATGGCGCCACGATCATCGACGTGGGCGGCGAATCCACCCGTCCGGGGGCTGATGAGGTTCCCGAGGCCGAGGAAATCGAGCGCACGGCGCCGGTGATCGCGGCCATTCGCGCCGAGAGCCCGGTGCCGGTCTCCATCGATACCCGCAAGGCCACGGTCGGCATGGAGGCGCTGGAGGCGGGGGCGAACCTGCTGAATGATGTCTCGGGCTTCACATTTGATCCGGCGCTGGCGCCGCTGGCGGCGCAGGCCAGCGTGCCGGTCTGCATCATGCATGCCCAGGGCGACCCGGCCACCATGCAGGACGATCCGCAGTACGGAAATGTGCTGCTGGATGTCTATGACTTCCTGAGCGATCAGATCGACCGGCTGGAAGCCATCGGCGTGGTGCGCGAGCAGATCGTGGTCGATCCGGGCATCGGGTTCGGCAAGACGCAGGAACACAATTTGACGCTGCTGCGCAATCTCAGCCTGTTTCACGGGCTTGGCTGCCCGGTGCTGCTGGGGGTGTCGCGCAAGAAATTCATCGGCACCATCGGCGATGCGCCGCGCGCGGATGCAAGGGCGCCGGGGTCGATTGCGGTAGGGCTTGCAGCGCTGGCGCAAGGCGTGCAATTCCTGCGGGTGCATGACGTGGCTGAGACGGTTCAGGCCCTGCGGCTTTGGCAGGCGGTCCGGTAAGGCCTTATTGGCAGGAAAGCATAATGCGGAAACTCTTTGGAACCGATGGCGTGCGCGGCACGGCCAATATCCATCCCATGACCGCGGAGATGGCGCTGCGCATTGGCGCGGCGGTGGGGCGTTATTTCCGGCGCGATGGCACTGGTGTGCACCGGGTGGTGATCGGCAAGGATACACGGCTGTCCGGCTATATGTTTGAAAACGCGCTGACGGCGGGGCTGACCTCGACCGGCATGAACGTGCTGCTGCTGGGCCCGGTGCCGACGCCGGCCGTGGGGCTGATGACGCGGTCGATGCGGGCGGATCTTGGCGTGATGATCTCTGCCAGCCATAACCCGTCCGAGGACAATGGCATCAAATTCTTCGGCCCTGACGGTTTCAAACTGTCGGACAGCGCCGAGTTGGAGATTGAGGCGCTGGTGGAAGCAGGGGTTGAACCGGCCCAGGCTGTCAACATCGGCCGCGCCAAGCGGATTGACGATGCCCGGTTCCGCTATGGCGAGCGGGTCAAAAGCTCTTTGCCGCGCAATCTGGGCCTCAACGGGCTGAAGGTGGTGATCGACTGCGCCAATGGCGCGGCGCACCGGACCGCGCCCGAGGTCCTGTGGGAGCTGGGTGCCGAGGTGATCCCGGTGGGTGTTGCGCCTGATGGCCTGAACATCAACCGCGGCTGCGGTTCGACCCATCCGCAGGCCGCGGCTGAGGCGGTGGTGGCGCATGGGGCGCATGTCGGGATCTGCCTGGATGGCGATGCCGACCGGGTGATCCTGATAGATGAGACCGGCACCGTGGCAGATGGCGACCAGCTGATGGCGCTGCTGGCCAGCCGCTGGGCCGACGAAGGCCTTTTGACCGGCGGGGCGCTGGTTGCAACCGTGATGTCGAACCTTGGTCTGGAACGGTTCCTGGAGGGCAAGGGCCTGGGGCTGGAGCGCACATCCGTCGGTGACCGTTATGTGGTCGAGCGGATGCGCGAAGGCGGGTTCAACCTGGGCGGTGAGCAATCCGGCCATATCGTGATGAGCGATTATGCCACCACCGGCGACGGGCTGATGGCGGGGCTGCATTTCCTGGCGGCGATGGTGCAGACCGGCCGGAAGGCGTCAGAGCTGGCGCATCAGTTTGAAACCGTGCCGCAGAGGCTGCGAAACGTGAAGTTCCAGGCGGGCCAGGTTCCGCTGGAGGATGCGCGCGTGCAGGACGCGATTGCCGCGGCGGAGAAGATGCTGGACGGTCAGGGGCGTCTTCTGATCCGCAAGTCCGGGACCGAGCCGCTGGTGCGGGTGATGGCCGAAAGCGAGGACGCTGAAGTGATGACACTGGCCGTTGACAGCGTGGTTGCCGCGGTTGAGGCGGCTGTTGCGGAGTAACTGAGGGGGCGTTTACCCCCCTTTTCTGAAAAGGCGGCTGAGCCTGCCGAACTGGCTGAGGCCGAGGCCGCTCAGGATCATCACCATCGCCAGCAGCATCGAGGGCGGCAGCTCCTCGCCCAGGAACACCGCGCCCAGCACCACCGCCCAGACCGGCACCTGGTAGTTGGTGAGGGTCATGAAGGTCGGCCCGGCCTCGCGCACCACGATCACCCGCAGCAGGTTGGCGGCGGCGGTGGGGATCAGGCCGAGGATGGCGGCGATCAGCAGTGTCCGGGTGTCCGGCATCACTGGCGGGCCTTCGGCGGCCCAGGCGGCCGGGAAAATGATGAAGCTTCCGATCACCAGCAGGACGGCAGCCAGACCCACGGGATCCACCGGCGGCAGGCGGCGGGTCAGGATGGAGCTGACCGAGTAGCAGGCCGCCGCTGACAGGCAGGCGGCGCGGCCATAGGCTTCCAACTCGGCGCCGCTGGTTTCAAACGCCTTGCCGCCGATCAGCAGCGCAACACCGGCAAAACCGATGCAAAAGCCGATGAGGCGGCGCAGGGTCATCTGCTCGCCGGGGACAAAGACATGTGCGAGAGGCAGCACCATCAGCGGAATGGCAGCCATGCTGACGCCGGTGAACCCTGAGGAGACATGCTGCTGACTCCAGGAGATCAGCATGAAGGGCAGGGCGGTGCTGAGGATGCCGATCAGGATCAGCGAGGGCCAGTTGGCCTCAGCCTTGAACAGCCTGAAACCGCGCCAGCCCCAGACCGCACAAAGCAGTAGCGCGGCAAAGCCGATCCGGCTGGCCGCCAGCCAGAAGGGGGTGGTCCCCTCCAGCGCCAGCTTGATCAGCAGAAAGGTTCCGCCCCAGACAAAGCCGAGGGTGGCGATCATCAGCCAGTAGCGCGGTGCGATATCGGGCATGGGTCCCTCGTGCCGGTTCACCGCGCGACATGACCCCGCCGGGCGGGCGGGGTCAATGGCAATTGCTTTGTTATCTATCGAACAGTTTGCGCTTCATGCCACGCGCGGGCGGCGATTGCGGCTGAGGAGGAGGCCGCCGAGGATCAGCGCCAGCGCGGCAAACAGCTGCGGCGGCAGGGTTTCGCCCAGGAGGGCCGCGCCGAAGATCACCGACCAGACCGGCACCTGATAGTTCACGGTGGACAGGAACGCAGGCCCTGCGCTGCGGGCGACTTGGACCAGCAGCACCTGAGCCAGCGCCGTGGGCAGGAGGCCAAGGTAGATGACGGCACCGAGCGGCAGGGCGGCGGGCAGCTCCGGCACGCCTTCGGCCCAGAGTGCGGCCGGGGTCATCATGGCGGCTCCGCACAGAAGGGCTGCGGCGGAAAGCGACAGCATGTTCACCTGCGGGCAAAGCCGGGTGATGATCGAGCCGATGGCATAGCAGAGCGAAGCGCCGAGGCAGGCCAGTCGGGCCAGCGATTCAAAATCGGTGCCGGCGGAGCGGAAGGCGTCGAGCCCGATCAGCACGACCACGCCGGCAAAACCGATCAGGAAGCTGATGGTGCGGCGCAGGGTCATGTGTTCGCCCGGCACCAGCAGATGCGCCAGCGGCAGCACAAACAGCGGCACCACCGCCATGCAGACCCCGGCAAAGCCGCTGGCCACATAGGTCTGCCCCCAGCTGAGCAGGGTGAAGGGCAGCGCATTGGTGAAGAAGCCCATGCCGATGGCGCAGGCCCAGATGATACGGCCTTCGCGCGTTCGCGGCGAAGGCAGACCGATGCCCATGGCATAGACCACGCTCAGGAGACACAGCGCGCCGATGGAGATCCTGAGCGCGGCGATGGTCATTGGCGGGAAGCCCCGCAGTGCCAGCGACACCGCCATGAAGGAGGCGCCCCAGATCACGCCGAGGAACAGGAGCTTGGCCCAATTGGCGGCGCCGGGAGCGTTTGGCATCGGATGCCCTCAATTAAATAAATGAAAAAGGGCGCCCCAAATCGGAGCGCCCTGCAGAGGTAAGGTCAGCGGATGGATCCGCGGGCGCCTTAGTTCTTCTCTTTGTCGACCATCTTGCCGGCCGAGATCCACGGCATCATGCCGCGCAGCTTGGCGCCGGTTTCTTCGATCAGGTGCTCATCGTTGGCACGGCGGGACGCTTTCAGGGTCGGCTGGCCAACCTGGTTCTCCAGCATGAAGTCGCGCACGAACTTGCCCTGCTGGATGTCTTCCAGAACCGCTTTCATGCGGGCTTTGGTTTCGTCGTACTTCAGGATGCGCGGGCCGGTGACGTACTGGCCATACTCGGCGGTGTTGGAGATCGAGTAGTCCATGTTGGCGATGCCGCCTTCATAGATCAGGTCAACGATCAGCTTCACTTCGTGCAGGCACTCGAAGTAGGCCATTTCCGGTGCATAGCCGGCTTCGACCAGGGTCTCGAAACCGCAGCGGATCAGCTCAACCAGGCCGCCGCAGAGAACCGCCTGCTCGCCGAACAGGTCGGTTTCGCATTCTTCGCGGAAGTTGGTTTCGATGATGCCGGAGCGGCCGCCGCCGATGGCGGAGCAGTAGCTGAGGCCGGTTTCCAGCGCTTTGCCGGTGGCGTCGGTGTGAACCGCGACCAGGCAGGGCACGCCGCCGCCTTTGGTGTATTCGCCGCGCACGGTGTGGCCCGGGCCCTTGGGCGCCATCATGATGACGTCGACGCCTTCTTTCGGCTCAATCAGGCCGAAGTGCACGTTCAGGCCGTGGGCAAACGCGATGGCTGCACCCGGACGGATGTTGTCGTGGACGTATTTCTTGTAGGTTTCTGCCTGCAGTTCGTCGGGCATGGTGAACATGATCACGTCGCACCAGGCGGCGGCTTCTGCGATGCCCATGACCTGCAGGCCTTCGCCTTCGGCTTTCTTGGCGGAAGGGGAGCCTTCGCGCAGGGCAACGACAAGGTTCTTGGCGCCGGAGTCGCGCAGGTTCAGCGCGTGGGCGTGGCCCTGGGAGCCATAGCCCAGGATGGCCACTTTCTTGTCCTTGATCAGGTTCACATCGCAATCGCGGTCGTAATAAACGCGCATGATCCACGTCCTTTCGTTTGGTGTTTGAGGGCATCATAGGCATGTGGGCGGGGAAGGCGATTGCTGTCTCGCATGAATTTCGCGGTTTCTTTGCAGTAGTCATTCGTCATTTTGGCTGATAGTGAGTAAATCATGCTTGATGATCTGGACCGGCGCATTCTGCGCTACATGCAAAGCGACCCGGAGCAATCGATTCCGGATCTGGCCGAACGCCTTGGCCTCACCGCCTCGCGCCTGTCGCGGCGGCTGGAGAAGCTGCGGGAGGCGCGCGTGATCCTTGGCCAGCGCGCGGTGATCGACTGGCGGGCTTTGGGCTATGAGGTCGAGGTGTCGCTGCGGGTGACGCTGGACAAGACCAATCCGCGCGCCTTTGACGAGTTCATCGAGGCGGCCCGCGGTATTGCCGAGGTGATCGAGATCCAGACCTTTCTGGGGCAGGTGGATGTGCGGCTATCGGTGATTGCGCGGGACATGCCGCATTACCAGCAGATCTACCGCGCGGCCATTTTGAACCTGCCGCATATCACCGATATCGAGGCGCTGATGCATGTGGCGCGGATCAAGTCGGATGAGGTGCTGCCGGTATGAGCGCGCTGGATGATCTGGACTTTGCCATTCTGCGGGCGCTGTCGGAGGATGCGACCTTGTCGGCAGGTGCCTTGAGGCGGCAGCTGGGCCTCAGCCAGCCAGCCACCTGGCGGCGGGTCAAACGGCTGCAGGATACGGGCATCATTGCCGGGCGCAGGCTGGAGCTGGATAAAGAGAAGCTGGGGTTCGGCGTCACTGTCTTCCTGGGGGTGAAGCTGGCGACCAAGGGGCGGGTCAGTTTGGAAGATTTCGAGCGCGCGGTCTCTGCCATTCCCGAGGTGCAGACGGTGGAGCATGTGCTGGGCATGTATGATTACCGCCTGCGGGTGACGGCGCGGGATATTTCCGATTTTGAGCGGGTGCTGCGCCGCCGGGTAATGACCTTGCCGGGGGTGGGGAACGTTGAGGCCAATGTGCTGCTGAGCGAGGAGCGCAGGCCGGGGCCGCTGGGCTGATGGGGAGGCGGGATCTGCAAGCCAAGAACGGAAAACCGGTGAAGGCGAAACTGCCGGCGGATCATGAATTCGCGGAGCTGATTGCAGAAGCCTACAGGGTTTTTGCGGCACCCAAGCCTGCGGAGACCGGCGTCTGCAAGGGGTGCTGCATGGACCCAAGCATCGAGGCGGATTTTCTGGTGCCTGATATTGCGGACCTGCCTCTGCACTATCTGCAGGACTGGTATTTTGCCGCCGTGTCCGATGCCTTCGGTCAGCCCATCTGGCGCTACCTGCTGCCGCGGGTTCTGGAGGTTCTCGCCAGCGGAGAGGAGCTGGCCTATGTCGGGCTCGAGGTCAGCCTGAACCGGTTTCCAACCGGAGACGCTGCGCGTTGGAAGTCGGAGGAATGGGGAGTGATCGACAGGTTCCGGCACATGTATCTGGACCGGGCTGTCCGGCACGGCGAGGACTGCCTGGATGATGTGCTGTGCATGTTCGGGATTGCCGGATGGCCGCTGGCGGATTTGTTCGCGCAGGTGCTGGACGTTCCGGCAGATGCGCTTGCGGAGAAGCTGTGGCGGGACTGGTGCATCGGGCGCCCATCGATCTGGATCACGGCGTTCTGGGACAACGGCGGCAATTCTGATGCCTTTGCCTTTTACACCTCGCCGGAGCTTTACTGGCGGATGGCGGATCTGGCCTTTGATGAGCAAACGCCGCCTGAGCTGGCGGAAAAGGCGCTGGCGGTGGCCGGGGTGATCGAGCATGCGGTCGCTTGGGACGCTGGGAACTGATGCCTGTGCGCCCGGTGGTAGGGCCGCAGCAGAGTGTTTGTTGCCGATCAGAAACCCGCTTGGCGCAAATGCGGGTGTTTTCTGTCGTGCTTGGGCTGTCTTTTCCTTTCCGTTTCGCCAGTATCCCCCTTCGGAGAACGGCGGCGCCGCTGTATGCCATTGTAGGCTTTGCCAAAGCCTGCAGCACCGGCTAGCCGTTAGTAAAGGAAGACAAGGGAGGCCCAGATGGCACTGCTCGATACCGTGGACCCGCAGGGTCTGGATGAATTTTCGGTGGTTTTCACCGACCGCTCGCTCAACCACATGTCCAAGACCTTTCAGACTGTGATGCTGGACATCAATGCGATGCTGAAAGAGGTCTATAACGCCGAAGCGGTGGCGCTGGTGCCGGGCGGCGGGACTTATGCGATGGAAGCGGTGGCGCGCCAGTTTGCCCGCGGGGCAAATGCGCTGGTCGTGCGCAATGGCTGGTTCTCCTACCGCTGGAGCCAGATCTTTGAGGCGGGCGGCTTCACCGCGTCCTCCACCGTGATGAAGGCGCGCCGCACCGGCAATGAGAGCGCCTCCCCGTTTGAGCCCGCGCCGATTGCGGATGTGGTGGCTGCGATTCATGAGCAGAAGCCGGACATCGTCTTTGCCCCGCATGTGGAAACCGCTGCCGGCGTGATCCTGCCGGACGATTATGTGACCGCGATGGCCGCAGCCGCGCATGAGGTGGGCGCGCTGATGGTGCTGGACTGCATCGCGTCGGGCTGCGCCTGGGTCGACATGAAGGCGACCGCTGTGGACGTTCTGATCTCTGCCCCGCAGAAGGGCTGGAGCGCGTCTCCGTCCGCGGGTCTGGTGATGTTCTCGGACCGGGCACTGGCGCGGCTGGAGGAGACCTCCTCGGACAGCTTTGCCATCAACCTGAAACAGTGGCGCGCCATCATGAAGGCCTATGAGGACGGCGGCCATGCCTATCATGCCACCATGCCGACCGATGCGCTGAAGGCTTTCCGCGACACCATGCTGGAGACCAAGGAATACGGGTTCGGCCGCTTGCGCGATGCGCAGTGGGCGCTGGGCAACGGCGTGCGGGCCATGCTGAAGGAAAAGGGCATCACCTCGGTTGCTGCCGACGGTTTCGGCGCGCCAGGGGTGGTGGTCAGCTACACCAGCGATCCGGATGTGCAGAACGGCAAGAAATTCCTGGCGCTGGGCACCCAGATCGCGGCCGGCGTTCCGCTGCAGTGCGATGAGCCTGCGGATTTCCGCACCTTCCGTCTGGGGCTGTTCGGCCTCGACAAGCTCTATGACGTGGAGGCCACCATCGCGCGGCTGAAAACCGTCGTGGATCAGGTGCTTTAACGCAAAATCCGGACTGGGCTGCGCAAAGGAATATTGCTTGTGCGGCCCAGCCCGTGGCGCAGGGTGAGCCAGATCACCCCAAGGCTGATTGCCAGCCAAACTCCGCCCCACAGCATGGTTGCGCCGCCGAACTCCTCGGCCATCATCCGCGCGTCGGATCGCAGGTAGGACCGCGCAATGGTGTCGTCCCAGAGATCAAGCGGCGCGTAGATCATGCTGCTGACCCCGATCACACGCAGGATCATGTCGTTGATGTTGAGGCTGAGGAAGCGCGACGCGGCGAGCATCAGCGCGCCGGTGGCAAGGGTGAAACCAAGCGCAAAGAGATCCCGGACATAGAAAGCTGCAACAGCGAGGGTAATCGCGCCGAAGACGGCAAGCACCTTGCAGTCCCAATCGGTTCGCAGGGCAATCACGAACAGGGCAGAGCCGATCATCAGGGAGCCGGTGTAGCCAGCCGTGAGCGTCAGGAACCGGCTGCCGCCGCGCGAGATCACCATTCCGCCCTCATAAGGATCAATGGTCAGGCTGACCACATCGCCGCCGGTGAGCAGGGTTGCTGCTGCGTGCGACAGCTCATGCAGGAACACGGTCAGGATCCGCAGCGGGAGCAGTGCCGGGGTCTGCCAGAGAACAGCAATGGCCAGGGTCAGGCAGAGAAGCTGCCAGTGGCCTTTGACGAAGCGTGCGGCAGCCCGCATTTTATTTAACACCCAGCCCCATCTGCATCAGCGTCTTGCGCACCGGGGCCAGCGAATAGAGCGCGTTGAGGCCGAAGGCGCGCAGGTCGCGCAAGGGGCGCGGCGACAGCATCGAGGTGCGGTTCAGGAGGTCGATGCCCTTCACGCGCAGCATGATCTCGTTGTGGCGGGCCTTGTGGTAGGCCGCCAGCATCTGCGCGTCGCCCAGTCCTTCGGGGCGGGCCTCGGCCAGTTCCAGCAGGCTGCGCAGGTCGCCCAGCGACATGTTGAGGCCCTGGGCGCCGATCGGCGGCACCACATGGGCGGCTTCGGCCATGAGTGCCAGCCGCTCGCCGTTCAGCCGCTCAGCCGATTGGCTGATGATCGGCCAGATGGTGCGGCGCGAGGCCAGTTTCAGATCGCCGAAAAGGCCGCAGCTGCGCTCGGTCATCGCGGCATCAAAGGCTGCGGGCTCCAGGTTCAGCAGTTCCTGCGCGCGCGGGCCGCGCTCCATCCAGACAATCGCGGAGGACGGCTGGCCCTGGTAATCGGGCAGCGGCACCAGCGTGAACGGCCCGCCGGAGCGGTGGATCTCGGTGGAGACGTTTTCATGCGGCACCGGGTGTGTGACGGCAAAGGCCAGCGCCTTCTGCCCGTAACGGGTGGTTTTCACCGGAATATTCGCGGCCTCCCGCATCGGGGAATTGCGGCCGTCACAGGCCACTACCAGTTTTGCGGTCACCTGGCTGCCGTCACTGAGGCTGACGCGCGCCTCGTCAGTGCGGGTGAACAGGGCGGTGGTGGCGGTGCCAAAGCGCAGATCCACGTCGGGCAGTTCCGCCAGCCGGGCAATTATCTCACGCCGCAAGAGCCAGTTGGGCAGGTTCCACCCGAACGGCTGGTCTGAGATATCGGCGGCGTTGAAATCCTTGGCCACCCGCGGCTCGGGCCGGGCGCCGCCCGCATCGACGATGCGCATGATCTGTAAGGGGGCGGCGTGGTCCGCCAGCCGCGCCCAGATCCCGCTGCGCTCCAGCAGGGCCTGGGCGGGCTGCAGAAAGGCGGTGGTGCGCAGGTCAGCGCCTTCGGCGTCGCGTTCTGTGACCGGCGGGGCCGGGTCGGCGCAGATCACGCTGAAGCCGCTGGACGCAAACGCGGCGGCTGCGGTCAGTCCCGCAATGCCGCCGCCGGAAATCAGGATGTCGCAGGTCTCGGCCATGGTCTCAGCCCTCCGTTGTTGCCCTGAAATAGGCTTTGACGGAGGGGGAAGACAAGCCGCAACCTGCCGCGCGGGGAATTAGCCGCGGGTGATGGAGAGCAGAACCAGGAACATCACCGGCACCATGCACAGCGCGGGAATGTAGAGCCCCGGAATGCCGAACAGCAGGATCGAGCAGCCCCAGAGGCTGACAAAGGTTGCCAGAGCGTAGCCGATGTTCTCTTCGGGGCCATAGGCGACCTCCTTGAAGATCCGTCCCAGCAGCGGCACGGCAAACAGGATGCGCTGCCACAGGGTCAGGCGGGCGGGGAGGGTATATGCGCTCATCGGGTGGTCTCCTGCGTATGGGTTCGCGGCGCATATAGGAAGGAAAACATGCAGCAAACAGGTATATTTTGACGCAGTTGCGAAGTTTCGCCGGAATGCAATTGCACACATTTCGCGATGCGGCAAACCGCTGGGCAAAAGCGTCCCGGCGCTGGTTCCGGGGTCAGGTCAGGGCGGCGAGGAAACCGGCCAGATCGTCCGAATGATGGTGGATATGGTCCGCCTGGACCGGCTCCGGCGCCACATGCACGGTGCGCATGCCCATCTGATGCGGGGCGGCCAGGTTGCGCGGATCGTCCTCGAACATGGCGGCCTGCTGCGGGGCGATCCCGGCGCGGTCAAACACCCGGTCAAAGGCGCGGCGTTCGGGTTTGGGGTGGTAGTCGGCATGTTCGACGCCGTAAACGTCATCGAACAGCCCGGACAGACCGCGGGCGGCCAGCACCCGTTCCGCATAGGGGGCAGAGCCGTTGGTGTAGACGATCTTTTTGCCCGGCAGGTTGCGGATCGCGGCCGCCAGCGGCGCGTCCTCCTCCAGATGGTCCATCGAGATGTCGTGCACCGCGACCAGATAAGGGTCCGGGTCCAGATCGTGTTCGCGCATCAGCCCTGCCAGGGTGGTGCCGTGCTCGCGCCAGTAGTGGCTGCGCAGGCGGTCGGCCTCGGCCCTGTCCACCTTGAGCGCGTCCATCACATAGGCGGTCATCTTGACCTCGATCTGGTCGAACAGCCGTGCGGACGGGTG